>JADGNR010000077.1 GCA_017883415.1 Bryobacteraceae bacterium | reverse complement strand
GAGACCGGCGCCCCCATCGAGCAGGCGGTGGAAGCGTACCGGAAGGTGCTCGAACTCAATCCCAGCGCGGCCGGCGCGCTGGTCAACCTCGGCACCATCTACTATCGCCAGCGCAAGTTCGCCGAAGCCGAGAAGTATTATCGGGAAGCCGTCGCGGCCGATCCCGGCTACCCGCTCGCCCAATTCAATCTCGGCAACCTTTACGACGAGCAGGGCCGGGTCGGCGAAGCGTTCGATCATTACCGCCGCGCGCTCCAACTGAACCCCGCCTACGCCGACGCCCACTTCAACCTGGCGCTGCTGTGCGAGCGGACCGGCGATGCCCTGAAAGCCGTGCAGCACTGGAAGGCTTACCTCAAGCTCGACCGCTCCGGCCAGTGGGCCGAGATCGCCCGCCGCCAACTGGAGCGGCTGCGCCAGGTGGTGTTCCGCTAGGTCGGCGCCACACGCCGGCTCTGATCAGCCGTGCTGGGCGATGGAGAGCAGGTTGCCGTTCGGGTCCTTGAACCAGGCCACCCGGGTGCCGCCGGGGGCGGTCCAGATTCCCAGGTCGTCCTGCGGGAGGAAACCGAAGCGCTCGAAGTGGACACCGGCTTTTTGCAGGGCCAGGAGCGTGGCCCGTATGTCCGCGACATCCCAGCCGAGCACGGTGTATTTGGCGGGTATCACCTCAGGCGCGATGCTCACGCGCAGGGGTGTGCCGCCACAGTCGAACTGGAGAGCGAAACTGTCCTCGTAATCCAGGTGGAGTCCTAGCGTGTCGCGGTAAAATGCGCGCGCGCGATCGGCGTTGGTGGTGCTGACGAAGGCGGTGAGTTTGGACGAAGAAAGCATCGGAGAACCCCGGGTGCAGTATAAACCAGAAGCGGCGTGGACGCCGGCAGCGCCGCGCGCGGCGCCTTTTCCGCTATCCTAAAACCTTGGAGCCACACATTTGAACCGCATTCTGCTCGCCTTCCGCTGTTTCTTCAATATCTTGTTTCAAGGCGCGCTTTCCGCCGGGGTCCTGGCCGCGCTCAACCTGACGCGGCGCAGCGGCGCCACCCCCGCAGCCGCCAAGGCTGCCTCCGCGGCGCCCGCGCCCCCCGCGGTGCGCACCTCCGATGGCGCCCTGCAGATCCTCGGCATTCTCCAGCGGGACTCCCGGCTGGTCGATTTCCTCATGGAGGATATCGGGTCTTACTCCGACGATCAGGTGGGCGCCGCCGTCCGGGAACTGCACAACCAATGCCGCGATTCGCTCGCCCGCTATGTCACGCTCCAGCCCGTGATCGACGGCGTTGAAGGCACCTTCACCAAGGCGCCCTCCACCGACCCCAACGTGGTGAAGTTCGTGGGCAATGTCCCGGCCGCACCCCCCTCCGGCGGCACGCTCCGCCACAAGGGATGGCGCGCCGCCAAAGTGGACCTCCCGGCGCTTGCCGCCAAACAGGACGCCGCCATTATCGCCCCCGCGGAAATCGAAATTGAGTAAGAAAACTCTGCAGGCGAAATACGTCATAGGCATCGACCTGGGCACCACCAACTCCGCGCTCGCCTACGCGGAAATCCTCCCCGGCGCCGACCCCTTCGCGCCCGCCAACGTGCAATTGCTCCCGCTGGCGCAACTGGTCAACCCCGGCGAAGTGCGCGACGAAGATCTGCTGCCCTCGTTTCTCTACCTGCCCGGCCCTTCCGATTTCGCCGCGGGCTCGATCGCCCTGCCTTGGGACGAGAACCGCGACTACGTGGCCGGGCGCCTGGCCCAGAAGCGCGGCGCGGAGAACGCGGGGCGCCTGGTCTCCTCCGCCAAGAGTTGGCTGTCGCACTCCGGCGTGGACCGCACTGCGCCCCTGCTGCCCTTCCGCGCCCCCGAAGGGGTCGGCAAGATATCGCCGGTGGAAGCCAGCCGCCGCTACCTGGAGCACCTGCGCGACGCCTGGGATTCGAAAATGCCCGAGGCGCCGTTCGCCGCCCAGCAGGTGCTGGTCACGGTGCCGGCGTCCTTCGATGCGGTGGCCCGCGAGCTGACGCTCGAAGCCGCCAAACTGGCCGGCTACCAGAATTTCACCCTGCTCGAGGAGCCGCAGGCCGCCTTCTATGCCTGGATCGAACGCCACCCCGACTGGCGCCGCCGCGTGCAATTGGGCGACCTGATCCTGGTGGTGGATATCGGCGGCGGCACCACCGATTTCACCCTCATCGCGGTCACCGAAACCGCAGGCGAGCTGGCGCTCAACCGCATCGCGGTGGGCGAGCACATTCTGCTCGGCGGCGACAATATCGATCTCGCGCTGGCCGGCGTAGTGTCCCAGCGCCTGGCCGAGAAGGGCACGCGCATCGACAGCCGCCAGCTTCAATCGCTGTGGAACAACTGCCGCCTGGCCAAGGAAAAGCTGCTGGAGCCGGACTCCAAGGCCAAGGAGCATCCCGTTACGATTCTGGGCAAGGGGACGGGGCTAGTGGGCGGCACCATCAAGGCGGCGCTCCTGCGCAGCGATATCGAACAGGTGCTGGGCGAGGGCTTCCTGCCCACCGTCTCGAGCACGGAGATGCCCGCCGGACAGCGCCGCGTGGGCTTGCAGGAGCTGGGGCTGCCCTATGCCGCCGACGCCGCCATCACCCGGCACATGGCGCGCTTCCTGCGGCAGCAGGCCGCCAGCTCCGAGCACGGCGAGGTGCGCCGCGGCCCTAGCGGCCTGGCCTGCCCGACTCACGTGCTGTTCAACGGGGGCGTGCTCAACGCCGCGCTGGTGCGCGAGCGCATCCTCGCGGTGCTGAACGCCTGGCTCGCGGCCGAAGGCATGAGCGAGGCGAAGCTGTTGAGCGGCGAAGATCTCATGCACGCCGTCTCGCGCGGCGCCGCATATTATGGGCTCGCGCGGCAGGGACGCGGCGTGCGCATTCGCGGCGGCGTGCCCCGCACCTATTATGTGGGCATCGAAAGCGCGATGCCGTCGGTGCCCGGCTTCCCCGCGCCGCTCAAGGCGCTCGCCGTGGCTCCCTTCGGCATGGAGGAAGGAACCGAGGTGGCGATTCCCGGGCGCGAGTTCGGCCTGGTGGTCGGCCAGCCCGCCGAGTTCCGGTTCTTCACTTCCGCCGCCCGTAAGAACGATCGCCCCGGCGACCTCATCGAGGACTTCGACGGCGAACTGGAAGAGCTCTCGCCCATGGAAGTGAGCTTCGACGCCGCGCAAAGCCTCTCGGAGGTGGTGCCCGTATCTTTTGAGAGCGTGGTCACGGAAACGGGCATGCTTCAGCTCTGGTGCGTGGCCCGCGACGGCCGCCGCTGGAAGCTGGAGTTCAACGTCCGCGAGCGCGTGGAAGCATGAAGATCGGCATCGATCTCGGCACCACCAACTCCGCCCTCGCCTACATCGACGAGCGCGAGGCCGAGGGCCGCGACTTCCCGCCGCTCCACATTTTCGAAACGCCGCAACTGGTCGCCGCCGGCCGCACCGAGCCGCGCCGCACCCTGCCTTCGTTCCTCTTCCTCGAAGAGGGGCAGCCGGTGGGCGCGTATGCCCGCGACCAGGGCGCGCTGGTACCCACCAAGCTGGTGCACTCGGCCAAATCCTGGCTCTCCAATCCCGACGTGGACCGCACCGCCAAGATCCTGCCCTGGGACTCGCCCGAGACGGGCCGCGTGCTCTCGCCGGTCGAGGTCTCGGCGCGCCTGATCGCGAAGTTTCGCGAAGAGTGGGACCGCGCGCAGAGCGTGCCGCTGGCCGGGCAGGATATCGTCCTGACCGTGCCCGCCTCGTTCGATGAGGAAGCGCGCGAGCTCACCGTCATGGCCGCGCGCGATGCCGGCCTGGAGCGCCTCACCCTGCTAGAAGAGCCCGCCGCCGCCTTCTACTCCTGGATCGCCAACAACCTGGCGCAGTCGCGCAAGAAGCTCTTCGACGGCCAGGTGGTGCTGGTCTGCGACGTGGGCGGCGGCACGAGCGATTTCAGCCTCATCCGCGTCTCGCGCGCGGGCGACCTGGTGGACTTCACGCGCACTGCCGTGGGGAAGCACTTGCTACTCGGCGGCGATAACCTCGATCTCACGCTCGCCTGGCTGGTGGAGACCAAGCTCGGCGTGCCGCTCTCCATTCGCCAGCGCAGCGGCCTGCGCCGCCAGTGCTCCGGCGCCAAGGAGAAGCTGCTCAACGATCCCAATTTGAAGAGCGTGGAGATCACCGTGCTCGGCTCCGGCTCGGCGCTGATCGGCCGATCGCTCAAGACCGAGATTACGCGCGAAGAAGCGCTCGAGCTGGCGCTCGAAGGCTTCCTGCCCTTCACCGAGCGCGGCGAAGCGCCCAAGGAGGAAAAGCGCAGCCTGTTCCGCGAGCTCGGCCTGCCCTATGTTTCCGATCCCGCCGTCACGCGCCACCTGAACGCGTTTCTCGAACCTACCGGGCAGGCGCCGGACGCCATCCTGTTCAATGGCGGCTTCTTCATCCCCGAAATCCTGCGCGAGCGCGTGGCCGATGTGGTGAGCCGCTGGTACGGCCGCCGCCCCGAGATTCTGGAGAACAGCGAGCTCGATCTCGCGGTGGCGCGCGGCGCGGCCTACTACTCCTACGTGCGCTCCACGGGCAGCGGCGTGCTGGTGCGCGGCGGCCTCCCGCGCACATATTTCATCGCGCTGGGCGAGCCGCGCGACGGCAAATTCCCCGCGGTGTGCCTGGTGCCCCGCGGCGCCGAGGAGGGCGCAGCCATCGAGATCGATAACGATGCGCTACAACTGGTGGCCAACCGGCCCGTCTCCTTCCGCCTCTACAGCTCGCTCACGCGCACCGAGGACAAGCTGGGCGACGTGATCGAGTTTCCCGCCGGCGATCCCGGCCTGCACATGCACGCGCCGCTCCACGCCGTCATCCGCTTCGGCAAGAAGGCCGAGGAGCGGCTGATCCCGGTGAAGTTGGGCGCACGGCTGACGGAAATCGGCACGCTCGAAACCTGGTGTGAATCGAAAATAAGCGACAACCGCTGGCGGCTCCAGTTCGAGCTCCGCAAGCAGGCTGCCTCCGCACCGGCGGAACGCAAAGCCGCCGCCGTGGTCAGCGAGCAGGCCCTGAAATCTTCGCTCGAGCTGATCGAGAACGCATTCGGAGGGAAATCGCTGCTCGCGCCCGAGGAGATCCCCGCGAAACTCGAGCAGACCATGGGGCTGGGCAAGAACTCGTGGCCGCTTTCCGCCATCCGCCAGATGGCCGACCGATTCCTCACCGCCGCCGACGGCCGCAAGAAAAGCGCCGCCTACGAGATGCGATGGCTGAACCTGTGCGGCTTTTGCCTGCGCCCCGGCTTCGGCTATCCGGGCGACGATTTCCGCATCGAGCAGGCCCGCCGCCTGTACTCCGCCGGCCTCGCGTTCGGCAACCAGGTGCAGTGCGAAATCGATTGGTGGATTTTCTGGGGGCGCGTGGCCGGGGGCCAGAACCGCAACCAGCAGACCGACATTTACCAGCGCCTCTCCGCGTACCTGCTGCCGCGCGGCAGCAAGAAGCCGCAGCGCATCAACGCCGCGCTGCTGCGCGAAATGTGGCGCACCGCCGCCAGCCTGGAGTTGCTGCCCATCGGCACCAAGACGGAGCTGGGCGAAGCGCTGATCAAGCGCGTGAAATCGGGCGATTTCAGGGAGAGCGAGTTATGGTGCCTCTCCCGCCTGGGCGCCCGCAAACTCTTCTACGGGCCCGTCAACCTGGTGGTGCCGGCCGCCACCGTCACGCGTTGGGCCGAGGCGCTGCTCAACGTCGCCGGCTCCGGCGATGCCCTGGCCGCCCTGGCCCGCCGCACCGAAGACCCCATGCGCGATCTTCCCCCAGCCACGCGCGAGAAGGTCAAGGGCAAGCTGGCTGCCCTGCCGCACGCCGCGCGCCTGCTGGCCGAATTCGAAGGCGAAGAGGAAGACGCCCGCGCGCTGGGCCGCATCTTCGGGGAGGAGTTGCCCTCGGGGCTGGTGCTGGCGGAGGGGTAGGCGAGTAGCGGTCCGGGTAGTGATGGATTCAGCCCGCCTTCCCTAGCGCGTCCTCTACCGCCTCGGGGTGCTTGGCGATGGCCGCCAGCAGCACGCGCGTGGGCGCATCGGGATGCGACCGGCCCTGCTCCCAATTGCGAAGCGTGGCCGGGGGGAAACCAAATTTGCTCGCGAATTGCGCCTGGCTCAAGCCCATCTTCCGCCGGACCCGGCGCACATCGACCTGCGGCACGTGTACCAGCGTCACGCGAACGTGATCATCCGCGCCCTTGGTCCACGCGATCGCCTGCTGCAATCCCTCGACGATGCTCCCGCCAACGGTTTGGCGCTTCCGCGCGAGGGGCGCCTTCTTCACGGTTGCCTGGGATGTCTTTTTCGCAGTCATATCGGCATTCCCCCCGCATAGCGGTCAACGGTGGGGCCGAGGGGAATTGAGGGCACATCGGGCGGAGGGCCTACCGCAAAAGCCGGGGGTCGATACCGTGATGATGGACATGAGCGACCCGGATCTGGGTGCTGTCGGGATGTTGGGGGTTGATCAGCACGTTGCGGGTAGCCGGCACGATCACGGACGGCATCCGCAACAGGGCCGTGCGGCCGGAGCGGAGCCATTCGTCACCGGCGCGTCGGGTCGCTTCCAGATCCGTCCGCCACGACGGTCCAAGTGCGTCCGTGTCCTCATCCTCGACGGCCAGCGTGTCGGGAACCTCGATCTCCAGGTACCGGAAATTAACGGGCAGATCGTCGAAGTCGATCCCGGCGTGAACCAGCACTTCAAGAAGAGCCGTTGCCGGGTTCGGGGCACAATACACGATGCGCCGCCCGCGCATATGCCATCGCCCGGGCGCGCTCAACCCGCCGCTGCCATCGAGCGTGGAATAATTACTGACGCGCCACAGGATCACGCGAAGATGCCATGGTCGATTTCGACGATCATCTCTTCCACGAGGCGCGCACCGGCTTCGGTCGTCAGCATTTCTATCGGGGGCCGGCCGTCAAACCGGCTCTTCGATTTGCGCAGCCAGCGCCAGGCGCGTTCCGGTTCCGCGAACACCTGCTCGGCCATGGCGCTGATCCGGGCCACACGCACGGCCTTATCCGATTCCTGTTTAGAGAGCGGCTGATGCCTGGCGATGCGGTGTGCCAGCGTCCTGCGCGGCACGATCAACTGGTACACTTCGGCATTGGAAAGCCCGCCGCGGACAAGCGACTGGATGGCCGTGACGGGAAGCCGCTTCTCCACGAGGGAAGCCAGTTCCTCGCCGGTACGAATTGCCGCCACCCCGAGTTTGCCGCGCAGGCGGGAATAGAAGCCCGCCGGCGGCGCTGGTTCGGCGGCTTTGTTCACCATTTGCAAAACCTCCGTGGCAATCTGCCTCAATTATACGGGCAGCTTGCACGCAAGGGCAAATTGTACCGGCAAGAGGCCGCGTCGCGACAGGGCGCTGCCGCGCCGGCCACCGAAGCGGCCGCGGCCTGAGCTGTGGTTGCCGGAGGAGTAGGCTGCCTTCATAACGGCACATACCACAGTAGAATCGAACGCCCGATCCGCGCCTGCGGCTCGCGGCCGTCGGGCCATGTTGGATAGCCGAAGACTTTCCAGACGGTGACGCTCACCGCATTCCAGCCCACCGAGGGATGGTCCGCTTCGCCCGGCAGCATGCGCGGAAACGGATGGCCGGCCAGCGCCGGGTACGTGCGATGGAAGGGCGCGAAGGTCACTTCCGTTGCGCCCACGCGCCGCAGGTAGTCGCCCAGGCGCTTCATGTCCTGCCCCCAGTCGAGATCGGAATCGGCCACGAAGTTTTCCGGGTGAGTGCCGGCGATCTCGTTGGTGTACGCCAGGTAATCCGGATGCTGGAGCGCTCCCGAAGTTACCTGCCACACCAGCAGCGCGCCGAGCGCCCAGCGGGCCGCGCGCCGATCCAGCATGGGCGCCGCCGTGACGCCGCACACTACCGCCAGGCCGGCGTACAGGGGAAGAATATGCCGCACGCCAATGTCGATTCGTCCCGCCATGGCGCACAGCAGAATGCCGCACGAGAACATCGCGGGGTAAAGCCACGCCTCGCCTTTGCGCAGTCCGGCCCACAACGCCGCCGCGACGAGGGCCAGCATTGCCAGGGGCGTCTTCAGCGCCAACACTACCGGAAAGTAATACCAGAACCCCGCATTGCTGCGCCGGCCGAGCAGATACGACGGATGCCCCGCGCGGTTATGCAGCCAAACGCTGTGGATCCCCGAGAAGAAGCGCGGCGCGGGCAGGCGGCAATGGAGGAACTCCACCCGCGCGAAGGTAAAGCGGTATCCGGCCCAGATCAGCAGGCACGCCACGCCGGCCGCCATGGCGATGGAACCGCGCCGGTCCCAGATCTGCCGGGCCGCCTGCCGCACACCGGGACGCGCCCGCACAAGATAGCAGGCATACATCAGCAGCCAGCCCGCCGGCAGAAAGACCAGCGCCGAGAACTTCGAAAGCAGGGCCAGCGCCACGGCCGCGCCCAACCACAGCGTGCGAGCGCGGCTGGGCCGCTCAGCCCATAAGAGGGATGCGAAGCCCGCGGCCGGGACGCACGCCGCCACGGCCATGTCGGTGGTGATCAAGCCCGCGTGGGCCAAAATCGGGGGAATGGTGGTGAAGACGAGCGTGCTGGTTACCGCCGCCACTGGTCCGCCGGCGCGGCGTCCCCAGAGGAAGACCACCAGGGAGCCGAGCCAGAAGAAGGGAAGGATGCCTGCGCGGCCGAGCGCCAGCGTGCGGTCGTAATGCCGGCCGCGGCCGAGGATGCGATAGCCTTCCAGGTACGAGTCGGGACCGGGACGCCAGCGTTCGCCGGCCAGAAACGGCCCCAGCGCGCCGAAGACGCGGGCCAGCGGCGGGTGCGCATCTTCGTATAAATACTTGCCGGCATCCAGCCACTCCATGCCCGGCGCAAGGTTATCGGGCTCGTCGATGGTGTGATTGAAAACGGTGTACGTGGAGACGATGCGCGCCGAGGCAATAAGGACCAGCAACACCGCCGCCGGCGCGGCAGATTTCTCTAGCAGTCGCCACACGGAACCATCTTAGGCGAAAGCGGATCGCCCGCAAGCGGGCGACGGCAGGCTAAAGCATGCCCCACCACTGCATCGGCTGTCCGGGTGGGGCATGCTTTCGCTTGCCGATTTTTTCACACCGCGCGACGCACGCGGCTCCTGCGCGACGAGAATACCAATCGGGCCGGACGCCGCGATGGCGCCGGCAATTCCACCAGTTCAGCGCTGCCGCCCTGCTCGCGCGCCACATCCGGCGACACGTTGCGCCGGTCCAGCCGTATGGCCAGCGTCCGCTCGATGCGGGAGATTTCGCTGCGCTCGGCGCGCGTACCGAAGGTCGACGCCGTGCCCCGCGCACCCATGCGCCCGGTGCGGCCCACGCGGTGGATGAAATCCTCGGGCACCTGCGGCAAATCGTAATTCACCACGTGGGAGATTCCTTCCACGTGGATGCCGCGGGCCGCCACGTCGGTGGCCACCAGCACGCGGTAGCGGCCTTCCTGAAATCCGCCGAGCGCCATGTTCCGCTGGTTCTGGCTGCGGTCGCCGTGGATGGCGGCCGTCTTCACGCCGCCCTGGGCCAGCCTCTTCGCCAGCCGCTCGGCGCCATGCTTGGTCCGCGCGAACACCAGGAACGTGCCCTCTTCTTCGCGCAGCATGCCTTCGAGCAGCGCGAGCTTGCGATCCTGCTCCACTTCGTAGAAGCGCAGGTCGATCTGTTCGATGGGTTTGGTGGTGGAGCCTACCTCGATCCGCACGGCGTGGGGCACGTGCGTTTCCACCAGGTGTTTGACCGAAGATTCGATGGTCGCCGAGAAGAACAGCGTCTGGCGGCCGGCCGGGGTCTCGGCCATGATGCGCTTGATGGTCGGCAGGAAGCCCATGTCCAGCATGCGGTCGGCCTCATCGAGCACCAGCATTTGGACGGAGCCGAGCCTGACCAGCTCGCGGGTGAGGAAATCGCAGAGCCGCCCCGGCGTGGCGATGACCACCTGCGCGCCCTTGCGGATGGATTGCAATTGCGGGTTTTCGCCCAGCCCGCCGACTACGATCGCGGCGCGCAGGCCCGTGCCCGCCGCCATTTTGCCGAAGGTTTCATGAGTCTGTATGGCGAGCTCGCGCGTGGGGCTCAAAACCAGCGCGCGGATACCGGGCTGCCGTGGTTCCTGGAGCAGCGATTGAATCATCGGCAGCACAAAGGCGAGGGTCTTTCCCGTGCCGGTTTGCGCCGTGGCGACGACATTGTTGCCTGCCAGCGCGGGCTCGATGGCCAGGGCCTGTACAGGGGTGGGTTGCGTGAAGCCGTGCTTGACCAGATTCTTCTGTAAGACGGCCGAGAGAGTGAGTTCTGTGAAACTATTCATTTTTCGTTTTTGTGGAAGGAAATCAGCGAGCCGGCTACCGGTGAGGGGAGAAAGATTGCGGATCGACTTCGAGTACGCTCACAGTATAGCAGGTTACAATGCCCTCGCGGTCCGGCCCAGCTTCACGGCGTTTTCCATGAGCTTCAGCCCATGATCGCCTTCGGCGGTGAGGATCGACTCCGGGTGGAACTGCACCGCCTCGATGGGCAGTTCCCGGTGGCGGATGCCCATGATCACGCCGTCGGTCGATTCCGCGGTCACTTCCAGGCACGCCGGGAACGTCTCGCGCCGCGCGTAGAGCGAGTGATAGCGCCCCGCGATAAATTCCTCCGGCAGTCCTTCGAAGATCCCCAGGCCGCGGTGGCGCACGGTCGAGGGCTTGCCGTGCATGGGGTAATCGAGCACGCCCAACTCGCCGCCGAACGCTTCGACGATGCCCTGCAATCCCAGGCAGACGCCGAACAGCGGCACGCCCAGGCGCACGGCCGTGTGCACCAGGCCGGGCACGCCGAAATCCGCCGGCCGGCCCGGGCCCGGTGAAATCAGGATCAAGGCCGGCGCCAGTTGGGCAATCAGCTCCGCCGGAAAACCGGCGCGATAGGTCACCACTTCGGCTCCGGTCTGCCGCGCGTAGTTGGCCAGCGTGTGGATGAAACAGTCGTCGTTATCCACCAGAAGGAGCCTGGTGCCTGCGCCCACGGGTTCGCGCTCTCGCTCGCTCCCAGCCTGGGGGGCCGCGGCCCGCGCCGTCTCGCCCGAGCCCAGCGTGCGGAAGAACCCGGTGGCTTTCAATCGCGTCTCTTGCTCTTCCATGGCCGGTACGGAATCGTAGAGCAGGGTCGCGCCCACAGGGTAAGAAGCCATTCCGTCGCGCAGGTAGGTGGTGCGGATCAGAATGCCGGTGTTGATATCGCCCGCGAGCGAGAGCATGCCCACCGCCCCGCCGTACCAGCCGCGCGCGTTCTTCTCCAGGGCCTCCACCGTTTGCGCCGCGGCCTTTTTCGGCGCGCCGATCACCGTCACCGCCCACATGTGGCTCAGGAAGGCATCGAGCGCATCAAAGCCTTCCTTGAGCGTCCCTTCCACGTGGTCCACGGTGTGGAACACGCCGGCGTACGATTCGATCAGCCGCCGCCCGATCACCTTCACGCTGCCGGGCTCGCACACCCGCGATTTGTCGTTGCGGTCCACGTCCGTGCACATGGTCAGCTCGGACTCTTCCTTCGTGGATTTCAGCAGCTCGCGGATGTTGTCGGCATCGCGCAGCGGGTCGCCGGTCCTCTGCGCCGTCCCGGAAATCGGGCAGGTCTCGACGCGTTGGCCTTCGACGCGAACGAACATCTCGGGCGACGCCCCCACCAGTTGCTCATCGCCGAATTGCAGGAAGAACTCGTACGGGCTGGGGCTGGCGCGCTGCACCCGCTCGAACAGTTCCGACGCCTTGCCCGAGTAGGGCGTGCGGAAAGTCTGGCGCAGCACCACTTCGTAGTAGTCGCCGCGCCGCATTCCTTCCCGCACCCGCTCCACGTTGGCCATGTACTCCTCCGGCGTGTGGTCGGAGACAATTTCGCCGGGCTTGGATTTAGGAGGCCGCGCGATCTCCCGGGCGTCGCGGGCCAGCGAGCGCGTGGATACGGCCTCGCGCTCGAACTCGTAGCGGTAGCGCTCGATCTGCTCCTTCTTGCGATCCATGAACCAGATGTCGTCGCAGAGGAACAGGTGCAGGTCCTTGTGACCGCTGCGTGGGAGCTTCTTTTCGATGGGCTCGAATTGGAACAGCAGGTCGTAGCCGAAGGCGCCGACCAGCCCCAGCCGCGAATCCTCCCCGCCGCGAAACTCCTCGACCAGCGCTCGCAGAATGGAGAACACCGAGGGCTGCTTGCTGCGCTCCTCTTCGGGAAACAGCCTGGGCAGCGGCTTCAATACGCCCGCCAGCGTGCCCGCTTCGAACCCGAACGTCTCCCAGTGGGGATGGCCGGTCAGCACCGGGGCCAGAAGCTCCGCGATCTTGCCACCGCGCTCGTTGAGCGGGCGGAATTCCACGCGGCGGTCGCAGGCGACGATCTCGAGCGGCGGGCACGTGGAGGCGATATCCCAACGCGAATATCTCCCGGGGTACTCGTACCCCGAGGAGAGATAGATGCCCCGGTGCCGGTCCAGATCGCGCTGCAGGTGCTTGAGACCCTTCCGGAAACTGGCCTTGGAGACGGTGCGCGCGACCTGGATCCCGTGGGGAGTCGTATAGCGGTATTCGCGCATAGGCATGACGCTCGCGGGATTATTTGTCAGAATAGCAGACCAGTGCGTGGAACCGCGCCAGGATCTCGGCTGCAAGATCGGCCGCGCGCTTCAGATCGTGCCCCGCGCCTTCGACCGCCAGTAAATCCGTGCGCGCCGGAATCAGCGCGATCGCCTCGCGCAGCTCTTCGGGCGAAGCGAACGGATCCGCGGTGCCATGCACGAACAAGACCGGCGTGCGTAGGTCCGGAAAGAAGGCGGTTCGTTTCTGCTCCGGCTTGCGCGGCGGATGCAGGGGGTACGAAAGCAGCAGGAGCGCCGCCGCCATCCCCGGACGCTCAGCCGCCGCCATGGCGGATTGGCGCCCGCCATACGAGTGCCCGCCGGCGAAGACCCGTCCGCGCGCTCGATGGCGCACCGTTTCCACCGCGCGCTCGACTCCCTCGCGGTCGCGCGCCGCGCCGGCGGGAAACGGCGGACCTTTGGGCCGCTGCTGCCGGAAAGGCAGATCGTAGCGCAGCACCAGGTATCCGGCGTCGGCGAACGCCCGCGCCATGCGCACCAGCAGCGGAGCGTTACAGTTCGACCCGGCGCCGTGGGTCAGCGCCAGCCCATCGGCATTGGGATGATCGGGCAGGTGCCAGACCCCGCGAATGCCCTCTTGCTCGACTGCCTCTTCCACTTCCGACCACTATAGAACAGAGGAAGCGGGCGCCGGAGAGGAACCGGGCGCCGGGGGAAATCACCGTGCGAGTCCCGGCCGGTCCTGAGCGCCGTGATAACCCGCAAGACCTCGACGCTCTGCTCCTCCACGCGATAGACCGCGATATAGGGCAGCGGAGGGAACAAGAGCTCTCGGGTTCCTTCCTCCCGTCCGACACGGCCACGATGGGGCCATTCCTTCAGGGATTGGATTGCGGCATAAATCTTCCGCACAGTCGGCTGCCTGTAATTCGGATGATGGTCTTTGAGGTAATCGCTGATGTGCTGCAAGGTCCGCTGCGGCGGCCGGCGTCCAGCGGATTCGCATTTTAGGAGCGAAGCATCTGCTCTAAGCGAGCGTCCATTTCTCTCTCTTCAATGAACTCGCCCCGGTCGGCCTGTGCAATACCCTGCTGCACGGCGGCACGAAAGCGGGCATCCTCCTCAAGCAGACGCAAGGCGGCATCCTTCACCAGTCTTTCGGCGTCGGTGCCTTCCTTGGTGGCGATCTGCGCAAGCTGTATTTCCTGCTCGGGGGTGAAGTGCACTTCCATCGCATTCAGAGTACGGCAAAGCTTCGGCGGAGGCAACTCACGCGGCTGCCCATCGGCTGGTCCTGCAGAAACCGTCGCGCTGTCGTGCCGCCAGGGACGGACGCTCGGTTGGTGGAGACCACGTGGGGAAGGCGGCGTAAACAATCGCCGCGCAGGATTTCCATCGTGCCCCACCTCCCGATGGCGTACACTGGTCGATTGCATGTTGATGCAGATGAGCCATCAGGAGGTCGTGCCGGGGACCATCGTGGTCACCCTCAGCGGCAAAGTGATGATGGGGGCGGAGAGCGAGCAGATTTCCAACCTGGTGGAGGAAATGTTGGGGCAGGGCAAACGACGGATCGTCTTCGACCTGGCCGGCGTCTCCTCCATCGACAGCACCGGGATCGGGCGCTTCATCTCCAGTTACAACCGCATTGCGGCCGCGGGAGGGCAAATGTACATGGCGGGCGCCGTGGGCCACGTGTTTCAGAGCTTTCACGTGAGCCTGCTCGACCGGGTATTCCGCTTCTATCCCAGCGTGGAGGAGGCCTGTAAGGGCTGAAGTTCACAACTCCTCTTCCCCTCCTTCGTCAAACAAGGTACAATGGGGCTTGAGTGTCGGGCCATCCGAGTGGGCGAAAGCCCACTTTTTTGTTGGCCTCGGCAGTTTTTGAACGATGCAGGAAGCAATCGTGTCCCAAATCGAAGAGATCGCGCAGCGCGTGGCTGCACCGGAAGGCATGGAAATCGTCGAAGTCGAGGTCAAGGGCGGCGGCAGTCAGCGGCTGATCCGCATTTCGATCGATAAGCCGGAAGGCGTCACGCATGGCGATTGCGAGCTGGTCTCGCACCAGGTCGGCACCATTCTGGACGTGGAAGATATCGTTCCGGGCGGCCGCTATACGCTCGAAGTGAGCTCGCCCGGCCTCGAACGCAAGCTGCTCAAACCACAGGATTATCAGCGGTTCCAGGGCAAGAAGGCGAGAATCACCCTGCGCGACGCCAGGGAGGGCCGGCGCAATTGGGAAGGGACGCTCGCCGGGTTCGACGACGGCAACGTGGCGCTCGAGACCGCGCCGGGGACCACCATGCGGTTCCCCTTCGAGCAGGTGCAGAAGGCCAATCTGAAGTTCGAGTGGTAAGCCCGCCGGGAGAAAAGCACTCAAAAAACTCATTGGGAACAAAGAGGGCACTTTGGAAACGATTTTTCAGTCTATCGAGATCCTCAGCAAGGAAAAGGGCATCGATCCGCAAATCGTGCTGGACGCGGTCAAAGACGCCATGCTGATCGCCGCCCGGAAACATTACCGCACCAACGAAGACTACGTGGCCGAGATGGACGCCAAGACCGGCGCCATTCAGCTTTATTCGGTCAAGAAAGCAGCCGAGCCGGTGATCGACGCGGTCCACGAAATGACGCTCGCCGAGGCCAAGCGGATCAACCCCGAGGCGGAAATCGGCAGCGAAATCCGCATCCAGAAGAGCACCGAGGCGCTGGGCCGCATCTCGGCGCAGACCGCCAAGCAGGTGATTTTCCAGAAAGTGCGGGAGGCCGAGCGGGAGACCGTGTTCAACGAGTACTCGGGGCGCACGGGCGAGCTGGTGAACTGCACCATCAAGCGCGTGGAAGGGCCGGACTACATTCTCGATCTGGGGAAGACCGAGGCCAAGCTGCCCAAAAAGGAGCAGTCGCGCCTGGAAAGCTACAGCGTGAGCGACCGGGTGCGGTGCGTCATCAAGCTGGTGGACAAGTCGAGCAAAGGGCCGGGGGTGCTGGTGTCGCGCGCCGCGCCGGAGCTGGTGATGCGTCTGTTCGAGCAGGAAGTGCCGGAAATCTACGATGGCACGGTGACCATCAAGGGCTGCGCGCGGGAAGCCGGCGAGCGCACCAAGATCGCCGTGCAGAGCCGCGACCGCGATGTGGACAGCGTGGGCGCCTGCGTGGGGATGAAGGGGATGCGCGTGCAATCCATCATCCGCGAGCTGCGCGGGGAAAAGATCGACATCATCGAGTATTCCGACGATCCGGTGGGGTTCGCCACCCATGCCCTGAGCCCGGCCAAGGTAAGCCGCATCTCGATCGTCAACCCGATCGAGAAGCACATGGAAGTGATCGTGGACGATTCCCAGCTCTCGCTGGCCATCGGCAAAAAGGGGCAGAACGTGCGCCTGGCGGCCAAGCTGCTGGGCTGGAAGATCGACATCAAGAGCGAGGAAGAGAAGCGCCAGGAAGTGGAATCGCAGATGGCCGCGCTGGTGGCGCCGGGGGCGCCGGTCTCGGTGCTGATCGAATACGGGTTGGCCGAAAACCTGGTGGAGCGGCTGCTGGAAACGGGCGTGGGCACCATCGAGAAACTGGGCGGCATGACTCCCGAGCAACTGGAAGAGATCCAGGGCGTGGGCCCCGAGATGGTGCAGCGGATTCTGGACGCGGTCAACGCCTACTACAGCCAGTTCGAAGAGCAAGCCCCGGAGGGCGCGGGCGAAGCCGAGGCCGAACCAGTGGCGGCAGCGCCGCCGGCGGCATCCGAGCCGGTACCCGAGCCCGCGCTGGGGGACGAGGTTGAAGCAGGCGCCGCTGTACCGGCGACGGAGGCAGCCGGAGAGGCGGCCCTGGAGATTGCCCCTCCCGGCGGCGGCGAGGAGCCGGTGCCGGCCGAAACCTCTGAAACGGGTGAACAGTTTGGTACGATAGAAGACGCGGATTCCCCCACTCACAATCAGTCGGAAAGTGTGGGTCCGGAGGAAGGTCGCCACCAATAGGAGCGCCTCCGCGGGTAGATGCAGATAGCTTTCTCTATGAAGAAGATTCGAATCAACGAGCTGGCGCGGGAGTTGGAAGTCAAGGCCCACGAGATCCTGGATCGGCTCCCCGAGCTTGGCGTGACCGAAAAAAAGACGCACTCCAGCTCCATCGATGAGGACGTGGCGATCGCGCTGCGGCGGCTGTACGGGTTTGAGACGCCGGACTACGTACCCGAGACGCCGGAAGAGGCGCCCGCGGAGCCCACCGCTGCGCCCCAGGCCGAAACGCCGGGAGCGCTGCCGGAACCGCCGGCTCCCATGCACACCGCGCCCGCGGTTTCCAAAGAAGCGGGCGTCCCGCTGGCAGCCAGGCCGGTGGTGGAGAAGGCGGCGGAGGAAGTGCGCCCAGGGACCGCGGCCGCAGCGCCCATCCGGCCGCCGCTGGCGACCGGGCGGCCGATCCATCCGCCGGTGGCCGGTCATGGGGCGCCGGCTCCGGAAGCGCCGCGCACGGTGCCGCCGGCCGCAGCGGGCACTCCGCCCGCGCCGCAGTTGCCGGCAAGCGGATTCGCGCCGGGACGTCCGGCGCCGGCGGCCAAGCCGCTGCCGGGACCGGGAGCGGTGTCGCCCAAACCCGGCCAGATCCTTTCCGGCCCGCGCCAGCCGTTTCCGGGA
>JADGNR010000341.1 GCA_017883415.1 Bryobacteraceae bacterium | reverse complement strand
CGTCCGGCCCATGCCAGGCTTGGGCTTCAGCATCCCATCCGTGCAGCTCGATGCGTTCGGGTAACATTATTGTTTCAGACCTGTAACTCTCTTTACTGTACCTCGCGACGGCGGATTCGGCAAGCAGAGCTATAAGCTTTCGGCCGTTAGCGATCAGCTTTTAGCTGGCAGCGGATAAGCTGAGCGCTGAGAGCTGAGCGCTGAAAGCTGAGCGCTGAAAGCTGAGCGCTGTGGTTACCAACCCGACTTCTTGGACTGCAGCGACCAGAGATAATCGGCGATGCGGTTGATGTCCTCGTCGGTGAGCACGACCTTCCACGATGGCATGTACAGCGGCGGAGCGGGCTTGGCCGTATTCTCGAGCGGCGGCTGCTTGCCGTTGCGGATGATCTTGATCACTTCGTCCTTGGTGTAGTCGTCGGAGGCGTGCAGCAGCGAGGGCACCTCGCCGCCCTGGCTGTTGGGGTTGGGCACGCCACCCTGGAGATTGAGACCGTGGCAGCCTACGCAGCCGAAACGCGCGAAGCTCTGGCGGCCGCCTTCGATAGCCGCCTCCTCGGCGCTCAGCGGTTTGGGACGCCCGGAGAGAATTGTTTGAGCGTCCTCCGGGGTGGCCGCGGCCATGAACGTGATGAGCGCCTTGCGGGCATTGGTCTCCAGATCGTAGGCCGGCATGGTGCTGCCCGGGTACAGCAGTTGCGGATTCACCAGTTGCTCGTCCAGCCAGCCGGCGGAGTGGGCCTTGGTCACGCCCAGCAGGTCCGGCCCGGCCTTCGCGCCCACGCCGCCGATACTGTGGCAGGCGATGCAGTTCTTCTCGGTGAACAACTGGCGCCCGAAGCCGGCGCTGGGAATCAGCCGCACGCTCGAGTAGTAGCTGCCCATTTGTTCGTTGGTCAGCGACAGCATGTAGAAGGTCAGCGCCCGCGCCTGTTCCCTGGTGAAATGGAAATTGGGCATGGGCGAGTTGGGCGATACGGCGTTGGGGTTGAGGAAGTGCCGCTCGAGCCACTCGGGGTAGCGGCGCACGGCGCCCTCCTCGGTCAGATCCTTCCCGATGCTGCCGCCTACGCCATTGAGCTTGTGACAGCCGCGGCAGCCCGTGGATTCGAACAGGCGCCGCCCTTCGGTGAGCTCGGGCACGCCGGGAACTTCGCCCTCTTTGTGGCAGCGGCCGCACGAGGCGCGGATGTACTCCTTGGGGAGCAGAGGCTCAGGCCAGAACGGCACGCGCCCGTGCGCGTTTTCCTTGTCGGTGGCCAGGCCCTGCCCGCCGTGGCACACCGTGCAGCCGAACTTGGCCACCACGTGCGGCGCCAGGTTGGGGTGGAAGGTGAAGGGCTGCGCCGCGTTCTTCATGGTGGGGTCTTCCACGCCCTGGTGGCAGGTGGTGCACCGGTCTACGCGCTGCAAGCCCGGCAGGAGGTCCTGGCGGATGTCCAGCCCCGTGTTCAGCACCGCGGCCTTCGCGGCGGCATTCGGCTCGCCCAGCGATTCCAGACGGTGGTACTCCTGCTGGTATCTCTTCCACGACGGGGTGCCCGCCTGCCAGACGGCGGCCAGCATGAGCACCAGCGCGATGAGGCTCAGGGCGAAGAAGAACTGCGGCATCCTCCGTTCCATTTACTCAGCCCCCGTAACGTGCACCCAGGGCGGCACCAGCGCCCAGCCCGGGCCGCGGAAGAGGGTTCCGATAATAATGAGGACCACGTTGACGACCACAAACAAGGTGAACGCGCGAATGGCCCACTTGCGGTCCGCCGGCCGGCGGCTGGGGTTGGTATCCAGGTACGGGATGGCAAGCAGACCGATCACGGCCAGCGCCGGCACTACCACGCCGCCCAGCAGCGCCGAGTGGCTCACCAGTTCCTGGAGCCCCAGAAAATACCACGGCGCCTTGGCCGGGTTGGGCGTTTTGGCGGGATTGGCCAATTCTTCCAGCGGGGCCTGCCAGAACAGGGACACGGCCATCACGCTGGTCACCGTGGCCATCAAGGCGATGGCCTCGCGAAAGAAGGCATAGGGGTAGGAGAAGACCGTGTCTTCCTCCTCTTCGGCGGTCACGGTTTCGAAGATCGGCTTGCCCGTCACCACCTCCATAAGGCCGTAGGTCTTGTCCTGGGAGGCCGGCATCACCCGCAGGGCGACTTCGGCCGGCGCGGACGCGCCGATGCGGACCAGCGGGCCGGCCGCCGCCGGCTTCAGTTTCCACACGGGACGCGACAGCCCGCCATCCTTGCGCACCCTCCAGAAGTGGACCATGGTCAGCAGGATCACGATGGAGGGCAGCACGGCGACGTGCAGCACGTAGAAACGCAGCAGGGCACTCTCGCCCACCGCATGGCCGCCCAGCAGCAACTCCTTTAGCCGGGCGCCCACCACCGGCGCGTAGCCGCCGATGTTCGATCCCACGGTGATGGCCCAGAACGCGAGCTGGTCCCACGGCAGCAGGTAGCCGGTGAAGGAAAGCCCGAGCGTCAGCAGGAACAGAAACACGCCGATCACCCAGTTGAACTGGCGCGGCGGCTTGTAGGAGCCGGTGTAGAAGACGCGGCACATGTGCAGGAAGACGCAGATCACCATGCCGTGCGCGCTCCACCGGTGCATGTTGCGCAGGAAGCTACCCAGGTAGACCACGAACTGGAGGTCTTTCATGTCCTGGTAGGACTGCGGCGCATCGGGGCGGTAATAGAACATGAGCGCCACCCCGGTGGTGACCAGGATCAGGAACAGGTAGAAGGTGATGAAGCCCAGATAGAACGTGTGCTTGAGCTTGAAGTTCTCGCGCTTCACTTTGGCCGGGTGAATGTGCAGCCACAGGTTGAGGAAGACCAGCTCGGATTTTCCCTTGTCGGTGGACAGCGGGTCCCGGCGGACAATCGAACGCCACACATCTCGCAGGGAAGTCATGGTCACACCATCAGGCGATAGGTCGCCGGCACCACGTGGTCCTTATCCACTTTGAGCTGGCCGTCGCGCGCCGCCGTCACTTCGAACCACACCAGCGGGCGCGGCGCCGGCCCGTGCTCGACGGCGCCATCGGCGGCAAACACGCTGCCGTGGCAGGGGCAGTGAAAGCGCTGGTCGTCCTGGAAATAGCCGACCGTGCAGCCCAAATGCGTGCACACCGCGCTCGCCACGGCGAATCCCTTCTCGCGATCGCGGAATACGAAGATCTTCTCCTCCGCCAGAAACGTGGGTGGGCCGAATGAAAAATCCGCGGGGTTGCCGATTTTGAACGACTGCGGCGGCTCGTAGAACACGCTGGGAGTCAGAAACCGGACGACGGCTCCCAGGCTTACCCCGACGGCCGAACACAGGGCTACCAGACCGGCCGTGCCCCAGCTTGTGAAGGATCGTCTCTTCATATTGTTCTCCCCGCATCGTGGGGCGGGCAATCCTGCCCGGGGTCCCCTCTGGGGACGCCTTTCAGGCGGCTGTCCGCCAGCGCCGGCTGAAAGCCGGCGGCAGCCAGGATTGGCTGCCCCACGAATTGCCGTGGTGGGGCGGGCGCCCACGCCCGCGGGCCGACGCCCTCGTCGGCCTCCGGCCGAAGGCGCGCTCCTTGCGCTGGGCAGGCCAGGAGGCCTACCCCACTCACTCGAATACCTCCCGTTCCTGCTGCTCCAGCGACTCCATGGTGATGGCGTGGGTCGGGCATCTCTGGGCGCACAGCGCGCAGCGAATGCACTTTTCTTCGTTCTTGATAATGGCGGTAGCCTGCCCGCGCGGCAGCTCGCTCGCCGGCACCCCGTATCGCTTGGCGATCAGGCTCTCGTAGCGCTCGTCTCCCTGAATCTGGGTCAGGTCCACCAGGCGGAAGCAGTGCTCCGGGCAGATGTCCACGCAGCCATTGCAGAGGATGCACTTGGATCCGTCGAAGATGGTGTTGACCTGGCACTTGAGGCAGCGCAGTCCTTCGGCGCGCCCCTGCTCCTCGTCAAAGCCCAGCTCCACCTCGGCGATGCCGATGCGGCGGTTGGCGGGCAGCACCGGCATGGTCTGGCGCGCGATGCTCAGGAACCCGCGCGGCATCTCCCAGTTATCGAAGATGCGGAAACGGCTCAGGATGGTCTTCCGCGTCTTGCCGCTCAGGTATACGTGGATGGACCGCGCGGCCTTGTGCCCGTTGGCCACTCCTTCCACCAGGATGCGCGGCCCGAAGGCTACGTCGCCGCCGGCGAAAATTCCCGGCGCGGTGGTCATGAGGTTCTCGTCGATTTTGAGGATTCCGCGCGGGGTCACCTGGACTCCGTCCTCGTTGCCCAGAAAGGAGAGGTCGGCCTGCTGGCCAATGGCCAGCACCACGCTTTCGCACGGGATGATCTTCTCTTCGTCGCTGAAGGCCGGATTGAAGCGCCCGTTCTCGTCGAAGACGGTGATGCATCGCCGCACCTTGAGACCGGCGGCTTTCCCATCCTGGGCCACGACCTCTTTGGGCCCCCATCCGTTGTCCACGGCGATGCCTTCGTGCTCGGCTTCGTGGACCTCGCCCTTCCACGCGGGCATCTGCTCGCGGGATTCCAGGCTCACCAGGGTGACCTGCTCGGCGCCGGAACGCAGCGCCATGCGCGCGGCATCGAGCGCCGGCTGGAGGCTCTCCGCCCCGGATTCGGCGGCGCCGCCGGAGGGCGCGTCCTGCACCAGGCGCACGGCCGCGCGCGCCACGTCGATGGCCACGTTCCCGCCGCCCACCACCACCACCCGTTTCCCCAGCTCGATTTCATAGCCCAGGTTGACGTTGATCAGGAAATCGATGCCGTTGTAGACCCCCGGCAGGTGCGCGCCCGGGATGTTCAACTCGCGGCCCTTGTTCAGACCGGTGGCCAGCAGCACGGCGTCGAATTGCGCGCGCAGCCCGGAGAGCGTGATATCGCGTCCCAGCGTCATCCGGGTATGCAGCGTGACGCCTAAGCCCAGGATGTTATCGACCTCCATCATGATGATTTCCCGCGGCAGCCGGAAATTCGGGATGCCCAGGTAGAGCATCCCGCCCGGGACCGGCGCGGATTCGAAAACTTCCACCGCGTAGCCCAGCAGGGCCAGGTCGTGCGCGCAGGTGAGGCCGCACACGCCCGCCCCGACGATGGCAATCTTCTTCCCGCGCTTGGGCGCCGGCGGCTGGAGCTTGCGCGCCGGATCGTGCCCCATTCCCAGGTTGTGGCGCTCGGTGGCATATCGCTTGAGCGCGCAGATGGCGATCGGTTCGTCGATCTTGCCGCGCCGGCAGGCGTCTTCGCACGGATGAGCGCAAATCCTGCCCAGGACGTAGGCGAACGGGTTGGGCGCCCGCGCCAGCATGTACGCTTCCTCGTCCTGGGAAATGCCGATGGCCTGCACGTAGCGGCCGCACTCCGTGTGAATGGGACACGCCGTACGGCAGGGGATGTTACGGTCGAAATAATCCTGGTCGGGAACCGTGACGCGATAAGGCATGGCGGTCCGCCGCTATTGCCCCTTCTTGAGTTTGTCGATCTCCTCGTCGCTCAGGGCGGGGAAGAAGGACTTCGGGTTCTTGTCCTTGCGGTTGGTCTGGTCGTAGACGAGAAAGTCGAAGATCTCCTTGCCCTGGTTATCGCTGATGCCCGAGTTGGGCTTGTGCATCATGCGCTTGACGTAGCGCGACCACTCGTCCTCCTTCATCATGGTGTTGATGGGCCGGGCGATGGTATGACACTTGGAACACTTGCCCGTGAACAGCTTGTAGTTGGCCTGCATGGGCGCGGGATAGGCGGAGACGTCGATCTTGTCGGGCCCCTTGTCCTGCGGCAGCGTCACATTGCTTTTGGTCTGTGCCACCAGGGACAGCGGCAGGCATAGGGCGGACAGCATGATGAGGTGAGATAGTGTTTTCATTTTCCGTTTTCTCCTTACCACATGATTCGTAAGTCGAGCTTAAAAAGCTTGTCGGTAGATACCGCTCCGGAAGCCGGGTCGGTATCGCGCTGGTGCGTGTAACTCCCGCGGATGACCACGTTGCCCAGCTCCGTGAGCGCCTTCGAACCGCCTATCGCCCAGGCATCGGTGTGGGTAGTGGGTCCGCCGGAGAAGGTCTGATTCAGCCGGTCGTAGCGCGCCATCAAGGCGCAGCCGCGCTGGAGGTAGTAATCCACCTCCGCGCGGTACCCGTTCGAAATGAATCTGGTGGTGTCGCTGTCGGCTGCGTCTTTGAAATCGTCGCTACTGCGCAGGTAGCCTCCCAGGACATCCAGCTTGTCGAAGAACAGGTAGTTGCCGAAAATCCCATACCGCCGGATGGTGGGATGGAAAGTGAACTCGTCCTCCGTCCCGGCATTCTGCACCTGGTCCTTGCGCCCATAGTAAGTCATGAATGTTACGCCGCCGTCGGGGCCGAACCAGTAATCGGCATCGAACCAGAAATCCTTCGAGTTCTTCTGCGACCCAAAGAGTATCTCGCTGCCGTCGGGATTCACTCCGTTAGTAACCTTGGCGGAGACCGCGAACACCTGCTTGAAGTAGTTCGAAGCCCAGGTGT
>JADGNR010000625.1 GCA_017883415.1 Bryobacteraceae bacterium | reverse complement strand
TGGATCGCCGCGTGATAAAGGCGGAGCGCAGGGCCGCTTCACCAAAAGTGCGGAAGAGCCCAAATCAAGTTGACGAAACCACCAGTGGAGCGAACCTGTCGTACTCGGCACTGACCGCCTTCTGCCGCCGGCATGGGATCGGGCAAGCGCCGGTGGTAGCGGCGGGCCGTTATCACTTCACCCCGGCCGAGGAACTGCAGCACGACACCTCACCGCACGAGGTTCAACTGGGAGGGAAACGGCGCAAGGCGCAGACTGCGTCGGCGGTTCTGTGTTACTCGCACATGCTGTTCTTCCAGCTGTATCCCACCTTCCAGCGCTTCGATTGCAAGGTCTTCCTCGTCGAGGCTCTGCGCTACTTCAACGGTTCGACGGAACGCGTAATGATCGACAACACTCACGTCGTGGTGCTGCGCGGCACCGGACGCGCGATGGTTCCGGTGCCGGAGATGGCGGCTTTTGCAGAGCGCTTCGGCTTCCGCTTCGTAGCTCATGAGTTAGGCGACGCCAACCGCTCGGCCCGCGTCGAACGTCCGTTCTGGTTTATCGAGCGGAACTTCCTGGCGGGACGCAGCTTCGCCAGTTGGCAGGATCTGAACCAGCAGGCGCGGCAGTGGTGCGACCGCGTGAACGCGACGTACAAGAAACATCTCCGCGCCGTGCCGCGCGAGTTGTTCGCGATGGAGCAGCAGCATCTGCGCCCGCTGCCGGTCTGGGTTCCAGAGGTCTACCGTCTGTACGAACGCATGGTGGATGTGGAGGGTTTTGTTACGGTAAACAGCAACCGCTACTCAGTGCCGGTTGACTGGATCGGCCGCCGCGTCGAAGTGCGCGAGACCAGCAGCAAGATCGAAATCCAACTCGATGCCCGTCATCTGGCAACTCATCAGCGTGTGGCGGAGGCGGAGCGCCGGCACGTCGTACTCGCCGAACACCGGCCGCCGCGGGGCGTCAAGCGCCCCGACCCTCGTCCCGAGGAAGCGCTGATCCTCAAGGCCGTGCCTGAAATCACCGGCTATGTGGCGGCTCTGAAACAACACAGCCGCAAGCTTGTCGTTCTTGCCCTGCGCCAACTGCTGCGCATGGTGCGCGAGTATCCCAGGGAACCGCTGAAGGCCGCAGTTGCCGAAGCCGCGCGCTACGGACTCTACGACCTGGACCGTGTCGAACGCATGATCCTGCGGAAGGTCGCGCGCGACTACTTCCTGTTGAACAACGATCCGGAGAGTGAGTAATGAAACCGAGTGACGAGTTGGAACAACTGCTGAAGAACCTGCACCTGAATCGCATCCTGGATATCTGCAGCGAGCAACTGGACGCCGCCGAGAAGGAGGATGTCTCCTACTCCGAGTTATTAACTCGCCTGCTGCGTGCACAGTGGCATCATCGTCAGGAAACTGCGCTGGCGTGGAGAATCAAGCGTGCCGCTCTCCCCGAGAACTGGTCGCTGACCAGCTTCCCGTTTGCACGACAGCCCGGCGTCAGCCGCAAGCAGATCCACACTCTGGCCGAGTTGGACTTCATCGCCAAAGCGGAGAACCTGGTGCTGGTCGGGCCGCCCGGTGTGGGCAAGACAGGACTGGCCTCGGGCCTGCTGTTGAAAGCGCTGGAGAATGGATACCGCTGTCAGTTCATCCGCGCCCAGGACTTGTTCGATCAGATGTATGCCTCGCTGGCCGACCGCTCGTCGCGTCAACTGCTGAACCGCCTGAGCAGGCTTGACGTCCTTTTGGTTGACGAGCTTGGATACCTGACGCTAAAGCCTGAACAGTCCAACATCTTCTTCAAGCTGATGGAGGAGCGCTATCACCGGCACTCCACGATTATTACAACGAACTTGAGTTACGACGAATGGGGCAATTTCCTCGGCAACCCCACCATGGTCGATGCGTTGTTGAGCCGCGTCCGCCATTACTGCCACACCATACGCATCGATGGACCATCGCTGCGCGATCCGCAAGGCTGAGCAGATGGCCGTGAATCAACAACCATCCGGCTCCGAAGACTACGTGCGCAAGGTTCTCGAAGCCTACCGCAATACACCGGGAATCTGCGGCCATCTACGCCGGCCTGACCGCATGCTCGCCATCCAGCTCTATCAACGCGGCGTTCCCTTGCACGCAGTCGAGAACGCGCTCGTGCTGGCTGCGGTGCGCCGCCTGATCCGCCCCGCCGATGCTCCGCCGCTGGCTACCGTGCGCTCCCTGGCATACTTCATACCGATTATCGAGGAAGTACTTGAAACGGATGTTGGAGAAGAGTACTTCCAATACGCACGGCAAAAACTCCAGAGGCTCCGCCCATCCTGAAAATGCATGCAGAGCGTATGCCGCAGCCACGCCTTCGGCGTGGGATGACACTGAAAAGCAAAACCAAGCCGCACCTGCGGTGCGGGATGATGCTCTATATATCTCTACCTCTCCCAATGCTGTTCCTGCCCTGGGTGACTTCTGACAAGTACAGGTGGATCACTCTTGCCTAGCGCCGAAGATGAGGGCATTCAGTTCATATCTCACAGCGCCATTGTGCCCGTATTGGATGTAATCAGGACCTTCTTT
>JADGNR010000624.1 GCA_017883415.1 Bryobacteraceae bacterium | reverse complement strand
AGGGGTTGTGGGGGTGCGGCGGCAACCCCTCCCGACCCAAAGGGTACCCCGGTCGGGGCTCTGATTGGGGCCATCGCACGATCGGGAGACGACTGTGCCCGCGCTAGCCCGGATTTCTCATCGTATTTTGCTCCGGAGCTGGCAGTGAGGAGCAAGTGGCAGATAACAAAAGGGATAGGCAACGAAGAGGCGGCGGAGTGGAAAACAGTCTGTGTCGCCCCCGATCAGTCGGTATTCTCAGCTTGCTTCGCCAAGCGAGCTAATGCGGCTCGGGACCAGCGTTCCATCTTGGCCAGAACGGCCTTGAGTTTACGGTTCTGTTTGGTGGCCGCCTGATAGAGTGGGGCGGCTTGCGCGCTGAGCTTAACGTTGATCGTCTTGCCCTTGACCTTGTAGGTCCATTCGAAGTAGGGGCCGTGACGCTGGGAGGGATCGCGATGGCAGGCGCACTGCGGTTGGCCGCACTTCATCATTCGCTTGGAGACGGTCCCTTTTAGGAAATAGTCCAGTTGGTGGAGCTCTTGCTGGGCATGGCGGAAGCGTTGGGCGGGGACGCCAAGGGCCGGGCGGGGTGTTTTGCGCGCGGGCATGATCTATTCAGATTATACGGATTCTGGTGAAATATTTCCTACTACCTTAGTGCTGTAGTATTCCAAGGAATGCCAAAACATTGTTGCTGATCGATGTTACCTTCGCGTGCCGCCTGGCGTCTTGATCGGCATGGGACTGGTGATCACGCCGCTATCTGCTCCGAGACGATTCAACCCCCTCGCTCAGCCACTCGAAGCGTCGCAACAGTTGGGAGGGCGGGAGTTGGTTTGGCGCTTCGATGGTGGCGACATCACCTCCGATGGCGGAGTGTTGGTGTTGAAGAAACTGGAGGCGAGGACTGGGATCGTGCGCCGGTTCGCCGCCTGCTTCACCGATTACCGCAAGGCCGATCAGATTGAGCACCCGCTGTTGGATCTGGTCATGCAGCGCGTGTTCGGGTTGGCACTGGGCTACGAAGACCTCAATGACCACGACGACTTGCGGCGCGATCCGATGCTGGCTGTGGCGCTGGGTAAGGATGATGTGAAGGGCGAGCAACGGCGGCGCGCGCAAGATCGCGGCAAAGCCCTGGCCGGCAAAAGCACGCTCAACCGTCTGGAGTTAACCGCCCCAGACTACGGCGGCAGTCCCCGCCAGAAGGACTCCGACAAGCCGGAGACCAAGAAGATCGTGGTGGACCCGGAGAGTATCGATGCGCTGCTGGTGGACCTGTTCATGGAAGCGCATGAACAGGCTCCCGAGCGGATCATTCTCGATTTGGACGCCACCGACGATATCGTGTACGGTCAACAGGAAGGGCGCTTTTATCACGGCTATTATCACGATTACTGCTATCTGCCGTTGTACGTATTTTGCGGGGAGCATCTGTTGTGCGCGCGCCTGCGCATGTCCAATATCGACGCTTCGGCCGATTCGGTGGAGGAGTTGGAGCCTGTGGTGGCGCGCATTCGCCAGCGCTGGCCGGCAGTGAAGATTCTGTTGCGCGGCGACGGCGGTTTCTGCCGCGAGAAGTTGATGGCGTGGTGCGAGCGCGCGGGAATGGACTACATTTTCGGGCTGGCGCAGAACGCGCGGTTGAAGAAACAGATCGAGCCGGAGATGGCGCAAGCCGAGAAGCAATTCGAGCAAACCAAAACCTCCGCCCGGGTGTTCACTGAATTCCTCTATGCTACCCAGGACACCTGGAGCCGACAGCGGCGGGTGATCGCCAAGGCCGAGCACATCGCCAAAGGCGCCAATCCGCGCTTCGTAGTGACCTCGTTGTCCGCACAGCAAATGGCGGCGCAGGAGTTGTATGAGAAGGAGTATTGCGCCCGCGGCGAGTGTCCGGAGAATCGCATCAAGGAGCAGCAGTTGGATCTGTTTGCGGATCGCACCAGTACGGGCAAGATGTGGTCGAATCAACTACGGCTGTACTTCTCTTCGATCACCTATGTCCTGCTGCAGACTCTGCGGCGGACGGCATTGGCTGGCACCGAGTTGGCGAAGGCGCAATGCGGAACCATCCGTCTGAAGCTGCTGAAGATCGGTGCGCAGATCCGGGTGACGGTGCGCAAAATTTGGATTTCGCTTGCTGAAGGTTATCCTCATGCCGCGTTGTTTGCGCGTGTGCTCGCCGCCCTGGAGACGGGCTGCGCGACCTAGACGTCACGCGCTTGATCGCGACGCGCAACGCGGCCTGAAGCCGCGGCGAGATGCGGCCGCTTCAACCATTAGTTGAAATATTTCACCAGCCCAGTGGGGCAGGCAGAGCATTGCCTTAGCGCCACAAAACTCATCCTGCCAGCATGTTCGGAGGCCCTCGGCTGGTCCGCCGGCCTCTCGGCATAATACACGTTACGGACGTGTATGTCGTTTTTTGGGCTTCGCCGCCATAAACTCTGGTTGAGCCGCGCCCCCGGCTACCTGGGCACACGCGATGAGAAATTCGGGCTAGAGACACGCCGTCCCATCTTGGATTCGAACCACATTTTCAAGCCGTTGCGAAGAGAGCTGGAATTGAAGTGC
>JADGNR010000340.1 GCA_017883415.1 Bryobacteraceae bacterium | reverse complement strand
GATGCCGATCAGCGCCGCGGCGGCCTTACCGGGATTATTTTCGTTGAGGATCCCGCCGTTTATGCCGATATAGGCCGCGACGCCTCCGCCCAGCCCCGCAACCGACCCCACAGCAGTCCCCAAAACACGGTATCGCCGCGTCTTGGTTTGCATTTCGAGCACCCGCAATCGGGCGCGGGGTATGCGGGTGACGCCTTTCGGCCAGGCGCTTTTGTCGCTGGTTTTCGTGACCTCGACCACCAGGGCGTCCGCCTCCACGGCCGTCGCTTTTCCGGAGATCACCACGCTGCCAGGCATGGCAATGGACACGGTATTGCCTACCACCTTCGAAAGTTCCGCCCATTTCAAGCGCTCGGGCGGCCCGGCTTTGGCGGGTGGAGGAACGATCAGGAGCGCAAGGGCGCCCACGGCAATGGCCGAAATACGCAGGGACATGGGATCTCCTTAAGAGCTATTAAGATCCTGAATTGTGATCTTGTCAAGGCGAGCCTACAGGTGCGCCGGTCCGGCGTAGCCGGTCATTTCCAGGTAGCCCGCGCCGCCCGCCGACCCGGAGTACGTCACCGCGCCTTCCCAGTAAGTGGGTCCGGAGGTCTCCTGGCCGGCCACGAGTTCCTGGCCGGGAACCGCCGCCGCGCACTCGAGCGCGATCTCGAGCGCGGGGATGGCGATGCGCCATTGCACGGGATAACGCGCGCCGGTTTCCCGACTGGTCCACCAGGCCGTGGGCACGAGTGAGAAATCGCTCCGCCGCAGATGGGTGGCGCGGCCGTCGCGCGCAATGAATGTACCGGAGGAGAAGGGGTCGATGGCGCCATCGGTGCGGCGTAGCTGGAAGAGCATCAAGTCGGCGCCGTCGTCCAGTTGCACGCTGAACCAGTCCCAGCCCTGCTGCGCGGGGCCGAGCAAGGTGGTGAACCATTCGTGGTCCATCCACGCGAGGCCGGCGACCGCGCGGCCGTTGAGCGTGCCTTCCACCGCCAGGCGCGGGAAGGAGAGGTAATGCGCCGCGTTGCCCGCGCCCTCCGCGGTCCGGCTGATGCCGTTTTCCCCGTGAATCACGAGCGGCTTGCGCGGCGTCAGATGCAGGCTGAAGCGCACTCCGTCGGCCACCGCGGCCAGCGTCTGCGTGCCCGACGCCTGGTCCCATCGGGCTTCCCAATTGCCGTTCCAGATGCGGGACTCGTCGAAACTGGCGCCCGCAATACCCGGTCCGGCGCGGTTCAGCCGCGTGAAGTAGCGGAAGCGGCCGGCGTCGATATCGGTAAGCGCCAGGTGCGCCAGGTAGAGATCGTCCACGCGCCATGCGGAGGCGTTGTCCGAGGGGCCGCGGCGTTGCCCCTGCCGGAAGAAGACCAGCTCGAATCCGTAGCGATGGCCATCGCCCGCGCGGAGGTTGCCGGTGTAGTACCACCACTCGGTCCGAAAGTCGGCGTGGTTGAAATGGTCGCGCGGAAATTGATAGTGATAGCCGGGGAGAGCGGCACGCCAGGTGGGCGGCGTGAAAAAGAGCGCCAGGATCAGGAACACGAACGGCATCGGCTAATCAAATTGTAGGCTGGAATGGCTGGAAGGGCCCGCTTCCTTCCCCCCACCGTTCGGTGTAAGATTGACTGCCAAGGAGAGGACTTGCATGCAAACTACCCGACGAAGCTTCCTGGGAGTGGTCGGTGCGGCCTCCACGGCGGCGGCTCTGTCGCGGGCGGCCAGGACGGCCGCGGCGCCCAACGGTCCCCGGTTTTACGTCGCGGCCGTGACCCCATGCGATGCCAAAGGGAAATTTGACGAGGCGCTCTACAAGGACCTGCTGCCCTTCCTCAAAGAGCGCGGGGCCGACGGAGTGGTGGTGCTGGGCACCACGGGCGAATTTCCATCCTTCTCCACCGCCGAGCGCCGGAAAGTCGCCGAGACGGCGTTGAAGCACCGGGCCGGGCTCGAGATCATCGTCCAGGTGGGCACTTCCAACCTGCCCGAGACGCTCGAACTGCTGGGACACGCCGCGCAAAACGGCGCCGACGGAGCGCTGTGCATCCCGCCGTTCTATTTCAAGAACCCCAGCCTGGAGGGGCTCACCAGGTATTACTCGCAAGTGCTCGAAGCGACGAAAATCCCGGTCTATCTCTACCACATCCCCGGCACCAGCGCCGTCCCCATCACGCACGAGTTGCTGCATGCCCTGGAGCGTTATCCCAATCTCGCCGGGATCAAGGATTCCACCGGCAACGCCGAAGGGTATGCCGCCTTCGTCAAGGAATTTCCCAAGCTGAACATGATGAGCGGCACGGACAACAATCTCCCCACGGCGCTCCAGGGAGGCATGGGCGCCATCCTGATGGGCGGCAACCTGTTCACCAAACAGTCGGCTGCGGTTTTTGCGGCGCACCGCGCGGGCAAGGACATTTCCGAAGCGATGACCAGATTGCGGGATGCCAGCCAGTTGCTGCGCGTTCCCGGCGCGGGCGGGGTTCCGGCCATCAAGTATGCGCTGGGCGGGCTCGGCCTGCGCGAAAGCTACGTCAGGCCGCCCTATGTGGACCTCACCGCCGAGCAGAAAGCGCAGCTCAAGCCGCGCGTGGCCCAACTGGCTCAATTGGCCTAACGCGGCTTGGCGGCTTCGAAGCGGATCTGTTTGAGCGCTGCGCCCTGGCTTTCCAGTTCGGTCTTGCCCGCGGGGAAGCGGTTGGCGGCCAGCATGTACGCCAGGATATCGGTGTCCTGTTGGCGGCTCAGACGGCCGGGGTTGTCTTGCGGCATGGAGCGCCGGATGCGGTCGAACAGGTCGCCCACGGTGAGACCGTTCCAATCGGCCAGGAAGGCGTCGCCCGCCAGCGGAGGCGCCTCTTCGCCGCCCATCAGCGCGTCCCCGTGGCAACTCGCGCATTCCCGGTTGTAGACCGTTTTTCCGCGCCCGGCCTGCTCTTCGGTATACACGCCGTCCCATACCGAGCGCACGCGCGGCGCGCTCCACAACAGGACACACCCCACCGCCAGGGCCGCGCCGGCGTGCCAGCGCATCAGCGCTCCTCGGCGGGCAGGCGGAAGGCGATGTACTCGCCCGAGTACGGGCCGCCCGAGACCGCCACCACGATATACTGCCGCCCGCCCGCCATGTAGGTCATGGGCGACCCGCTCTCGGGCGCAGGCATCCACACCGCGCCCACCTCCTTGCCGGTTCGCTTGTCGTAGGCGCGCAGCATCGCGCCGCGCGGATGCGACTCCGTGGTGGTCACCTGCCCGTCGCCCGCAACGACCAGCGTCTTGGTGATCAGCGTGCCGACGTTGTAACCGGATTGTCCGGTGCGCGGAATGTTCAGGCCCTGGAGCGCCGCGTGATTGCGAATGGCATCCGGCGTCTCGCCATGCGGCGCCTGCCATACGATTTCGCCCTTATCCAGATCGATCGCCGAGATGGTGGAGTAGGGCGGCTTGATGAGCGGCAGACCCTGCACGTTGAGCGCCGCGAAGCCGCCTCCGCCGCCTCCGGCTGCCGGCGTTCGGGACGGCAGCGGGGCGTCGGCGCCTACGTTCTCGCCCGGGCCGGTTCTGACGCGCACGGGTTGGCCGGCCGTGCCCGCGATATAGCTCATGTCGGAAATCTCCTTGGGCGCGGCCACCAGGCCAATCGGCGTGACGCAGGCATTGCACGCATAGGCGTATACCATGTGTGTCTCGGGATCGTACGATCCGCCCGGCCAGTTCGTTCCGCCGCTCGCCGTTCCCAGCGTAAGCGTGGCGAGCGGACCCTCCGCTTTGCTTTCGACCGGCGGCGTAAATGCCGGCCCGAGGCGATACTTCGCGACGATGGTCATCGCCTGGTCGCGCAGCGCGGGCGTGAAGTCGATCAGGTCGGCGATCGCGATGCCGTTGCGGCTGTATGCCGGGGGCCTCGTGGGAAACGGCTGCGTCGGCGCGTACCACTCGCCCGGCACACTGCCCTTCTCGACCGGCCGCTCCTCCATGGGCCACACGGGTTGGCCGGTCACCCGATCGAAGACGTAAAGGAACCCCTGCTTGGTGGGCTGCGCCACCGCCTTGATGGTCCGGCCATTGACCGTGATGTCGGCCAGGATCGGCGCGGACGAAATATCCATATCCCATAGCGGATGATGCACCAGTTGGAAATGCCACTTGCGCGCGCCGGTCTTCAGATCGACGCACACCAGGCTCTCGCCGAACAGGTTGTTCCCCGGCCGGTGCCCGCCGTAGTAATCCCCCGTGGGAGATTCCACCGGCAGGTAGACCAGGCCGAGTTGTTCGTCCACCGAAATCTGCGTCCACACGCCCGTGTTGCCCGTGTATTCGGCGGAGCCCGACTCCCACGTGTCGTAGCCCGGCTCGCCCTTCATGGGGATCGTGTGGAAGATCCACAGGCGCTTCCCCGTGCGCACGTCGAACCCGCGCACGTATCCCTTGTTATTGCGCATGCTCCTGGGCGTCATGCCTTCGCGAAACGACGCGCCGACGATCACCACGTCGCGCGCCACCACCGGCGCCGACTGCAAGCCGATTTCTCCGGTGGTCAGATCGGGGAAGATGGTCTGATCGTCGTTCAGTTTCAGGTCCACCGCGCCTTTGTCTCCGAAGGTGGGCGCCAGCGCGCCGGTCCGGGCATCGAGCGCGATCAGACGGTAGCCGGGCGTCACGTAGAGGATGCGTTCCTCCTTGCCATCGGTCCAATACGCCAGGCCGCGGCCCGAGAGTTGCCGCGGGGCGGCCGCTCCGCGCGCTCCTTCATGTTCGCCGTGCACCCAGAGCAACTCGCCGGTTACGGCATCGAGCGCGATCGCCGCCCGCCGCGATCCGGCCGTCGCGTACACCACGCCGTTCACCATCAGCGGCGTCCCTTCCAACTTGTATTCCGGACGGTTGCCCAGGTTGTCGGTCTTGAACCGCCACGCCACCTCGAGCTTGTTGAAATTGGCGGCGTTGATCTGGTCCAGCGGACGGTACCTGGTGGCCGCCAGGTCCGCGGCGTAGGTCGGCCATTCGCCGTCCTTGGCGGATTGGGCCGAAAGCGCCGCCGGCAGGCACAGCAGCACGGCAACCCCCGCACACCGCCTGGTCAGAGCCGTGACCGTGAGCGAGCGGTCTACGCCCCGGGCATTCCATGGATACATATGCTCTTCCCCTCTACCGGATCAGGTTCCACGGGTACATTCCCACGTTGATCTTCATGATCATGTAGCTGAAGCCGCCGGGGTCGGGTTTGGGCTGGTGCGGCGCGTCGGGCGGAATCAGCAGCCAGTCGCCGGCCTTTACGCGATACGTCCGGCCGCCCTTGATGGGCTGGCCGCGATACTCCCCAGGCACGGGACCGGCCTGGTCCATCAGATTTTTCCGGCCCTCGATCTCTCCGCCCACAATCATCTCGCCCGCCCCACCGGTGACGATATAGAAGTCGTAGACCCCGGCGTGCTGTTCGGCATCGTCCCACAGGCTCATCACTCCGGTCAGGCTGGGCACGGGCTGCTCGCGGTGCGCGCGGTACAGCATGCTCATGGTGTGCGTGCGCGTGCGCACCCGCACGAGGCTTCCTCCGCCGATCGCCTGCGTGCTTCCCCGGCCCGGCGCCGACGCCTGCGCCGCCCGTCCCGCCAGTTCGGTGTGCGCCTTTCTAATGTCGTCGATCGACCAATACAGGGCTTCGGGCGGCGCATCGGGCGCAAGCGGCTGCAGATTGGGCCGGTTGAAACCGAAAGGCATCGCGCCCGGCTGTCCCGGCTGCTGTGGTGGCGCGCCCTGCTCAGCCGCCCACGCGCTCGGGATCGGCGTAAACTCATCCGCCTGTCCGGCCGCGTGCGTTCCGCGCCCGGCGCGATAACCGATCGCCGCGCCAATCAGGATGCCCGACAGTAACCACCGCTTCATGCTTGCCCCTCCTCTCGGTGCCGTGAACCCGACTGGCGCCCCTCGCCTCAGCGGGTCGAGCCACGCGTCCTGTTAGTTTATACAAGTTCCTCCGCGCCGGCGCTTGTCTCTTTCCCTTTTTCCCGCCCGCCTTTTTCCCGCCCCTGTCCGCCGCCTGTCCGCCGCCCCTGTTCGGCGCCCCTGTTCGCCCCCTTTCCGCCGCCCGTGTACTCCCCCTTCCCGCCCCCCTTGTCTCTGGCGGGCCTTAAACCGGGGTCCTGGAACTACCATATCCAAAATCAGACAGTTTGGATGACCACGGTACGCCGACAGTACCGGCATGACTTCACAACGCGGCACTAATCAGCCAGATTAGGACTTGGCTACCCGAAGTTACGGACTGATTTCTTGGCAGCCGGCTGGGTGGCGGAACAGGCCGTGATCGCGAGGCCACGTAAGCCGCGGTGTGTGATCGAGCGATCACATAGAAGAAATCAAAGACTAAGGAGCGAACAGAATGACGTTTTTGCGTAATCTTTGGAACGACGACCAGGGGCAGGATCTCATCGAGTACACCCTGCTTTTGGCGTTCGTGGCGCTGGCGTCCGCGGCCCTCTTTCTGGGCGCAGGCGGTCAGATTCAGGGGATCTGG
>JADGNR010000623.1 GCA_017883415.1 Bryobacteraceae bacterium | reverse complement strand
TGCCGGAACTGAATCGAGCCCAGAAAGCCGAACCGCACCGGCAACAGATCCTGGAGCTTTTCGACCAATGCCAGGGGAATCTCGTGCGAGTCCATGAGGAACTGCTGGAGGGCGGCGCGGAGTTTTCGTATGCCGCGTTAACGGCGTTCTGCCGGCGGCACGGAATCGGCTATGCGCCGCCCGCGCCGGCGGGCCGGTACGACTTTGCGCCCGGCGAGGAGATGCAACATGACACGTCTCCCCACGAACTCGAACTCGCCGGCAAGAAACGCAAGGTGCAGACCGCGTCGGCGGTGCTGTGCTATTCGCGGATGCTGTTCTTCCAGTGTTATCCAAACTTCCGACGATTCGACTGCAAGGTGTTTCTCACCGAGGCGGTACGCTATTTCGGCGGCGCGGCAGCCCGGACCATGATTGATAACACGCACGTGGTGGTACTGCGCGGCAGCGGACGCGACATGGTGCCGGTGCCGGAGATGGCCGCCTTTGGCGAGCGTTTCGGCTTTCAGTTCGTGGCGCACGCGATTGGGAATGCGAACCGTTCGGGGCGCGTGGAGCGTCCCTTTCATTTCATCGAGAATAACTTCCTGGCGGGGCGCACCTTCCGCAGTTGGGAGGATCTGAATCAGCGGGCGCGGGAGTGGTGCGATAAGGTCAATGCGACGTACAAGAAGCATATCCGCGCGATTCCGCGTGAGCTGTTCGCCGTCGAGCGACTGCAGCTGAAGCCGCTGCCGGCGTGGATTCCGGAAGTCTACCGGCAGCACCAGCGCCTGGTCGATATCGAAGGGTATGTCGCGCTGAACAGCAACCGCTATTCGGTCCCGGTGGAGTGGATCGGCCGCCGCGTGGAAGTGCGCGAGACCAGGGACAAAATCGAGATTCAACTCGACGCCCGCCGCCTGGTCACGCACCGGCGCATCGCCGAAGCTGAGCACCAGCGAGTCATGCTGGCCGAGCACCGTCCGCCGCGCGGCCAGAGGGAAGCGCGGCCCGATCCACATCCCGAAGAGAAGGCCATCGTCACCACCGCGCCCGAGCTGGCCGACTATGTCGCGGGGTTGAAACAACGGAGCCGCAAGGTGGTCACGCTTGCCCTGCGGCAACTGCTGCGCCTGGTGCGGGAGTATCCACGGGAACCGTTGCTGGGGGCCGTGCGCGAGGCCAGCCGTTATGGTCTTTACGATCTGGACCGGCTGGAACGGATGATCTTGCGCCGCGTGACGCGCGAGTACTTTCTGCTCGAAGGGGAAGGCGGCGATGACTGAAGAACTGGAACAACTGCTGAAGAATCTCAAGCTGCGGCGCATGCTGGAGATTTATGACGAACAGTTGCGCGCCGCCGACAAGGACGACATCAGTTACTCGGAGTTCGTCACGCGCCTGGTGCGCGCGCAGTTTCAGGCCAGGCAAGAGGGTGCGCTGGAGTGGCGCATCCGGCGCGCCAATCTGCCGGAGCGCTGGTCGCTGGAGACCTTCCCTTACGCCCGCCAACCAGGCGTGAACCGCAAACAGATTCGTGGGTTTGCGGAGTTGGAGTTCATCGCCAAGGCGGAGAATATCGTGCTGGTCGGGGAAACCGGCAGGGGCAAGACCGGCTTGGCTTGCGGTCTGCTGCTGAAGGCGCTGGAGAATGGGTACCGCTGTCAGTTCGTCAAGGCCCAGGAGTTGTTCGACGAGATGTACGCCTCACTGGCGGATCGTTCCACGCGGCAGTTCCTCAAGCGCCTGGCGCGGCTGGACGTGCTTTTGATCGACGAGCTGGGGTATTTAAATCTGAAGCCGGAGCAGTCGAACATATTCTTCAAGCTGATGGAGGAACGCTATCGCCAGCATTCCACCATCATCACCACGAATCTTGTCTACGACGAATGGCCGAACTTTCTGGGCAGCCGGCCGATGGTGGAAGCGCTGCTGAGCCGTCTGCGGCACTACTGCCACACCGTGCACATTGACGGGCCGTCGCTGCGCCCGCCACAAAGTTGAGGAGTACGATCGTGGACGACGGCAACGGCCAGGACGAGTACACTCGTCAGGTTCTGGAGGCGTACCGCAAAACGCCGGGCACGACGGGAACGGTCCGTCGTCCGGACCGGATGCTGGCCGCACAACTCTACCATCGGGGTGTGGCCGTGAGCGTGATCGAAAACGCATTCGTGCTGGCGGCCGCACGCCGTCTGATGCGTCCCGCCGATGCCCCGCCGTTGGGCACGATTCGCTCGCTGGCTTATTTCCTGCCGGTGATCGAGGAAGTGATCGAGATGCGTGTCAGCCCGGATTACTTCCAGTACATACGACGCAAACTCGAACGCGTCGCCCAGGATCGGTAGGCCGCGCGCCGCCTTTGACGCGGATGATGGACCTGTGATCTCGCTCCCGTTCCCAATTCCGTTCTCAGAGTGGGTGACTTCCGCCGGGCCCTACTGGTCTACTCTTGCCAAGCGCCCAAGTCCTAGGGCTGTATCGGAAACGCCCCGGCAGGATTAGCTCGAAAGAAGCGGTGAAGCTCCGATGCCGGGGCGTTTTCGATACAGCCCTAGGACTTAACACCCGCCCTGGAATG
>JADGNR010000622.1 GCA_017883415.1 Bryobacteraceae bacterium | reverse complement strand
TCTATCTCCTCGACGAGCCGGAGGCAGCACTGTCGCCCCAGCGCCAGCTCTCGCTCCTTGGTAGAAGCGTTCGCCGGCGGTATGATTTTCAACCTCGGCAACTTGCTATTGGTGGCCGCCATTTCCGTGGCCGGTATGGCGGTCGCCTTCCCGTTGGGCGCCGGCCTGGCTTTGGTCATCGGTGCGAGCCTAAACTACATCGTTTCACCGGCCGGCAATCCGTTCTTACTCTTTGGCGGGATTTTGTTGGTCTGCGGCGCCATTGCCGCCAATGCGGCGGCCTATCGCGGACTGTCGAAGGGGGCCAAAGCGGGTACGAAAGGGATTGTCCTGAGTCTGCTGTGTGGTGTGGTCATTGGGCTGTTCTATCCCTTCGTCGCCAAAGCCTTAACCGGAGAGAATCATCTTGGACCGTATACCGTCTACTTCGTGTTTGCACTGGGCGCCCTGGCGTCCAATTTTCCGCTCAATTATGCGTTCATGCGGTGGCCGGTGAGCGGATCGCGGCTTTCGATCGGAGACTATTTCCGCGGCGGACCCGCGGTGCATGCCTGGGGAGTTTTGGGTGGTCTCATCTGGGGAACCGGCACCATCTGCAGTTTTGTTGCGGCCTACACGCCCATGGTGGGGCCGGCAACCTCGTTTTCACTCGGCGAGGGCAATACGATGGTTTCCGCGGCCTGGGGCGTTTTCGTGTGGAAGGAGTTTCGCGGAGCCACCAGTGAGGTAAAGCACTTGCTCGCGGTGATGTTCATCCTTTTTGTTCTGGGTCTGCTTTCAATATCGTTAGCACCGGTGTTCCGATAGAACCATATGGCTGCGGGCAACGGCGACGTGATCCCTTCTACACTGGCCCGTTCCGGCGCCGCGCGCTTCTGGTTGGCGGTATTGCTTACCGGTATCTGTACGGGCATAGCCGCGGCGGCGCTGACACGCCTGCTGGAAATGGTGCAGCACGTAATGTGGAACGGTCCCGGCACCAATCTGTTGGAGGCCGCCCAGCAAGCCAGTGCGTGGCGGCACATTCTTGTCCTGCTTGGCGCAGGCCTGGTGACTGGGGCGGGGCAGATCGTCCTAAAGCACCTGTCCAGTGGTAACGGGATTGATACTACGGCCGCTATTTGGTTCCATGCCGGCCGGATGCCGGCTCTGCGCACTTTGGGTAGCGCTTTGCTCTCTGTGGTCATCGTCGGCATGGGCGCGTCGCTGGGACGCGAGGGCGCACCGAAACAGGCCGGCGCTGTAATGGCCAACTTCTTTTCGGATAGAGGTCGCTTATCCGACGAACAGCGCCGGCTTCTGGTAGCCTGCGGCGCTGGAGCTGGGATGGGCGCGGCCTATGGCGTGCCGTTGGGGGGTGCGCTTTTCTCGCTCGAAGTGATGCGCGGGATGCTGGCACTGAGGTACGTGCTGCCTGCCCTATTTGCTTCGGTGGTTGCTACCGCCGTCTCATGGGTGGCGCTGCCCGACGCAGCGACCTATATCATCCCGGCTTATTCCAGCTCCTTTTCGTGCGTGGCATGGGCGCTCTTGGCTGGGCCGATCGCGGGCGTAGTTTCGGTCGGCTATGTGCGGGTTGTCACATGGGCCGATCGCAACAGGCCGCAGGGTTGGCGTCGGCTGGCCGCACCGTTGTTGGGACTGGGCCTGCTGGGCGTGGTCTCGATTTGGTTCCCGCAGTTGCTCGGCAACGGAAGGGACATCTCGCAGCTTGCGTTCACGAACCAAGCCGCCCCAGCCTTGCTATTAATCGTGCTTGTGCTGAAGCCCGCCGCGACAGTACTGTGCATGCGCACCGGCGCTCCCGGTGGCTTATTCACGCCTTCCCTGACAGTAGGCGCATTGCTCGGTGCCGTGCTGGGGCATGCCTGGTCGTGGCTCTGGCCCGGCGTACCCGCCGGACTATTCGCGATAATCGGTGCGGCAGCGGTTCTGGCGGCCACCACCCAGGGCCCCATCTCGACTGTGGTTCTGATGATGGAACTGACTGGCCGTGACCGATCGTTCATCTTGCCACTATTGCTGGCGGTGGCTACCGCCACTCTCGTAGCACGCACCATCGAACCGCGCTCCATCTATGACGCCCGTCTGACCGATGAGGAGGTGGCGGCGCGCCGGAAGTTACGCGAACTACCATCGCAATAGCCGCGCCGGTGTTCGGATAGAGGCATTTGACCATGGACAATCGTTACGACGTGATCATCATAGGAACGGGAGCTGGCGGTGGGACGCTCGCTTACCATCTGGCGCCGTCGGGGAAGCGAATTCTGCTGCTGGAACGGGGCGGCTACCTGCCTCGTGAGAAGGATAACTGGGAGTCCCGTGCCGTCTTTGTCGAATCGAAGTACAGAGCCAAAGAGACGTGGTACGACAAGCACGGTAAGCCCTTTTGTCCCGGCATTCAGTATTACGTCGGTGGTAACACCAAGGTCTATGGCGCGGCCCTGCTGCGATTCCGCGAGCAGGACTTCGGAGAAGTCAGGCACCACGGCGGCATCTCGCCCGCATGGCCGCTCAGCTATCGGGACTTTGAGCCCTACTACACCAAGGCGGAGCATCTTTATCATG
>JADGNR010000339.1 GCA_017883415.1 Bryobacteraceae bacterium | reverse complement strand
CTACACTTCGCGCGGATGCCCGGCGCTGTGCACCTTCTGCCTGTGGCCGCAAACGCACTCGGGGCATCGCTGGCGGCTGCGTTCCTCCGACGACGTAACCAACGAAGTGCGCTACGCGCTCGAGCAGTTCCCGCACATGAAGGAAATCTTCTTCGACGACGACACCTTCAACTACCGCAAAGAGCGCACCATCGAGCTGGCCAACAAGCTCAAGCCGCTGCGCTTCACCTGGTCCTGCACGTCGCGCGTCACCACCGATTACGACACCTTGAAGGCCATGAAGGAAGCGGGCTGCCGCCTGCTGATTGTGGGTTACGAATCGGGCGACGCGCAGATCCTGAAGAACATCAAGAAGGGCGCCACGCTCGATATGGCCGAGCGGTTCACGGCCAACTGCAAGAAGCTGGGCCTGGTGGTGCATGGCGACTTCATCATCGGGCTGCCCGGGGAAACCCGTGAGAGCATCCGCAAGACCATCGATTTCGCCAAGCGGCTGGACACCGAGACCATACAGGTTTCGCTCGCCCATCCGTACCCGGGGACGGAGTTCTACGACTACGTCAAGAAAAATAATCTCATCACCATCGATGCCATGACCGACGAGACCGGGCACCAGCTTCCCAATATCATTTATCCGGGGCTCGACCGGGGCGAGCTGGTGGAATGGGTGGAGCGCTTTTACGGCGAATACTTCTTCCGCCCGCGCGTGGTCTGGCGCATTGTGAAGAAGGCGGTGTTCGACGGGGACGAACGCCGGCGGCTCACGAAAGAAGCCCGGGAATACATGGCGCTGCGGCGCAAGCGGAGAAGATTTGTAGCCGACCACAAAGCGGCCGCCAAGCCCGCTCCCGTCACGGCCGGTTCCGGCGGCTGACGGCGCGCGATGGCCACCGAATCCGCACGGCTGCGCGTGAAGACGTGGATCTGCGCCGCCGTCGTGGTCTTCAGTAACGTCTTCGGCAACTTCTTCCTGAAGCGGGGTATGCCCGCGACCCTGGCCACGCCGCTCGATTACCTCGCCGTGCTGTTCCGGCCGCCGGTGGCCCTGGGCGTGCTGCTGCTCATCGTGTGGCTGCTGTCGCGCATGGCGCTGCTGAGCTGGGCCGACCTCAGTTACGTGCTGCCGGTGACCGCGGTGGGATACGTGCTGGTGGCGCTGGCGGGCAAGTTCCTGCTCCACGAACAGATCACCGTGAAGCGCTGGGCCGGCATCGGGCTGATCGTGGCGGGCGTGGCCCTGGTGAGCGGCGGCACCGCGCCGCAGACCAAGGCGGCCCGATGAGGTGGTGTTGGATCGCCGTAATCGTAGCCGCGACCACGGCGGGCGAAGTCATGCAAGCCTTTGCCATGCGCCGCCACGGCGAGATCCGCGACTTCCGCCCGGGCGCGCTCGGCCGCGCGATCGCCGTGCTCGCGCGGAATCGTTTTATCGTCGCCTCGGTCGCCGCCATGGCGGTATCGTTCTTCGCCTACCTGGGCCTGTTGACCATCGCCGAGCTCAGCTTCGCGGTGCCGGCGACCGCGGTCACCTACGTGCTCGAAACCGTGCTGGCGAGATATGTCCTGAAAGAGCGCGTCAACTGGCTGCGCTGGGCGGGCGCATCGCTGGTGATCTGCGGCGTGGCGCTGGTCTCCCTGTGATCTGGCTCGCCCTGCCGGCCGTGGCGGCGGCGGCGTATTACCTGCTGGCGCTTGTGGCGGCTGTGCGCTGGCCCCATTCTCATCGCCCGCGCGCGCAGGCCGGAACGCCGGCGCCGCTCTCCATCCTGAAACCGATTCACGGACGCGACCCCCGCTTTTACGAAGCCATACGGTCGCACGCCGCGCAGGATTACCCGCTGTTTGAAATTCTCTTCGGCGTCAGCGACGCGCGCGACCCGGCGCTTGCGGATATCGCGCGCCTCCAGAGCGAATTCCCGGCGCGGTCCATCGCCGTGTTCGTGGTTTCCACGGCCGCGCCCAATGCCAAAGTGGGCGTGCTGGCGGAACTGGCGAAGCACGCGCGCTATCCGCTGCTGCTGGTCAACGACAGCGATATCGAAGTCGAGCCTGGATATCTGCGCGCGGTGGCGGCGCCGCTGGACGATCCCGCGATCGGGATGGTCACCTGCCTGTATCGCGGACTGGGCGAATCGTGGGCGTCGCGGGCCGAGGCGCTGGGTCTCGCCACCGAGTTCACCCCCAGCGTGCTGGTGGCGCGCCTTTTGGGCGTGGTCGAGTTTGCGCTCGGCTCCACCATGATGTTCCGCGCCGACGCGTTGCGCCAGATCGGCGGCTTCGAATCGATCGCCGATTACCTGGCCGACGATTATCAGCTCGGGCGGCACATCCACGCGCTCGGCTATCGCATCGAATTCGCGCCCATCGTGGTGGAGACGGACCTGGGTGGCGAGAGCTGGGCGCAAACCTGGCGCCATCAGGTGCGCTGGTCGCGCACCATCCGCGTCTCGCATCCCGGCGGCTACTATGGCTACGCCGTGACCCACGCCACCCTGTGGGTGCTGGTGGCCTTCGCCGCCGGCCAGTGGTGGCCCGGCGCCGTGGCGCTGGGGCTGCGGATGGCAGCCGGCATCCTGGCCGGAGCGATCCTCCGCGACCGGCACGTGGTCCGTTATTTCTGGCTGATCCCTCTGCGCGACCTGTTCGGCTTCGCCGTGTGGCTGGGCGGCGCCTTCGGCTCCACGGTCTACTGGCGCGATCGCAAACTGGAGCTCCACCGCGATGGACGGATCAACCTGGAAGCCTGAGAGGTTGACGGCCGGCTCGCCGCCGGACCAAGTTGGTCCGGAGGCAATTTGTGCTTGTTGAAAAATAAAGGGTTATTGCAAGACGCCGGACCAAGCTGGTCTGGAGGCCCGAATCAGCCGCGCTCGGCCGATCCAAGATCGGCTGCAATCCGGGCAAACTGGTCGAGTGCGGCTTGCAGGTCTTCGACGATTTCGGCGGCGAGTATCGCAGGGTCCGGCAGATCGGACGAATCGCCGAGGCTGTCATCCTTAAGCCAGAAGATGTCGAGGTTGGCTTTGTCGCGCTTCAACAGGTCTTCGTAAGAAAAGCGGTGGAAGCGCTCGGTCTCGGCGCGCTCGTGGCGGTTGGCCGGGTGGTAGCAGCGGACGAAGTCGTCCAGGTCGGCGCGGGCCAGCGTATGCGGTCGAAGAACAGCACGTTGGCTTTGACTCCCTGGGCATAGAAGATCCCCGTGGGCAGACGCAGCAGCGTGTCGACGTCGCAATCGTGCAGCAGCCGTTTGCGGATGGTTTCGCCGGCGCCGCCTTCGAATAGCACGTTGTCCGGCACCACAATGGCGGCGCGGCCATTGATCTTCAGCAGGCTGCGCACATGCTGCAGGAAGTTAAGCTGCTTGTTGCTGGTGGTGGCCCAGAAATCGTCGCGCAAAATGCTCTGGCGCTCTCGCACCTCGTCGCCCTCGTCGTTGATTACCGTGATGCTGGACTTCTTGCCGAAGGGCGGATTGGTGAGCACCATGTCGTAGTTGACCGAGGGTTTGGCGGCGAGGCTGTCCTTGCCGGCGGCGATATTCTTCTCGCTCCCGAGCCCGTGCAGCAGCAGGTTCATGGCACAAAGGCGGGCAGTGGCGGCCACCAGTTCGACGGCGTAGAGCGCGCCGGTTTGTAGGTGGCGCAACTGATCGCGGTCGAGCTTGTGGTGCTTGATGATGTGGGTTGCCGCCGCCAGCAGAAAGCCGCCGGTGCCCGCCGCCGGGTCGATGATGGTGGTCCCCGGCTGCGGGCGCATGACTTCGACGATGGCGTCGATCAGGACGCGCGGCGTAAAGTACTGGCCGGCGCCCGACTTGGTGTCCTGCGCGTTCTTTTCGAGCAGCCCTTCGTAGATGTCGCCCTTCACGTCGGCCGAGAGCGCGCTCCACGGTTCCTTATCGCCTGGGCAGAGAGCCGGGCATGCTGCGCATCACCAGGTTGGCCCAGTTGTACTCCTCCGGAATAGAGGATTTCCGGTTGTACGGCTTACGGGTGCGCTCGTAATCCATCTTGAGGAAGAGAAGGTAGGTGAGCTGCTCGACGTAATCGCCGTAGGAGACGCCGTCGTCGCGCAGCAGATTGCAATAGTTCCAGACTTTGTTGACGAGATTGGACGCGGCGGACGACATCAGGCATGGACCTCGGGTTAGAGAGTGAATTCCGCCAACGAGAAGACCGGCACCTGATGGTATTTCTTAGGTTGGGGGTGCTGCTGGATAATCTTGTCGATCAGTTGGCCGACTTCGGCCTCCAGCCAGACTTCGCCGCACTGCCGGCAGACGAGTGCCGGGACATTCTCAAATTCGTAGAGCTCTTCGCCCCACTGCTGCCTGTGGGTGATGGTCTGCCGCTCCAGATTCCCTCCGCACTGAGCGCAAGTGTTTGGTGGCATGGTCACTCCTTTCTTCGGGTCCACGGATCGATCCACCGCGCGGGATCATATCGATGGACGGTAATAACATAAGCCCAGTTGCCGTCGAAGGCGCAAGATACGTACAGCGGCTCACCCTGTACGTGGGCCATGAACAGCGCCTTGGGATCGGGCTGGTTGTCGGGATGCTGTTCCACGACGTCGCCGCTTGCAATGACATATTTCAGGCTGTCATGCGTTATTTTACGCAGTCCCATTCGTTGCTGGGCGTGCCGCGTGATCAGGTAGCGGTTTTCCTGCACAGCCTGGCGAAGGGCAGCCACATCGAGTTGCGGCATTTGGGATGGTCACAAGACCTTGCAAGCGTAGTGTAGCAGCAGGCGACTACTCCCGGCTCAACCGACATCGTCGTAGATGTCCCGGCGATGAAGGCTGCCGCGCACCCCGAGATATCGGACAGGCAATTTTGGAATCTTGGTGGCGGTGGCGTTGGCCTTCAGATCGCCGTCGTCGTTCAGGAGCCGTTCCAGAAGAGCGTCGATGGAAAGACCGAGTTCCTGCGATCTCGCCGCCAGGCGCGCTTCGGTCGTTGAAGAGATGTCGAGACTCATCCGTGCTGCTCCTCTTCTTGGCGTATCGCATTGAGCCGCGCGAGAGAATGTGCCCGGCGGCCTTGCCCAGATGCGACCGCCCGTCTGCAAGAATCGGCGGCCGTTTACGTTCTGCAAACTTCTCTGCAGACTTCCCTTGGCCTCTTAGTTTACAGATTGTAAACTATGCTTGTGCGCGTGATTGGCAGAAAGGCCACGCGGGAGTTCGGCGCTAAACATGCCGACTCGGTGGCGTCGCTGTCGAACTGGCTCACCATCGCCGGGAAGGCGAGCTGGCGGACTTTTGCCCAACTGCGGGAAGACTTCGGCAGCGCCGACCAGGTCGGACGCCGGACGGCGTTCAACATCGCCGGGAACAAATACCGGTTGGTGGCGCGGATGAACTACCGCACGCGGAAGGTCTTCATCCTGCACCTCATGAAGCACGACTAATACGTGAAAGGGGAGTGGAAGTAATGCCTGCCAGAGTGGGACGCATCGATCCGGAGAAGTACGCCCGCTTGATCGCGGCATCCTTGCCGATCCCGCCGCGCACCGGAGCCGACAACGGACGGCTCATCGAGTTGCTCTCCGCACTGGACGAGCGCGAGGACCTTTCGAAGGAAGAACAGTCCTTCGCCGAGCTGCTGGCGATCGTCATCGAAGATTTTGAGGAAAAGCACTATGCTCTTCCGCCGGTGGCGCCTCACGAGGCGCTGCAGGCGCTCATGGAGGACCGCGGCCTGCGCCATAAAGACGTTTGGCCGGTGATCGGCAACAAGGGGCTCACCACGGAGATTCTGAACGGACGCCGCAAGATCGGCACTGCGTTGGCAAAGCGGCTTGCACTCCACTTCCACGTGCCGGTGGAATTGTTTCTCTAGGCGGGGCGGCTCCGCCTCCACATCGAACGAGTATATGCGCAAGGAGTGGATGAAATGGGCGTGAGAGCATTGGACCCCGCATTACCGAGGCCGATCGAGAACGGCCGGGAGTTTGATCGTATGGCCGCCCGGCTGGAGGAGCTCGACTTCCCCGATCGAAAACTGACGCGGGAAGAGGAGGCACTGCCCGAAGTGATCGCGGCCCTCGTCGAAGTTTACGACGAAGAGCACTACCACATTCCGGAGCAACCGCCGTGCGAGATGGTCAATCATCTCATGGAGCAGCGCGGATTGAGGCAGAAGGACCTGGTGGCCGTCATCGGTTCGCGCGCCCAGGTGTCCGACCTGGTGAACGGCAAGCGGGGCATCAGCAAGGCGCAGGCGAAGAAGTTGGCGGATTTCTTCGGTGTTTCGGTCGAGCTGTTCCTGTAGGCGCGTTTCTCGAATAGTGCGGTGGGTTCGCTCCGCCCTTTTGCCCGCGGCGGCTTCTTGAGGGTGCGGGCTAAGCCCCCCGCAGTTTGGCGGTTTCGTAGCCAGCCACCGAATTAAGACCCTGTCAGCGAATTAAGAGCCGAAATACCCTTGACGGCTTCCGTGCCAGAGGTTAGCCTGCAATTTCGGGGAGGTCATCGTGATTCTATTGCTTTTCGGTCCGCCCGGATG
>JADGNR010000076.1 GCA_017883415.1 Bryobacteraceae bacterium | reverse complement strand
TACCGTCATTCCGGCACAAGTCATAGTGCAAAGCCCCAAAGGCGCCAACAACAAGATCGCGCTGCTGTTTGGCACGTCGCTCTACGACCTCAAACAGCCACGGATGCCGCCGGCGGCGGATCTCGCGGTAAGGGACGGGCTGCGGCTCTTCTCGCCGGCGGCGGCAATGGTCAGGGTTTCGGAGGCTTTCTTCACCGGCAATCCCATTGAAGCCCAGGTCGTGCTCGCGAGCCTGCGCGACCCATCGGAACTGCTCCGGCGTCTTCTCGACGGGGGGCATTCCATCGTTGCCGGCCGTCTGGCCGGGGCGTTCCGCCGCATCGGCCGCGCCGGCGCCGCGGACGAGATCGTCACCACCATGAAGGCCGCCGGATACGCCGTCCGCGAAACCGATCCCTTTGCGGGACGCGCGGCGCTTCGGCCGGCGCCGGCAGAGGTTGCGCCCATAGTCGGACGGATGCAGGCGATGTGGGAGTCGATGCGGGAAAGGGTCGTCGAGGTCTTTCCCGGCGCGCCCGGCCTGCCGCGGGACAAGGATGCGTATCTCAAGCTCGTCGGGGACATCTATGGCAGCGATGCCTACCATTCGCTCTCGATCGAAGGCTACAGCGTGTCGCCGGAACTGGTCGAGCGGGTGAGGGCGGGTAACTGGAACCCGGACCATCGTGACGCGGACCGGCAAAGCCGCGATGCGCTGGCGGCGCGCGGATACTGGCAGGCCTTTCAGGTGGTGAAGGCAAATGCCGGCGAGATTATTGCCGGAGCGAATCCCGGCCGCCTGGTCCGGACCGCTCATCGCGACTGGTACCGCGAGCTCTTTCAGCCATGCGTGGGGGCCGGTCTGATTGCGCCCTCCGCGCTGGCCGGCTACCGCAACGACGCGGTCTATCTGCCCACGTCGCGCTACGTGCCGCCGCGCTGGGAAGCCGTTCGCGATGCCCTGCCCGCCCTGTTCGATCTGCTGGAGAACGAGCCGGAACCCGGCGTGCGCGCCGTTCTCGGCCACTGGCTGTTCGGCTACGTGCACCCTTATCCCGACGGAAACGGCCGCATGGCCCGTTTCCTGATGAACGCCATGCTCGCCTCGGGAGGCTATCCGTGGACGGTCGTCCGCGTCGAGGACCGCACCGCCTATCTCACGGCGCTGGACCGCGCCAGCATCGGCATGGACATCGGGCCGTTTGCCGAATTTATCGCGAAACGCGTCCGATGGTCGATGGCGCAGGCGGGCTGATTGGTGGAATGGGCAGTTCGCCCCTTTTCCGCGCCCGTTCGCCCCCCCGCCGCAGCCGTTAAACGAGTAATCTTGACTATTAAGTATAGATTAGGTAAGGTGGTATCAGCCCAACAGCTTAGGAGCACAACCCGGTGAGCGAATCGACGCAGACGATCGAGACCTTTGCGAATCAGGAATATAAGTGGGGGTTCGTCACCGACATCGAAGCCGATGCCATTCCCCGAGGCTTGAGCGAAGATGTCGTCCGGCTGATTTCGGCCAAAAAGCACGAGCCGGAATGGCTGCTCGAATGGCGCCTGAAGGCGTACCGCCACTGGCTGACCATGAAAGAGCCGACGTGGGCGAACGTCCATTACCCGCCTATCGACTATCAGGACATCATCTATTACTCCTCCCCCAAGGCCAAAAAAGACGGCCCCAAGAGCCTGGAGGAGGTCGATCCGGAGCTGCTCAAGACTTACGCCAAGCTCGGCATCCCACTGAAGGAACAGGAGTTGCTTGCCGGCGTCGCGGTGGACGCGGTATTCGACAGCGTTTCGGTGGCCACCACGTTCAAGGCCAAGCTGAACGCCATGGGCATCATCTTCGGCTCGTTTTCCGAGGCCGTACAGGAGCACCCGGACCTGGTGCGGCAATATCTGGGTTCGGTGGTGCCCACCTCGGACAACTTCTTCGCGGCCCTGAATTCGGCGGTCTTCAGCGACGGCTCCTTCTGCTACGTGCCCAAGGGTGTCCGCTGCCCCATGGAATTGTCGACGTATTTCCGCATCAACGCCAAGGACACGGGGCAGTTCGAGCGCACGCTCATCGTGGCCGACGAAGGCGCTTATGTCAGCTACCTGGAAGGCTGCACGGCCCCCATGCGCGACACCAACCAGTTGCATGCCGCGGTGGTGGAGCTGGTGGCGCTCGATAACGCGCAGATCAAATACTCGACGGTGCAGAACTGGTATCCGGGCGACAAAGAGGGCAAAGGCGGGATCTACAATTTCGTCACCAAGCGCGGCGCCTGCCGGGGTGTGAACTCCAAGATTTCATGGACGCAGGTGGAAACCGGCTCGGCCATCACCTGGAAATACCCGAGCTGCCTGCTGATCGGCGACAACTCGGTGGGCGAGTTCTACTCGGTGGCGCTCACCAACAACTACCAGCAGGCCGATACCGGCACCAAGATGATTCACATCGGGAAGAACACCACCTCGACCATCGTCTCCAAGGGCATCTCGGCGGGACATGGCCAGAACACGTATCGCGGCGGGGTCAAAATCCTGAAATCCGCGGCGGGGGCGCGCAATTACTCGCAGTGCGATTCCATGCTGCTGGGCGACAAGTGCGGCGCGCATACGTTTCCGTATCTGGAAGTGAAGAACACCTCTTCCCAGGTGGAGCACGAGGCCTCGACCTCGAAGATCGGCGAAGACCAGATTTTCTACTGCCGGCAGCGCGGCATTTCCACCGAAGACGCGGTCTCCATGATCGTGCACGGTTTCTGCAAGGAAGTGTTCCGCGAGCTGCCCATGGAATTCGCCGTGGAAGCGCAGAAGCTGCTGGGAGTCAGTCTCGAAGGAAGCGTTGGATAACGAACCATGTCACTGTTAGAAATCAAAGATCTGCACGCCACGGTGGGCGATCGCGAGATTCTCAAGGGGATCTCGCTCACCGTCGACGCGGGCGAAGTGCACGCCATCATGGGGCCCAACGGTTCGGGCAAGAGCACGCTGGCGCAAGTGCTGGCGGGGCGCGAGCTGTACGCCGTCACCGGGGGACAGGTGCTTTACCAGGGGCAGGACTTGCTGGCCATGTCGCCCGAGGATCGCGCGCGCGCGGGCATCTTTCTGGCATTCCAGTACCCGGTGGAAATTCCGGGCGTGAGCAACATGTATTTCCTGAAGGCCGCGCTGAACGCCATTCGCAAGCAGCAGGGGATGGAGGAACTCGACGCCTTCGATTTCCTGAACATGGTGCGCGAAAAGATGACGCTGCTGGATATGGACCAGGCCCTGCTGAACCGTCCGGTCAACACCGGTTTCTCGGGCGGCGAGAAGAAGCGCAACGAGATTTTCCAGATGGCGGTGCTGGAGCCGAAGCTGGCCATTCTGGACGAGACCGATTCCGGGCTGGACATCGACGCGCTCAAGCTGGTGGCCCACGGGGTAAACGCCCTGCGCGGCCCGGAGCGCTCCATGATCGTGGTGACGCACTACCAGCGGCTGCTGAATTACATCGTGCCCGATTACGTGCACGTGCTGGCCGAGGGGCGGATCGTGAAATCGGGCGGCAAGGAGCTGGCGCTCGAGCTGGAAGAGAGCGGCTACGCGGGCCTGGGCATCGCGGACGAAGAGGAGGCGGTCGGCAAGGTATGACGGCCGTAGCGGAACAGATCGGGAACTGGCTGGCGGAGTTCAGCGGGCAGGCCCCCGCGGCGCCGTGGCTGCAGGAGTTGCGCGCGGCGGCGTTCCAACGTTTCTCGGAGCTGGGGTTCCCTACCACGCACAACGAGGAATGGCGTTTTACCAACGTGGCGCCGATCGCGCGAAGGCCATGGCGCAATCCGCCTGGCAAGTCTTCGTCCGAACTCCCGGAAGAAGCCCGCCGGCATTTGGCGCAGTACGCGTCGCAGGCCAACCCGTTCGTGGCCCTGAATACCGCGTTTCTCGCGGACGTCGCGTTCTTCCAGGTCCCCCGCGGTACGGTCCTCGAAAAGCCGATCGAAGTCACGCACCAGGTCGCGAGCATGGCCGCCTACCATCCCCGGACTCTCATCCTGGCCGGCGCCAACGCGCAGTGCACCATCGTCGAGACCTTTCAGGGCACGGGCTCGTACTTCACCAACGCGGTCACGGAGATCGTCGCCGGCGAGAACGCGGTGGTCGACCACTACAAAATCCAGCTCGAGTCGCGCGAGGCGTACCACGTGGCCACCATGCAGGTGCAACTCGGCCGCAACGCGAACTTCACCACGCATTCGATTTCCGTGGGCGGCGCGCTGGTGCGCAACGATGTCAATGCCGTGCTCTCCGACGGCACCGAGGCCACGCTGAACGGGCTCTACCTGGTCAACGGCTCGCAGCACATCGACAATCACACCGTGATCGACCACGCCAAGCCGCACGGGACCAGTCACGAGCTGTACAAGGGCATCCTCGACGGCAAGTCGAGCGCGGTGTTCAACGGGCGTATCATCGTGCGCAAGGACGCGCAGAAGACCGATTCCAAGCAGACCAACAAGAACCTGGTGCTGTCGGACGAGGCGGTGATCGATACCAAGCCGGAGTTGCAGATCCTGGCCGACGACGTGCGCTGCACCCACGGCGCGACCATCGGCCAGTTGGACTCCGAAGCGCTGTTCTATCTGCAATCGCGGGGCATCGGCAAAAGCGACGCGCGCAGCCTGCTGACCTATGCGTTCGCGCAGGACATCATCGACCGCATCAAAGTGCCGGAGCTGAAGGACCGGCTGGAGAAGGTCCTCTTTGAGAGATTCCATGAGCACGCTCACTAGGGTGGTCCCGGCCGGTTTCGACGTGGAGAGAATCCGCGAGGATTTCCCCGTCCTGAAGCAGAGCATCCACGGCAAGCCGCTGGTGTACCTGGACAGCGCGGCCACGGCGCAGAAGCCCAACGCGGTCATCGACGCGATCCGCCGGTTCCACGAAGTGGATTGCGCCAATATCCATCGCGGCGTGCACGAGCTGAGCCAGCGCTCGACGGCGGCGTACGAAGAGACCCGCGCCAAGGCCAAGAAGTTTCTGAACGCCCGCACCAAGAACGAGTTGATCTTCGTCCGCGGCGCCACCGAGGGCATCAACCTGGTGGCCAGCAGTTGGGGCCGCGGGAACGTGAAGCCGGGCGACGAGATCGTCATCTCGGCGCTCGAGCACCACTCCAACATCGTGCCGTGGCAGATGCTGTGCGAGGACAAGGGCGCGAAGCTGCGCGTCATCCCCATGAACGACCGCGGCGAGCTGCTGCTGGAGGAGTACGAAAAACTGCTGGGCCCGCGCACGCGCATGGTGGCGGTGACCCACGTCTCCAATGCGCTGGGCACCATCAACCCGGTGGGGCGGATCGTCGAAATGGCGCACCGGGCCGGCGCGCTCACGCTGATCGACGGGGCGCAGGCCGCGCCGCACATGAAGATCGACGTGCAGGCGCTCGACGCGGATTTCTACACCTTCTCGGGCCATAAGGTGTTCGGACCGACGGGCATCGGCATCCTCTACGGCAAGACCAGGCTGCTGAACGCCATGCCGCCCTACCAGGGCGGAGGCGACATGATCAAGACGGTCACCTTCGAAAAAACCACGTACGCCGATCTGCCGTACAAGTTCGAAGCCGGCACGCCGAATATCGCCGGCGGAATCGGCCTCGGCGCGGCGCTCGATTACGTGAATTCGATCGGGCTCGATACGATCGCCGCGTACGAGCACGAGCTGCTGGTCTACGGGACCGAGGCGCTGGGCGAGATCCCCGGCCTGCGGATCGTCGGGACGGCGAAGGAAAAGGCGGCGGTGCTCTCGTTCGTAATCGACGGCATCCATCCGCACGATATCGGCACGGTGCTCGACCGCCAGGGCATTGCCGTGCGCACCGGCCACCATTGCGCGCAGCCGGTGATGGACCGCTTCCGCGTGCCGGCCACGACGCGCGCTTCCCTGGCCTTTTACAATACATTCGCGGAGATCGACGCGCTGACGGCCGGCCTCCAAAAAGTGAAGGAGATTTTCTCCTGATGGTTGACGACCTGTACCAAGAAATCATACTGGACCACAGCAAGCATCCCCGGAACTGCCATCCGATGGAAGATGCCACGCGCAAGGCCGAGGGCTATAACCCTCTCTGCGGCGACAAGCTGAAGCTGTTCATCAAAGTCGAGGACGATATTGTCAAAGACGTGAGCTTCGTGGGCTCGGGCTGCGCCATTTCCACCGCCTCGGCTTCGCTCATGACCGAGAGCCTGAAGGGCAAGACGCGCGACGAGGCCCTGAAGCTGCTCGAGAGATTTCACGACCTGCTCACCACCGACAGTCCCGTGAGCCACGAGTTGGGCAAGCTGGTGGTGTTCTGCGGCGTGCGGGACTATCCGGCCCGCGTGAAGTGCGCCACGCTGGCGTGGCACACGCTGAAATCGGCCCTCAACGGCGCGGCCGAACCGGTGTCCACCGAATGAGCCTCCGGGAGCGGGTGATCGCCGCGCTGAAGAAGGTCTACGACCCGGAGATGCCCGTCAATATCTATGAACTGGGCCTCATCTACGACTGCTCCGTGGATGACACCGGACAGGCCGCCATCCGCATGACCCTGACCGCGCCCAACTGCCCGGTAGCCGGGACGCTTCCGGGCGACGTGGAACGCGCGGTGCGCGCCGTGCCCGGTGTGACGGACGTGAAGCTGGAATTGACCTTCGACCCGCCGTGGACGAAGGACCGCATGTCCGAGGCCGCCAAACTGGCCTTGGGAATCGAAGACATCATACCGATTGCGAGGCTGCGAAGATGAAGTTGAGCGCCAACGAGGAGTATGGGCTGCGCTGCCTGGTCCGTCTGGCGTATGCCGGCTTCGAGGAGCGCGCCCTCACCATTCCCGAGATCAGCCAGGCGGAAGGAGTTTCCCCGGCCTATGCCGCCAAGATCCTGCGCGTCCTGCGCAAAGGCGGCTTCGTGAAGGCGGCGCGCGGCAAAGAGGGCGGCTACACCCTGGCGCGGCCGGCGGCATCGATCCGCATCGGCGATGTGATCGACGCGCTCGGCGGACGCCTGTTTGAGAGCGACTTCTGCGACAGCCATGCGGGCCAGGCGCCCATCTGCACCCGCTCGGTGGATTGTTCCGTGCGCTCCCTGTGGCGCGCCGTGCAGGTGGCGGTCGACCAGGTGCTCAGCAAGACCACGCTGCGCGATTTGTTGCAGAACGAGGAAGAGATGAACTCCTGGGTGCGCACCATCCCCGGGGCGAACGGGCTGCGGTTGATCCAGTAATTTGGCGCTTCCGGCTATGCCGGCGGCTGGGGGCCCGGTCGAGGCCGCCGCTGTGCCGCCCGCGGAGGTGTTTCCGTGCCGGCCGTTCCTTGCAATGCCCAGGCCCGCGCGGTTTTCAGGCGGTTGTCCCCGGCGGCCATCCCCGGCGGTCGTGTGCGTCACGCCGCGGCGAGAGCGCTGGCCTGCAAAATCCGCGAATCCCGCAGGCGCAACTACTCCTCCCGAATCGGAGGGGTAATAGATAACGGGAGGGGAAGGGGCGTAGGATAAGAATGGGAATTTGCCGATGCCCGCCAGCGTGATTCCAATTACGGCGCGCCGCCAGGGCGCCTATGTGCTCCTGGATGCCGTTTTGCCGGACAGAGAGCCGCGGACCATCGGCGTCTTTCTGATCGATCCCGCGCAAGACCGCGCTTGGGTGCGGATGCGGTCGAACTTCGACGAAATGGCCGCGCCCGAGGACGCCGAAGTGCTGGCCGCGCTCGAAGAGGAGATTCGCGGGCGCGCGGCGGAGAGCGGGGCGGAGGCCTTCCTGCGGTCGCTCGAAGATTCGCTCTCGAACGTGCTGCGGGTGGGCGAGCGGGCGACGGTGGCGGTGGACGCTTTTTCGCGCGTGCTCGACCGCCTGTACGACGAGCACGTGGAGAAATTGCAAGTCGAGCCGTTCCGCACGCACCTGCCGCTCTACAGCCTGCGGGCGGCGGCCGGCGCTCTGGGCGAAGAGATGGCCGCGGAAGCGGAAGACTGGGTGCGGGCGCCCCAAGGCATGCGCCTGGCGCCGGACCTGTTCGTGGCCCATGTGGTAGGCCGTTCCATGGAGCCGCGCATCCCCGATGGCAGCCTGAATCTGTTCCGCTGGCATCCGGCGGGCTCGCGCCAGGACAAGATCCTGCTCATCCAGCGTTTCGGGGCGCTCGATGAGACGGCGCGCTACACCATCAAGAGGTACACCAGCCGCAAAGTCCACCGCGGCGAGGACGAGTGGCGGCACGAAGAGATCCGGCTGGAGCCGCTCAATCCCGAGTTCGAAGCCTGGAACGTGGGACCGGAGGATTTCGCCGTGGTCGCCGAATGGCTGCGCGTCATCGAGTGACGCCGCGGTTCTCCTCCCTGCTGCTGGCCTGGTACCGGCGTTCGCATCGCGATCTCCCCTGGCGCGGCGCCGCGGACCCGTACCGCATCTGGATCTCCGAGATCATGCTGCAGCAGACGCGCGCGCAGGCGGTGATCCCTTACTACCATCGATTCCTCGCGCGATTTCCCAACGTGGAAGCGCTGGCCGCGGCCGAAGAAGACGACGTGCTGGCGGCATGGAGCGGCCTGGGCTACTACACGCGCGCCCGCAATCTGCGCCGCGCCGCGCAACAGGTGGCGGCGGCGGGCGGCTTCCCGCGCGATTACGACGGGCTCCGCGCGCTTCCCGGCATCGGCGACTATACCGCCGCGGCGGTGGCGAGCATCGCCTTCTCGCAAGCGGTGGTGGTGGTGGATGGCAACGTCCTGCGCGTGGTGGCGCGGGTGGAAAACGACGCCGCCGATATCGGTTCGTCCGGCGCCAGGCGGCGTTTCCGCGAAACGGCGCAACAGTGGCTCGACCCGCGCCAGCCGGGCCGCTTCAACCAGGCGCTCATGGAATTGGGCGCCACCGTGTGCCTGCCCCGCAACCCGCGGTGCGCGGCCTGCCCGGTCTCGTCACGCTGCCGGGCGCACCAAGCGGGCACCACCGCGCAAGTGCCGGTGAAGTTGCGCCGGACCGCGCCCGTGGCCCTGTCCGGTGTCCTGCTGGTGGTGCGCCACGGCGGGCGCATCCTGCTGCGGCGGCGCGAGGCGGCGCTCGGCCCGATGGCGGGCTTCTGGGACCTGCCCACAGCCGAAGACCTGCCGGGGGCGCGCACCGGCAAGCGCTTCGGCGAATTTCGCCATACCATTACCCACCACCACTACACCTTCACGGTGCGGGCGGCGCGGGCGGTGCGGGCGGCGCGGGCGCCGGCTTCGGAGGGCGCGTTCGGCTGGTTCCGTCCGGAACAGTTCGTTGCAATTCCCCTCAGCACAGCCGCCCGCAAGGGCCTGAAGCTGGCTGGCGTTTTGTAGCGCGCCGCGAAAATCGGCCCCGGTTGTGCGAGGTTCGTAAAAGTATTGGCAGGGATGCCAATTCCCGCGGCAGCACCGAGTCTCCTTCGTTGGCGGGCGTGTCTAAGTAACATATGGATAGGAAGCGGAAGCTGTTTGTGGCGAAGGCGGCGGTGGTTCTGGGCGCTATCCCGCTGACCATTTGGGCTTATGAGTTTGGACCGGACGCGGGTTACGCGGGAGTGCCCGGGGAGAACGGCACGTGCGCGGCGGCGGGCTGCCACACCGGAGCGGGCGTGAATGCGGGACGGGGCAGCGTCACGGTCGGCTTTCCCAACGGGCTCACCTATACGCCCGGGGTGAAGCAGCACCTGACGGTCACCATTAGCGATCCCGCGGCCACGCAGAAGCGCTGGGGCTTCCAGCTTACGGCGCGCCTGGCGAGCGACGCGAAGACCATGGCGGGCACGTTCGCCTCCACCGACCCGTTCACCACCCTGTTGTGCGCCAATGCCGGCAACATCGGGATCTTCCAGGAAGCGCCCTTCATCGCGGGCAAGGCGCAGACCTGTCCCGCCAACGAGCCCATCCAGTACATCGAGCACAGCGCCGCGGGCACGGCGTTTCCGCAGCGCTTTCAGGCGGGCAGCCTGACCTTCGAGTTCGACTGGACGCCGCCTGCCGGCGACGCGGGGGACATTGTCCTCTACGTGGCGGGCAACGCCGCCAACGGCGACACCTCGAACACCGGCGACAACATCTACACCAACCAGTACACGCTCGCGGCCGCATCGCGCAGCGTCAGCCCGCCGGCCATCGACGCGGGCGCGGTGCTCAACGGCGCCAGCTTTCAAGGGGGCATCGTTCCCAATTCCTGGCTGACCATCAAGGGGAGCAATCTCGCGCCCGGATTCGACACGTGGGTGAACTCCATCGGTCCGAACGGCGAATTGCCCATCTCGCTCGATGGCGTGAAGGTCACCGTGGGGGGCCAGCCGGCGTATGTCAACGCCATCAGCCCGGGGCAGATCAACGTGCTGGCGCCGGATGTGGGCTTCGGGCCCATGGAGGTGACCGTCACCACGCCGGCCGGCACCAGCGCGGCGGTGACGGCGGTTTCGCAGCCGTATGCCCCGGCTTTTTTCCTGTGGCCCGGCAACCAGCCGGTGGCCACGCGGCCGGATTTCAGCATCGCGGCCAAGAACGGCACGTTTGGCGGGGCCACGGTTCCGGCCAAGCCCGGAGACGTAATCACCCTGTGGGGCACGGGCTTTGGCGCCACCAATCCGGCCGCGCCGGTGGGCGTCCAGGTGCCGGGCGACAAGCTGTACCTGACCGCGAGCCCGGTGACGGTGGCCATCGACAACGCGCCGGTCGAGGTATTCGGAGCGGCGCTGGCCGCGCCTTTCGTGGGCCTGTACCAGGTGAATCTCAAGATTCCGGACGACACCCCGGACGGGGATTGGCCGGTGGTGGCCACCATCAACGGCGTTTCGTCGCCGGCCACGACGGTGATCACGGTAAAGCGGTAGGGTAGGCCTCCCGGCCTGCCCAGCGCGCGGAGCGCGCCTTCGGCGTGGAGGCAGGCGAGGACGCCTACCCCACTGAGTACTGGTACCGCCCAAGCTGAAATCTGTGGCGGAACTCCAGCCGCTCGGGTGTATACTGAACCCCCGAGGGGATTCTACGTCCATAGGTAACAACTCCGACCACCCATCCTTCGCCCGTCTCTTCGAACGTGCGCGCGGGAATTCCCACGCCGAAAACGCCTTCTACAAAATCGCCTTCCGCCGCCTCCGCGCCATCGCCTCCGCGCTCCTGCAGAAGGAACGCGCCGGCCACACCCTGACGCCCACCGCGCTGGTTTCCGAGCTGTTCCTCAAACTCCGCGGAGGGGAAGGGCGCATCCTGGGTGAGGAGCACTTCTTCCGCCTGGCCGCCGGTGCCATGCAGCAGGTGTTAATCGACCAGGCGCGCTCCAAGGCGGCACGGAAGCGAATCCCTGCCGAACTCGTCTCCGAACTGCTTCCCGGCCTGGACCGCGCCCACACCAATCCGGAGCTCCGCCCGTGGGCGAACGCGTTCGATACCCTTGGTCGGCTGCTGCAGGATACCGGCGGCGCCGGCCGGGATCAAGCTGAAATGATTCGCCATTGGAAAGGAAGTTCACCGCCCTATGCGTTGGCGTGAGCGTGTTTCCGGCCGCCAGACTTGTGCGAATCCGATTCGCTATCGGAGATGCCGGACAGGATGACCGGATCGCGGTCGGGGAATTCCGCGACAAGGCACAGGGTGCCGCCCATGGCTTCTACGGTCTTGCGCAGCGTCGACAGCAAGAGATCGCTTCGTTTTTCCAGCTTGGAAATGCCGTCCTGGCCGATCCCCAGAGCCTTCGCCATGCGGACCTGCGTGAGTTGGCGGGCGTGTCGGAGTTCCTGCAGGGTCATTTCCTCGGCGATGAGCTGCGCAGCGCGGGCCGCGACCTTCTTGCGGCGGGCGGGGCTCAGTTCCTTCCTGATCCGTTCCAGGTTCGACATGGTCGTCACTTCCTTTTTTGCTTCCGCTTCTTAATCCCGGCCACATGAGCGTCAAAACGCCCATCGGCCTTGTCGAGCAGTTGACGGTAAAATTTCTTTTCGCTGCCGCCCGACTTGTCCCCGGCAACCAGAAGGATGGCCTTGCGGTCCGGGTCGAAAGCGAAGGCGACGCGCCAAACGCCATCGGCGGCGTCAAATCTCAATTCCTTCATGTTCGCGTGACGTGAGCCGTTGAGCGTGTCCACGCGGGGCCGCCCGAGCTGCGGGCCGAACCGTTCAAGCAATTCGATGTGGGCCAGCATCTCGTCCTGCACGTCTTTGTGCAGGACGCGGTACTCGGGAGCGAAATCGTCATGCAAATCAACTGCCCACGCCACTTCTGTAGTATGTACTATAATGACTATTCAGTCAAGTGCATATAGCGCCGCGGCAAATAGGGACCATCCATGTGAATGCGCGCACTGTCGGTGAGCGACAGCTTGGCGATGACGTCCTCGGGAAGGGCCGCCAACTCCAGAACGTCCTCCTTCAGTACCACCTCGAATCGCGCTCTGTACCGCGCCAGGCCTTCGGCGGAGCCGATCCACAGCGACCCGTCCCCGGTGCTGACGATTTTGCGTGCCGTGGAGAACGGGAAATCGGGGATCTTCCGATAGTGGAAACCATCGAAGCGGTACAGCCCGTCGGCCGCTGCCAGCCACAGAAAGCCGTCCGGTCCCTGAGCAATCGAAAGGATCGTAAGAGACGTGTTCGGGTGGACGATCGGCCGGTTCGGCGACGCCCACGACGTGGCGCCGGACAGCGCCGCCAGAACCGCAATGGCCGCCAGGCGCATCACCCTCCTGCCAAACCCGATCGTATCGATGATCACACCTGGCGGGAACAATGTTCGCAAGTTTGAAAAACAATCTCGCATTTCTATAAAGAGTGTGAGTAAGTGCGAACCCAATCTATCACACGGAGGACTGACCGATGACTAGAAACGCCATGATGCCGCTCTTTGCAGCGGCACTGACATTGACATTAACAACTGCAACGCCCGCAAGAGCTACGATCATTAGCGGAGCCGTAACCGGCGGGACGGCCCTGACGGCGGGAGGCACTTTCGTGAAACTCACGAGGCCGCTCAACAATCCCATCGGGCCCGCAAACACCGTCGGCCAGGACAACTTTCAGAGCCCGGACCTGTTCGGCTTCGACGAAGATCAGAATATCCTGATCGGCTCGGCACTGGCCGTGGACGTCGGAACCGCGCCCGCGGCGGGGACCGTCGTGGCCAGTCACTATATCTTCTTCGACCCCTTGGCCGCGGAAACCATGATCGGCACGGTGAACTTCGACTCCGATGTGATTGCCATTTTCACGAGCACGGGCACGCTGTTGGCCAGCGACTTTCTGGACACCTCGGTCAACTTCAGGAATCCTAACCTCCGAGGCCTCGAACCAGCGCAAGGCGATTCGGTCACGATCACCGGCCCGCGCCAGATCACTTTCAACAGCTTCGCCAGCTCGCCCGGAGACTATATCCGCGTGCTGACGCAGTTTTCGCCGGGAGCTGTGCCGACCGGGACTCCCGAGCCGGGCACCGTGTCTCTGCTGGGACTCGGTCTGGCGGCGATTGCCGGGTCTGTCCGGCGGCGGCGGCGAACCGCGCGATAAGGGGACGGCGCCGGCTGGCCGCGCCCTGCGCGGCCCCATCAACGGCGTTTCGTCGCCGGCCACGACGGTGATCACGGTAAAGCGGTAGGGTAGGCCTCCCGGCCTGCCCTTTTGTCGAAGCGCGCCTTCGGCGCCGGGCAGGCGAGGACGCCTACCCCACTGGTACCATGGCCGGGTGGAGCAATTCGCGCTGGAATTCAACCTGGCGCCCGAGCGCCGCATCTTCACCGTCAGCGAGCTGAACGCGGCCATACGGGGCGTGCTCGAAGGCCCGTTCGCCGACGTGTGGGTTTCAGGCGAGATCTCGGGCTTGAAGCTGGCGGCGAGCGGCCACTACTATTTCACCTTGAAGGAGCGGGACGCGCAGGTGAAATGCGTGGCCTTCCGCTCCGCGCAGCGCTACTGGAAATACAAACCGCAGGACGGGCTGGCGGTGCTGGCGCGCGGGCGCATCGACGTCTATGAAGCGCGCGGGGAATACCAGTTGGTGGTGGAGACGCTGGAGCCGCAAGGCGCCGGCGCGCTGCAACTGGCCTTCGAGCAGCTCAAGAAGAAGCTGGCGGCGGAGGGGCTGTTCGCGGTGGAAAGGAAACGCCCGCTGCCGCGATTTCCGCGGCGCATCGGCATCGTGACTTCGCCGCGGGGCGCCGCCATCGCGGACATGGTCCAAATTCTGACGCACCGTTTTCCGGGGGTGCACATCCGTCTGTTTCCGGCGCTGGTGCAGGGCGAGGGTTCGGTGGAGGAGGTGTGCCGGGGGTTGGACTACTTCAGCCGGTCGCGCTGGGCGGAGGTGGTGATCGTGGGACGCGGCGGCGGATCGCTCGAGGACCTGTGGACCTTCAACGTGGAAGCGGTGGCGCGCGCCATCGCGCAATCGACGATCCCGGTGATCTCGGCGGTGGGGCACGAGACCGACGTCACCATCGCGGACTTTGTGGCCGACCGGCGGGCGGCCACTCCTTCGGCCGCCGCCGAGATGGCCGTTCCCGCGCGTGAGGAATTGCTGGAGCGTATCGCGCGCGCCCGGGCGAAGGGCGGGCAGGCGCTGCGCTACCGGCTGGCGATGCTGGAGAAGCGTCTTCGCCAGCAGGGGATCGACCGGGCGCTGGGCCTGCTCCATCGCCGCGTGGGGCGCGCCTTGCAGCGCGTCGACGAGCAGGAATACCGCATGCGGGAACGGATGCGGGCGGCCTTCGACAGAGGCGAGCGCGCGCGCCGGGCGCTCGAGGCGCGCTTGCGCCGCTTCGATATGCGTCCGCGCCTGGCGGCCGCCCGGCGCCGGCTGGAGGCCGCGCACGCCGCCTGCGGGCAAAGCGTCCAACTCCGCCTGGCGCGCCGCCGGAGCGAGCTCGCGCAACTGGCCGCCAAGCTTTCGCAGTTGAGCCCGCTGCGCATCCTGGAGCGCGGCTACGCCATCGTATCGAATGAAGGCGGCATCGTGAAGGACAGCGCCGCCGCGCCCTCCGGCTCAGGCATCCACGTGCGCCTGGCCCAGGGGGAGTTGGACGCCGTGGTCGAGCGGGTCCACGGGCCGCGGCAGCCCCATTAACGCCGCGACGTGGGCGGCGGCGGCCGACGCCAGGCCGGCGAGGTGATAGCCGCCTTCGAGCAGCGAGACCACGCGCCCGCCGGCGTGGCGGCCGGCGATCTCCATCATGCAGCCGGTGAGATCGGCGAAATCGCCGTCGGTGAGCGTGAAGCGGCCGAGCGGATCGCCCCGGCGCGAGTCGAAGCCCGCCGAGATCAGCACCAGGTCGGGGCGGAAGCGGTCCGCGGCGGGGAGCAGCGCCTGCTCGACCGCTCCCAGAATCTGGGCGCGTCCGGAACCGGCGGGGAACGGAAAGTTCATGGTGGCGCCGGCTCCGGGGCCGTCGCCGGTCTCGTCGGCGCGTCCGGTGCCGGGATAGAGCGGCCACTGGTGCGTGCTGCCGTAGAATACCGAGGGATCGGAGTAGAAGATCTCCTGCGTGCCGTTGCCGTGGTGCACGTCCCAATCGAAAATGAGGACGCGCCCGGCGCCGTGGCGGCGCTGCGCGTAGCGGGCCGCGAGGGCGGCGTGGTTGAACAGACAGAAGCCCATGCCGCGGGCGGACGTGGCATGATGCCCCGGCGGCCGCACCGCGCAGAACGCATTCCGCGCCTGGCCGGAGAGGACGCAGTCGACGGCGTTGAGCACGCCGCCCGAGGCGCGCGCCGCGGCTTTCCAGGAATTCCGCGTGAGCTCGGTATCGCCGGTGCTCAAGTAGCGCTGGCCGGAATCGACGTCGTGTTGCGCGGTGCGCAGGTATTCGCGGGTGTGGCAGAGGAGCAGCTCTTCCATGGTGGCGGTACGCGGCTCGACGCGCTGCAGGCGATGGAGCAGGCCGGCCTTTTCCAGGCCTTCGATCACCGCATCGTACCGTTCGGGCCGCTCCGTGTGCTCGCGCCCGGCGAGGTGTTCGCGGACGGCCGGATCGGCCAAAAGCGCGGTGTCGGCACCCATGAGGAACAATATAGCAGGCGCATGCGGTGCGCCACGGGAGCTAGGCTCTCCGTGCCGCAGCCGTTCCCGGTGCGTCCATCGCCCGGTTGTCTGCCCCGGTACCCGGTGAGTTGGCGGCGTCCGCCATCCCTGGATACCGCCTGACCGAGAAGATCTGCGACCTGACCCACTCGTACGCGTCCAGCGCGAACCGGCAGGTCGCGCAGTCCACGACGGCGCACTGGTCCTGGTGATCGAGCAGGTGGTGCAGATACTCCCGCATCTCGTCGTTGGCACTCATGCTCGGTAGCCCTATCACCCTTACTCAAACTATGTTCCGCGAGCGGCCGATTGTCTGGTCAGAATTGCTCACCGGCCGGCAGCAGTGTGATGAATCGCCCGGCGGCGTTAGTCGTGCAAAACGACATTGAGCAGGGAACTGTGGATCTTCAGGCCGCCGTTGTATTCGATGAAACCGAGTTTGCGGAACCGGTTCATAAAGAAACTGACTCGGGAGCGGGTGGTGCCCACGATGCCCGCCAGCATCTCCTGACTGATCTTCGGGATGACCGGTTCCGGTTGGGATTCCTTCCCGAAGTTCGCCAGCAGCAGCAGCACACGCGCCAGCCTCTTCTCACTGGAGTTGAACAGCTGGTCGACCAGATCTTCCTCAATCTTGATGTTGCGGGAGAGAAGATGGGCCACGAACAATTCCGCGAACGCCGGTTCCTGGTGGATGAGCGCGATCACTACCGCCTTGGCCAGCCTCATGACCGAGCATTCCGACAGGGTAACGGCGCTGGCCATGCGCAGCGGTTGTCCGGCCAGGCATCCTTCACCAAAGAAATCGCCCTCTTTCAAAATCGCGACGACTGCTTCCTTCCCCTGGTGGGAAATGACGGTGAGCTTGAGCTTGCCTTTCTGGATATAGAACAGGGCATCGGCAGAATCGCCTTGCGAGAAAACTACCTGGTCCACGTTGTAGTCCGAAATCGTCCTTCCGCGGGCGGCTTTGGCCAGAAAGACGTTCACATCGAAAACTAGTGTCGACTTTCCTTTTGGCTTCATCCCATGCCTCGTACGGGCCGGAGTCTTCTCCCGAAGTCCACCCCTCCGGCGATTCTAACCAGCATTCTATCGCACCTGTTTGTGAAATCAACCATGGTCGGCGGCGGGCGGTCGGTGGGGGTCGGGTCGGCGGCGGTCGGGTCGGTCGGTGGGGCCGGCGACGGCCGGGGCGGGCGGTCGGTGGGAGTGGAGGTGGCGGGATGCAGGGCAGCGGGGCGGACGGCGGCGGGACGGCGGGACGGCGGGGCGGCGACGCGG
>JADGNR010000338.1 GCA_017883415.1 Bryobacteraceae bacterium | reverse complement strand
GCGTGTCACGGGAGGAATCCGACGGTGGCCCTTACCGAGCCTGCATGAACCGCCTCCCAGGATTCTCCGAGTGGCGCGTGATACGTTCAGAACACGTTCCAGAGGCAATCTGCATTCTCCCGGGCCCCTGATGCCAGCGCCTCAACCCTGCTGGCTCGCGCTCCTGCGCAGGTTGCGGAACGAAATCAGGAGTCGCAAAATCCACACTTGACATTGGCAGAGGAGATCCACTACCATATGGTTGTGGATCAATTGGGGACAACATTTGCTGCTTTGTCTGATCCAACCCGGCGGGGGATGATCGAACGACTCTCACGTGGTCCTGCCTCTGTGCATGGGTTGACGGAACCGTTTGGACTCTCGCAGCAGATGATTTCAAAACATATTGCTTACCTGATGCGGGCGCGGATTGTGATCAAGACGAAGCGTGGACGAGAGAGTGTGTGCACACTGCGGCCAGAGGCGATAAAGACAGTCAGCGACTGGGCGGCTTATTATCGCCGATTCTGGGAAGAGAGTTTCGACAAGCTGGATGCGGTTGTGAATCAAATGAAAAAAACGGAGGTCAGAGATGACAAAAAACACGGTTAACGAGACAGAGCGGATGGTTGTCACAAGAGTTTTCGATGCCCCACGCGAATTGGTTTGGAAGGCGTGGACAGACCCGAAATATGTGATGCAGTGGTGGGGCCCGAAGGGTTTTACTTCGCCTTTTTGCGAGATGGATTTTCGCGTCGGAGGAAAATTTCTGTGCTGCATGAGAGCGCCGGATGGCCAGGAGTTCTGGAATGCTGGGGAATACCACGAGATTGTTCTGCACGAAAAGATCGTGTCCTCTATGTACTTTTCCGACCCGGAGGGAAACAAGGTTGAGCCTGCGCAATATGGAATAGAACATGAGGCCATCGACGGTGCGTACGATGTGACTACCTTTGAGGATTTTGGAAACGGCCAGACGAAACTCACCTTGATTGGAAATGAATCCATGGAGAGCGCAAAAAATAGCGGTCAAGTAGAGGGCTGGAACCAGATACTCGATAAAGTTGCCGCAGTTGTTGCGGGGCTAGCGCAGGCGAAATAAGAAGTTGCTAGGACCCGAGTCAATCATTCTGGCTCGACGCAAGTGAGATTTGCGGGTTCCGGTCGGATTGTCGGCCACTCGGAGAATGCACCCCGGCGGGCGGGGCATGGACATCACTCCCGTGATGTCCCGGTCAAGTCAATTGGACGTAACACAGGCAACCGATAGATCTACCCCGACGCGGCTGCGTTTAGCCAAACCGGTTCGGAGCCACGGTGGCATCTCCGCGTCAGGAGCGTTTGGAAAATTACAAGCTGGAGCGGCCCATGCGCTTCTGACAATGCTTATGAGGGGAGCACTCAAATCGAGCGCACGGGCATGGCCACGATGTCGTCGATCTGGATGGCTTCCTTCACCACGAACGGCTCGCCGTACTTCACGCCGATCAGGTTGCCGTAGAAGCGCGCGATGGCGCCCAGGCGCTCGCGGATCTCCTGCTCGTGGGGAAACAGCGCGCTCCCTTCGGCGGCGGCGCCGTATTGCGAGACGTAGCTCAGCAGCGCGGTCATGCGCCGCTCGAACTGCGCGCTGATATCCACGATGAACGACGGCTTCACCTCGGCGTAGAGGCTGGCGTAGAGGATCTTCTGCGGCCGGTGGGGCGCGGAGTACTCGTCCAGCTTCTTCAATCCCGCCAGGAAGCAGGCCTCGTAGCCCAGCTCTGCGGTGCGGTAATGGTCGGGGTGGCGTCCCTCCCAGTACGGCAGAATCACCACGCGCGGGGCCATCTCGCGAATCTTCACCGCGAGCGTCATACGCGCGGCGATGGTGTTCTCCAGGCGGGCATCGGGAAAGTGCAGGTTGCCCCGCCAGCGCAACAGCAGATGCCGGCCTGCGATTTCCGATTCCGCCACGCGCTGGTCGGGCGTGCCGCGCGTGCCCATGTCCCCGGCGGTGAGATCGAGCACGCCGGTGCGATAGCCCGCCTCGGCCATACGCAGGAGCGTGCCGCCGCAGGTCTGCTCCACGTCGTCGGGATGCGCGGCGATGGCGAGCACGTCCAGGCTCATCGGCGCGCCCTCAGCTTCTTCAGGAATTCGGCCCCGTCCACGCGGTACTTGAAGGCCTTCACGCCATCGATCGCGATCACCGGCACCTGCTCATTGTACTGTCGGAGCAGCTCGGGGTCGCAGTCGATATCGCGCTCCTCGTAGTCGAAATCGGCGCGCCGGCCGGCTTCGGCCAGCACACGCCGGGCATCGTCGCAGAGGCAGCAGCCGGCGCGCGTGTAGAGGGTGACCAGCGGTTTCATTTACCAGTGCAGATCCGGGCGGCTCGAGTAACGCGGGCGCGCCGCCATGAGGCTGACCAGGACGATGCCGGCCACGAAGCCGCCCACGTGGGCGAAAAATGCGACGCCTCCCTGGTTGGCCTGCGAATAGCCGATGCTCCCCACGCCGCTGAAAAGCTGGATGGCGAACCAGTAGATCAGCATCACCCAGGCCGGGATGTCGAAGGTCGTGATAAAGAAAAAGATGAACGCCAGGGTCACGATGCGGGCCCGGGGAAACTTGATCATGTAGGCCCCCATCACGCCGGCGATGGCGCCGCTGGCGCCCACCATGGGGACGCGGGAGTCGAGGCTGAACAGGATCTGCGTCACGGCGGCCGCCACGCCGCAGAGGAGATAAAACACCAGATACTTCCCGTGGCCCAGGATGTCCTCGATGTTGTCGCCGAAGATCCACAGGAACCACATATTGCCCAGCACGTGCATCCATCCGCCGTGCAGAAACATGTGGGTGAGCACACTGGTGAGCTGCAAGTGGTCGGGAACCAGGCCATACGCCGCGATGAACGCGTTGCGCTCATAATCGCCCAGCGAGAACTCGAACAGGAAGACCAGGATGTTGACCACGATGAGCAGCACCGTGACCACGGGCCAGGAGTTGCTCGGTTGTGTATCGCGTAAGGGAAACATTTATGGGTTGGGTCCGGAGACTACCCGCGCGCGGGCGGCGAATTCGGGATGCGAGCGCCGCTCGGCGCGCGCCATCAGGGCGCGGATCTCCGCCAGGGGGCGAATGCCGCCGCGGGCGCCGATGGCGGTGCAGTTGAGGGCCGCCATCGCATTGGAGAAATCGAGGGCCTCGCGCATCGGCATTCCTTGCAAGACAGCATAGCAGAACGCCCCGTGAAAGACGTCGCCGGCGCCGGTGGTATCGACGCAGTTGACCACGAACGCGGGCGCGTAGAAGAACTCTCCGTTCTCGCGGGCGAGTGCGCCGTGGGCGCCCAGCGTCATGGCCGCCACCCGCATGCCGTATTCGTCCTGGAGGGTGGCGAGCGCTTGGAAGGGGTCCCGCTCGCCGGTCCACGCCGCCGGAAATTCGGAGCTGGCCACCAGGTAATCGATATTCGGCAGCACGCGGTCGAAGCCATGGTACAGGGTATCGACGTCCACCGTGACGGGGATGCCGTGCTGCCGCGCAATGGCCGCCGCGCGCTCCGCCGCGGGGGTGTCGCAGCCGTCGATGTGCAGCAGGCGCGCGCCGGCGATCTGCTCGGGCGCGATCTGCTCCGGGTCGATGCGCAGACACTCGTCGCGCCGCCACAGCACGGTGCGTTCCCCGGTGGAGCGGTCGATGACGATATAGGCCGACTGGTTGGGGCAGCCGCGCCGGAGCTGCACGTGATCGAGGTTGATGCCGGTGCCTGCGAGGCTCTCCATCTGGATGCGTCCGCGCTCGTCGTCGCCGATGGCGCCGATATACTTGACGCGGAGCCCCAACCGCGCGCACGCCACCATGGCGCTGGCCACCTGCCCGCCGGCGCAGACCATCTCCTCCAGGAACTGTACCTTGCCCGCATAGGCGGGAAAGTGGGGAACGACGAGCACGGTATCGGTGGCGTTGAGGCCCACGCCGACCACATCGAATTCTTTCACTCCGAACATTGTAAAGGGGAGACTGCTCCTTCAGGAGTTCAAGCGCCGGGTAATGCCCGCCAGGATGGCGCGTGGGGCCAGCCGCGCGGCTGCCATCATCCACCGGTTGCGCGCGCCGACGATCCGTTCGCGCCGGCCGGCCATCATGGCGTCATACGCCTCGCGCGCCACGTCGGACGCGGTCATGGCGGGACCGCGAAAGATCTGCGTGCCGGTGGCGCCGGCGGCCTCGCCGAAGCCGGTCCGCGTCGGCCCCGGACACACCACCGTGACGGTAACGCCGGTGCCCGCGGCCTCGTTGGCCAGCGCTTCGGAAAACGAACGCACGAAGGCCTTGCTGGCATAGTAGACGGCCATGAACGGGCCGGGCACGAAGGCGGCGGTGGAAGCCACGTTCAGAATGCGCCCGCTCCGCCGCGCGATCATGGGCGGCAGGAACAGCTTGGCGAGGTGGGCCAGCGCCGCGACGTTCACCTGGATCATGCGCGCCTCCACCGCCCAATCGGTCTCGGCATACGCGCCGCGCAGGCCGAACCCCGCGTTGTTGACCAGGATGTCGATGGGGGTATCGCGCACCTGCTGGAAGATCGCCGGGGGCGCGGCGGGGTCGGCCAGATCCGCCGCCAGGGCGCGGGCGCGAATTCCGTGCTGGCGCGAGAGGCTGGCCGCCAGCGCCTCCAGCGCCGCCCGGTTGCGCGCCACCAGCACCACGTCGTAGCCGCCGGCCGCGCAGAGCTTCGCCAGTTCTTCCCCAATGCCACCGGAAGCGCCGGTGATCAGCGCCGTCCCCCTGGCCATCGGTTATTCCTTCTTCTTGAGCGAGTGGTCGTTTTCCTCGATGAACTTTTTGATCTCGTCCGCCATGGCCAGCAGTTTGGCCCACTGCTCGCGGTAGAGCGTGACGGGAAAACGGCCCAGCCCGTAGACGGAGAGCGCGCCCTTCTCGCTCACCTTCAGGAAATGCTGCCCGCGGGCGGGCTTCTTCAGCGCTTCATTTTCGGCGCGGAGCCGTGCGAGTTCCGCTTGCATCTCTTCTTCTGTCGGCATGGTGTTCAGATTCAGTGATACCACACCGCGCGCATGTTAGGCTGAAGCTTTCGCGCCCATGCCCGAGTTCGATGCCATCCTGTTCGATTTCGACGGCGTGCTGGTCGACAGCGAGCCCGTGCACTGGGCCTGCTGGGCCGAGGTGCTGGCGCCGGCCGGCTTGACGCTCGATTGGGAATTCTACCGCGACTGCTGCATCGGGATCGACGACCGCGAGATGCTGCGCACGATCGGCACCCGCGCCCAGCCGCCGCGGCATTGGGAGGAACTCTGGGCCTTGTATCCCGCCAAGAAAGAGCTGTTCCGGGCCCGCATGACCGGAGAGCCGCCGTTTGCGCCCTCGGTGGATACGCTGCTCGGGCGCCTCGCCGGGCAATACAAGCTGGCCGTGGTCAGCTCCAGCTCGTGCGCGGAGATCGAACCGATTCTGGTGGCGGGCGGCGTGCGCCATTACTTCGGGACCCTGGTGGGGGCGGAGAGCGTGGAGCGGGGGCGCCACAAGCCGGCCCCCGATCCCTACCTGCTGGCCGCCCAGCGCCTGGACGCGAAGACGCCGCTGGTGGTGGAAGACTCCGCCGCCGGCCTCGCCAGCGGGCGCGCGGCGGGCTTCGCGGTGCTGGAGATCGAGCGCCCCGCCGAGATGGCGGAGCTGGTGTCGCGAAGGATTCACGCTCGCTGCTAGTCTAGGGTTTCGCTGCCGAGCGCGCTTCGGCCTCCGCCAGCCACCCGCGCCGCAGCCGCTCCTGCGGCACGTTGGAGAGATACGGCTTGATGTCGAGAATCGGCGTCCCATCGAGCATGTCGATTCCGCGGACGCGGAGCGCCGCACCCTCCCGCGACAGCAGCTCGACCACGGTCAACCCGATCGGATTCGGACGCCGCGGTGAGCGGGTCGCGAATACGCCGTGCGGCCGGTCGTCGCTCGGCGGCGTTCCCAGCAGGCTGAATCCTTCCGCGCGATCGAAGGCCCAGATGACGAACAGGTGAGAAAAGCCTTCGATATCCGTAAGTCCCGGCTCAAATTCCGCCCGTATCTCGAGAACCCCCTCCACCTCGTGCTTCGCGCCCAGCCCCTTCGGAATCTCCCGAGTCTCATGGTAAGGGCTTCTGACATACCCGATCGGCTGCATGGACAACATAGCGGACCCGTCTCCCTTCCTTCGCTCCTCGTGCCACCACATTAACTATGCCGTACACGCAGGCCGCGGCGCAGCCCCGGCTGCGGACAGAAACAACTGTTACATCACCCATAATCCCGAAGTTTGTATGCTGATGGAACACTGGGAGCCGGCAGCGCCGATGGTTGTCGAAAACGCCCGGCGCCAAACGACATCACTGTGACGAAGTTGAGAGAAGGGAGGCCTGGTCATGACGGGGATGGGCGCAGAACAATTTTGGCGTGACGTGAAGTACGCACTCCGCTCGCTCGCCGGAGCGAAGGGGCTTACGATTACCGTGGTCCTCACGCTGGCCCTTGGAATCGGAGCCAATGCCGCGATGGCG
>JADGNR010000337.1 GCA_017883415.1 Bryobacteraceae bacterium | reverse complement strand
GCTGTTGCCGTCGGGAGCCCAGGGAAACGTCACCACTTTCCCCATAGACGCCTTCTCGGCGCCGTCGAGCTTGTGGTCCAGAATGCCCTGGTGGAACGCCATGTCGTGCAACGGCTCGAACTCGCCGGAGAAGCGATAATCCAGCACGTCCAGGTGGGGGTCGAGGGAATATACGACGAAGCCTGGTGTCTCCACCAGGATGCGGCGGGACGAGTCCACGCTCATTGTGATGACGATCCCCAGATACCCCTGCGCCCGGCGGAAATCGGCCAACGGAAACAGAGCATAGGCGAGCTCGCCACCGCCGGTGACGGGTGGGAACGGGTCCCCAGCCTCCGGAGAGCGGCGCGGCGCTTTGGAGAACGGTAGTTTCAAAACGGCCACGCCGGCATGTCCCAACCCATCGCCGGGGTTGTTGACGCCGCCCAGCACCGCTTCGGGCTGCCCGTCGCCATCGATGTCGTGGATCACGCAATGGAAGATGGCGCCAGGGTGCCAGTATTCCTCCACCGCTTTGCCGCTGGCCGGATCGAGCAGGGCTGCTTGCGCCGGGTACCAGATGTGGTGGTTGGCGACGGTGAGCAGCAGGCGGCGGCCCCCGGCTGTCAAAGGCTTGACGAACACGCCGATGTAGTTCGCATCAAACTGCCGTGCGCCAAAGGTCCGGGCCGCGCCGAACCGGCTTTCCCACCGCAGGCGCCCGCGGTGGTCGAAACACATCAGGCGGCCGGCCTGCTCGTGCCCGGCGGGCACATAGCTCAGCAGCACTTCCGTGCGGCCGTCGCCGTCGATATCGGCAATCACCACTTTATCGATCACCCTGGCATCGAACGCAGGGCCGAACGGCGGCAGCGTTTTTTCCCAGCAGAGATGTTCGGCGGCATCGAGCACCCGGAGAGTGGAACCAGCCAGCGTCCAGTGCGCGGGGACGGGAGCGGCAGCCAACACGCCGGTACGCCAGAGAACCACCGCGGCGAGCGCGACAGCCGCCCCGACCGCCCACCACGCTTGGCGCGGCGTCCGGCGGCGCGGAGGCGGGCTTTCCGGCTGCGCGGCAACTGGTTCGCTTTCAGGCTCCCGTCCGCGCAGGCCGCCGCCTTCCAGCCACTGCTTCAGTTCATCAGGGTAGGCAAAGACCCGGGCCTTGCGCCCGTCGCCCTGTCGGTACACCGGAAGCCCGCTGCTTTCCCACCGCTGCACCGATCGGACGGTGACGCCCAGAAATGTCGCGATCTCCTTCCACGATTGGAGGGCTCTCGGTTCCGGCGCGTTGTTGGGCGTGGCCATCGGGCTAGCCGGCGGAAGACGGAGACACACCTGAATGTTAGCAAACTGGCTGTTAGCTAGGTCCCGGCAGGAAAAACCGCCGTCGCCGTGACCGCACCGGCATGTAACCCCGCAGCCTACGGCGGGGGACGCCGGCTGGGCGTGCGCGCGTTGCGGCGCAGGTATTCGCGCCACCAGCTTTCCTGACCGGGGGCATCGAAGAGCGAGGTCCACCGCCAGGCGCGTTTCCAGGCCCGGCCCCAGCCGGAAATAAAGAAGTAAGACGCTAAACTTGATAAAGGAGGTGTTGGCGATGAAGGGCAAAAGGATGTTGACGATTCCGATGATTACGGGAGTGCTCGCCTTCGTGGGCAACTGGGCCATTTCCGCGCAGGACAAGTACACCTTGAAAGTGCCGAATGGGCTCTCGTTCTCTGAGTTCAGAGGATACGAGGGCTGGCAGGTTGTCTCCATCAGTCAGGACGGAGACCATATTGCTGCGATCCTCGCTAATCCTGTGATGATCAAGGCCTACTTGGCCGGCGTTCCCGGCAACGGCAAGTCTTTCCCGGACGGCGCCAAGATGGCGAAGATCCATTGGAACCCGAAAAAGTTGGAGACCTTCCCCGCAGCGACGGTGCCCGGTACCCAGCATGACGTCGACTTCATGGTGAAGGACAGCAAGAGGTTCGCGGACAGCGGCGGGTGGGGATGGGCCGTGTTCGACTATGACGCTGCATCCGATACGTTCACGCCCGGCACCTTGGCTGGCAAGCCGCCGCAGGGGAACGACGCCAAGTGCGGGTTCGCGTGCCACACCAGCGTGAAGACAAGAGATTACGTGTTCACGGAATACGGGCACAGGTGAATCGGTACGCGCGCCCCGCGCTCCACTACGGCGGGGGACGCCGGCTGGGCGCGCGCGCGTTGCGGCGCAGATATTCGCGCCACCCGCTTTCCTGCCCCGGGGCATGGAGCGCTCGAGCAGTCGCCCGGCGACCGCGCTATCGTTCGCCGCAGCGCCGCCAGACGCGTTTCCAGGCCCGGCACATTCGGCCAATTGCGTCGGCGTCTGTCGCGTGCGTGTTATTCATTGATGGGGGAGGGCTGAATGGCAAAACGGTACGCGGTCGTCCTTGCATCGCTGGTCCTGACGCTCACACCTGTTCGGTCCATGGGCCAGAAGTCCGACGGGCCTGAAACCGTGGTCGTCCACAACGGGCCGGTTGCCCTGCACGCGATGGTCTGGCGTCCGCAGGGCTCCGGACCCTTCCCCGCCATCCTGCTCAATCACGGCAGCGGCCGTTCCCGTGAACAACTGGAACGACTAGGACCGTACGAGCGCAATGCCGAAACGCTTGGCCCGGTTTTCTCCCGCCACGGCTATGTATTCCTCTACCTGTTCAGGCACGGAGTTGGGACTTCCTCGGATCAGGGCGCTAACGCCTTCGACCTGCTGAACAAAGAATCCGATGAACATGGGCAGGAGGGGCGCAACACGTTGCAATTGCGGCTGCTGGAAAACAGGGACATGGACGATGCCCTGTCCGGACTCAAGTTCCTGCGGTCGCTGCCTTACGTGGATGCCCGGAACATCGCCCTGGTCGGCCATTCGTTCGGAGGATCGCTCACGGTGCTATTGGCCGAACGTGAGCCGAACGTGCGGGCGGTCGTAATCTTCTCCGGCGCCGGATATAGCTTTGATCTCTCTCCGGCGTTGCGAGCGCGCCTGCTCGCCGCCATTGAACGTATCGCGGCTCCGGTCTTCTTCATTCACGCTGAGAACGATTACGCCCTCTCGTTCGGCAAGGTGCTGGACGCCCGCCGCGACCAAATCGGGAAACCCCATCGTTTGAAGATCTATCCGCCCATCGGGCAAACGGTCGACGATGGGCATGACTTCCTTCATCTCGGGGTGAACATCTGGGAGCCCGACGTGTTCGCCTTTCTGGACGAAAACATGCGGAAGTGAGCCTTCCGTGAACGGATTGTGCCACTCGGAAAGCGCCCATACTTGCCTTCCGACTTGGATGCCTATCGACGAGGCCGTACCGGCATGGTGTGTCGTCGCAAGAGGGAAGCCGGCCTGTCATCGTTCGGCGCGAGCGGTCGCGGCGTCTCACTTCACCACCACGCGCGCCCCGCTCTCTACTACGGCGGGGCACGCCGGCTGGGCGTGCGCGCGTTGCGCCGCAGGTATTCGCGCCACCAGCTTTCCTGACCGGGGGCATCGAAGAGCGAGGTCCAATCCTTGCGAAACTCCCGCGCCTTGTCCGCGGCGCGCCGCTCGAGGAAGCCGAGCACGCGGGCGCGTTGCGCCGAAGGAGGCATCGAGGCCTCCAGCAGCCGCCGGGCGACCGCGCTATCGTTCAACTCGCCGAGCGAATTTTGCAGGCGCCGCAGCGCCGCCAGGCGCGTTTCCAGGCCCGGCCCGTAGCACGGCCGGAACAGCTCCAGGGTATAGCGCAGCCGCTTGGTTTCCAGGCGGAGGCCGTGCATCTTTTCGGGCGACGGATCTTGGGCCAGCAGCTTGCGGATGCGCGCGAAGAAGGCGGCGGCCAGCGGCGGCAGCCTGCGCCGCGCGTTGGCGGGAGCGCCGGCCCGCTCGTCCCACTTCAGGTGATGAGGATTCTTCATAGTCTACATTCCCAGGCGGCTGCGCCATTTGCGATAGAAGTTGCGATTCTTCCAGCGGCGGATCTCCTGCAGCAACTCGTGCCGGGCCTTGCCGCGCTCCGCCTCGAGCCGCGCGACAATGGCCGCGCGCGGAGCCACGCCGGCGTGGGCCAGGAGTTCGCGGGCGATGTCGCGGTCGCGCACCTCGCCCGCCATTTTCATGAGACGGGCGAGCCGGCGGCGAATCCGCTTCCAGGAATCGTCCGGGTAGAACTGCGCGAAGACGCGCAGGCCGCGGTTCAAGCGGCGGATGGCCACGCGCAGGTCATGGATGGCTTCGGCGTCTCCATTGCGGGCGGCGCGGTTCAACTGGAACGCCAGGCGGCGCAGCAGAATGGCGGTTTGCTGTCGGGCGTATTCTCGCATTTTAATCGCGCGCCCGGGTCACGGTAATCGGCCGGTTGTAGATCTGGCGGAAGGCTTCGCCGGCGCGCTCGGCGGCCCACTGCTCCAGGTCGATATCGCCGGTCGAGTGGACCTGCAAATTGACTTCGCCATCGCGCAGCCGGCATTCGACGCCGCGAATGCGCTGCTCGCGGCTGCGATCCAGGTTGTCGGCCAGCCGCAGAATCGGGATCATGAGCATCAGTATCCGCCTCTCTTCGGGGGTAAGCGCCTGGTAGGGGCCGTGCACCGGATTGGGAAGGGTCTTGCGGTGATAGCGGCAGAGGCCGGCGATGAGCAGGCGCTCGCGCTCCGTGAAGCCGGCCAGATCGGAATTGGCAACCACATAATAGGAGTGCTTGTGGTGCCCGGTGTCGCTGACGAAGTGTCCCACGTCGTGGAGATAGGCCGCAGCCTCCAGCATCTTACCGCAGCCGGGGCGCAGGGCGTGCAGCGGCTGGAGCGCGCCGAACAGCAGGTTGGAGATATTGGCCACCTTGCGCGCATGTTCGAGCGAGACGCCGTAGCGCCGGCCCATGTTCTCGACTTCGAGGCGCTGATCGCGGCTGAGGCGGGAGAGTTGGGCGCCGACGTTGCGCGCGGCCAGGTCGGCGATGATGCCGTCGCGGACCCCGGCGCGCGAATAGTAGACCGCGGGCAGATGGAACTCGCTCAGGAAATCCATCAGCACCGCCAGGCCGGGCACGATGATCTCGGCGCGCTTGGGGCCGATGCCGGTGACCCGGCGGCGGCCGGCGAGGGTGCGCGCCGCCAGCTTCTGGTACAGCTTGCGCACCTGCGCCGCGGAGAGGCGGAAGCGGTCGATGGCGTCGCGCTCGGACCGCGGCACGCGCGCCACGGCGCTGGCCACGGCCGACGCGGTGGCGGACGTGGCGATGGCGCGGTCCCAGCGCGTATGCCCGAGGCGGCGCACGGCGGTATCCAGTTTCGCCCGGATGTACTCGTGCATCTGGTGCAGTTGGCGGGGCGAAGGCGGGTCGTCGTGAAGAAACATCTCGTGCAGCCGGACCGCGCCCAGCGGCTTGGAAAAGGATTCGCGCAGCCGCCCGTCTTCCGAAGCGACGATCTCGGCGCTGCCGCCGCCGATATCGAGGATGAGCGCGCGCTTCCCGGTCTGGCGCCAGATGCTCTCCACCCCGAGCTGGATGAGGCGCGCTTCTTCCCGGCCGGAGATGATTTCCACCGGCGCGCCGGCGGCTTCCGAAGCCCGCGCCAGAAATTCCCGCTGATTGCGCGTATCGCGGATGGCGCTGGTGGCCACCGCGCGCACGCCTACCACGTCCAGCTTGCGGTAGAGCGCCGCCATGCGGGCCAGCACGCTCGCCGTGGCCTTCAACGCTTCCTCGCTCACCGCGCCGGTACGGAACACGCTCTCGCCCAAACGGGTCACTTCGCGCTCGGAGGCCAGGATGCGGGCGGGCTGTCCGGGCACGACTTCGGCGGCTTCCATGCGGATGGAGTTGCTGCCGATATCGATCGCCGCGTAGCGAGGCATCCTTTACAATGCTAATACGACATGGGAAAGACGCCTTCCCGGAATTGTTTCAATCGGGTTGCAATGTGCGGTCTCCTGCTGTCCGCCCTGGGCGCGCGGCCCGCGGCCGGCGCGCTGACGGTGGTGCTGGCGCGGCACGCCGAAACCGCCGAGCGTCCCGCCGCGGACCCGCCGCTTTCCGCCAGCGGCCGGAAGCGGGCGGAGTTGCTGGCGGACATGCTGGCGGGCGCGGGCGTGGACGCCATCTATGCCACCGAGTACCAGCGCACACAGCAGACCGCGCAGCCGCTGGCGGAGCGCCTGCGCCGGACCGCGGAGCGAATCGACGCGCGCGACACCGGGCGGCTGGTGGAGGCGATTCGCGGGCGCGCAAGCGGCGTGGTCGTGGTGGTGGGCCACAGCAACACGATCCCGGCCATCATCGCCGGGCTGGGCGGGCCGGCGGTGACCATCGCCGCGACGGAGTACGACCACCTTTTCATCCTGACGATTTCGCGCCCGGAGGTTTCGCTGCTTCGCCTGCGCTACGGAGAAGGTCCGGGGGCGGGCGCCCCGGCCGGCGCGCGGTCGACGGGAGGACCGGCCGCCTGGCCGGCAACGGGAACCCCGGCCGGCGCGCGGGCGGCGGCTATGCTAGAGGAGAGGAATCCAGTCATGCAGATTAAATTTGTAAGAAGCGGAGGAT
>JADGNR010000075.1 GCA_017883415.1 Bryobacteraceae bacterium | reverse complement strand
GCGGCGAACGAATTTCGAGCTGAAGACGTACCTGACGACATGGCAGGAGACGGCGGCCGGTCCGGGATACGGGCCGTTGTTTCAGGCGGCGCTGGGCGGGGCGCCGCAGGCATTCGCCGGGGGGGCCGCGGGATCGATCACAAGCGAGGGTCGGTTGACGTTTGGAGCGCCGCACGGGCTGAGCGTGGGGCAGGCGGTGGCGTGCGGCGGGGAGGTGCGGTTCGTAGAAGCGATAGTGGATCCGCACGCGGTGCAGTTGAATGCGCCTTTTACGGCTACGCCCGCAGGGAATGTCACTTTGGGGGCGGCGGTGACCTACGCACCGGCGACCGAGTTGCCGAGTGTGAGTGTGTTCGATTACTGGAGCCCGGCGACGGCGGTGCAGCGGTTGTTGTGCGGCGCCGCGGTGGACCAGATGGAGATCGCGGTGAACGGCGACTATCACGAGTTTCACTTTAGCGGTCTGGCGCAGGATGTGCTGGACAGCAGCAGCTTTTCCGGCGGCCAGGCGGGGGAACTCGAGAGCTTTCCCGCGGAGCGGCCTTTGGACGCATTCGACTATTCGATTGTGCCGGGGTGCATGGGGCAGGCGTGGCTGGGAACTTCTCCGACGCAGTTCTTCACGATCACCGCGGCGACCATCGCGCTGAAGAACGAGCTGGATGCGCGTTCGCAGGAATTCGGATCGAACCTGCCGCGGGCGATCGCGCCGGGGCAGCGGTCGGTAACGGCGGCCTTCAATCTGTTCAGCCAGGACGACGAGGCCACGACCGCGCTGTACCAGGCGGCGCGGCAACAATCGCCGATCAGCGTGATGTTGCAGTTGGGCGAGGCGCCGGGGCAGATGATGGGCGTGTACCTGAAGAGTGTCATTGCGGAGGTCCCGGAGTTCGACGACGGCAAGAACCGGTTGCAGTGGAAGTTCCGGGCATCGCGGGCGCAGGGGACGATCGACGACGAGATTGCCGTGGCGTTTGCGTAGGCGGGGGCGGCCGGGGGCCAGGGGGCCGGGGGCCAGGGGCCAGGGGCCAGGGGCCAGGGGCTGGGGGCTGGGGGCCGGGGGCTGGGGGCCGGGGGCTGGGGAAACGTGCGGCCCTTCGGGCCGGTCTTTTTTGTCGGGAGTGGCGATGGCGAACTACGAGAGTTGGAGTGTGGTGGAATCGCGGATTGTGAGCGGGGTGACGTTCGCGGTGGCGCGGATGTCCTTCGGGCGGCGTATGGAGTTGATGCGCAGGGTGCGGGAAATGGCGCGGCGCATGGAGTTCCTGGAGGCGGGGCCGGAACCGGGGGACAAGATGGACGCGGCGTTGCTGCAGGCGGAGATCGACCGGCTGTACCTGACATGGGGGCTGCGGGGAGTTTCGGGGCTTCAGTTGGATGGGGCCGAGGCGACGCCGGAGACGCTGGCCGAGGCGGGGCCGGAAGATCTGTTCCGGGAAGCGCTGGCGGCGGTGCGGGCGGAGACGGGGCTGAGCGGAGCAGAACGAAAAAACTGATGGTCGCCTTCCACTTTCAATTCGCCAACCAGGCCGGGTGGAAGTGCGACGTTTGCCGGAAGTCCGGTCTGGAGAGGAAGCGCCGCTGCGGGTGGCTGGGGGGATTCGACGATGGCCCGGGGCGGCTGGTGTGGGCACGGAAGCACGTATCGCTCACGACCTGTCCGAAATCGTATATCTCGGCGGAGAGCCAGTCCCTGGTGGAGGAATTCTTCGTGCGGCGGCGGCTGGGAGGGCTTGATTTCGAAGAGCTCAGCGCGCGGCAGGTGGAAGCGTTCGTAATTCTGGAGAGGGCCCTGGCGGCGGAGAGGAACGATGAGCAGCACGACACAAGACCGGCTCTTTGAGCATTTCGCCGAGGCCTCGGGCGGAGCGACGCAGCAGGCAAGCTCCCTCACCGACTTGACCGAGGGGCTGGCGAATGCGTTGACGGCGGCGACGCACGCGGCGAGCACGGCGCCCGAGGCGGGCCAGAACGTGCAAGCCACGAGCGCCGCGAGCACGGCCAGCGGCAGCAGCGGGGGGAGCAAGGTGTGGTCCATCGCGCAAACGGTGCTGGAGAGCGGTTTTGGGCTGGCGCCGCTGATCGGCGGGCTGTTGGGCCTGTTCGGCGGCGGGGGAGAGGCGGCGCCACCGCCGCTGGTAAAGTACGCGATGCCGGAGCGGATGCAATTCGAGGGCGCAGATACGGACAGCGGGATGAGCGACGCGGATTACGACCAGATGGGCATGCCCCGACCATACAGCGGGGGGCGGGACACGACGGGCGCGGGGCCGGCGGGCGCGGCGATTTCGCCGGGCAGCGGCGCGACGGCGAGTGCGGCGGCGGCACCGCAGATCCAGGTGAATGTGCAGACCATGGATGCGCAATCGTTCCTGGACCACAGCAGCGAGATCGCGCAGGCGGTCCGGCAGGCGATGTTGAATTCCAGTTCGATCAACGACGTGGTGAACGACCTTTGACATGGCGACCTTTCCGAAGTTAAAGACCAGCGCGGTGGCGCAGTATCCGGCCACGAAGGCGCTGCGGTTTCAAAATCAGACCCTGCGGTTCGTGGACGGCGTGGAGCAGCGTTACCGGGACTCGGCGGGACCGCTCCACGGCTGGGAAATCCGGCTAGAGGAACTGGACGAGGGAGAAATGGCCGAGGTGGAGCAGTTCTTTTTGGAGAACCAGGGGCAGTTCGGAAGCTTCGCCTTCACCGATCCCTGGGACGGACGCGGGTATGCGAACTGCAGCCTGGCGAGCGACGAACTGGCGCTGCGCGCCGTGGCGGAGATGCGCGGGACGACCTCGCTGATTGTCCGCGAGAACCGGGGATAGAACATGCTGGCATACCCCCAACTGGCGACCGGCGCATTGAGCCAGTTTCCGATCCAAAAGCGGCGGCGCCTGCGCACGGCGATGAATACCGCGGAGGACGGGAGGACGATCAAACTGGCGGACCCGGCGGCGGAAATCACGGAATGGCAGTTGCAATACGCGGGGCTAAGCGACGGGGAGCTAGGGGCAATGCAGCAATTCTTCCTGGCTGCCGAAGGCTCGCTGAACGGCTTTACGTTTCTGGATCCGGCGGGCAACCTGCTGGCGTGGAGCGAGCAACTGGACAATGCGGTTTGGGCGCGGGGGCCGTTGCTTGCGGTTGCGGGCCCGGTGGCGGACCCGGTGGGCGGGAGCAGGGCATGGCGCGCGACGAACTCCGGGGGAGGCGGGCAGAGCATCACGCAGACGCTGTCGGCGCCGGGGGAATACACGTACTGTCTCAGCGTATACGCGCGAGCGTCACAGCCGGCAACCGTGACTCTGCTGCACGGCTCTGGCCGCGCGGACCGGCAGGTGGGGACCGAGTGGAGCAGGCTCACGTGGGCGGGGACGGGCGACGCGGAGGCGGCAACGATGGTGTTCGGCCTGGAGGCGCCGGCGGGCGCGGTCCTGGATATTTTCGGCCCGCAGGCGGAGCCACAGGCGGGGGCTTCCACTTACAAAGCGGCGACGAACGGCGGCGTCTATGAGAATGCGCGTTTTCGCGACGACATCTTCCGCTTTACCACAACGGCGCCGAATTGCCATTCGGCCACGGTGAATATCATCCATGCAAGCCATTTCTGATCTGAAGGAACAGGCGGTCACCGACACGCCGCTGCTGGTGTTCGATTGCCTGCTGCCGAACGGGCAGACGGAACACTGGAGCACCCATCGGGTAACGGTATCGGGGACGACGTACGAAGCGCGCGTGGTGCAGCACAGCGCGTTCGATATCCAGACGGCATCGGACCAGGGAATCGACGGGAGCCCGCGCATTTCGATGGTACTGGCCAATGCGGACTCGCACTTCTCGGAAATCGCGCGGGAGATCGGATGGAAGGGCGCGCGGCTGACGGCGGGGTTCCTGTTCTACGATTTGCGGAACGATGGGCCGCTGACGGACGTGGCGGTGGTGTTTCAAGGGACCTGCAACCCGCCCGACGAGATCAAGGAATCGACGTTTCGCGTGACGGCGATCAACCGGATGAACCTGCAGCGGCTGCTGCTGCCGCAGGTGCGGATACAACGCCGGTGCCCGTGGGAATTCCCCGCGACGGAAGATCAGAGGGCGGAAGCGGTGGACGGCGGAGCGCACGGCAAATATTCGCGGTACTACCGCTGCGGATATTCCGCGGGGGCGGGCGGGGGAAGGGGATTTCTGAATGGCGGCAGTCCGTTCACTTCCTGCGGGTACACCAGAGGCGACTGTGAGGCGCGGGGGATGCTGAACCGGTTCGGCGGGCTGGAGTTCATTCCGCCGGCGATTGCGGTACGCAGCTATGGGAAAGACTGGTCGACCTCGGCGGTAGCGGTGAACCAGGCGCGCTACAACGACTTCGTGCCGATGGTGTACGGGACCGCGTGGTACGCGCCGACGGTGGTATTCGCGCGGAACGACGGCAACCTGACGCGGATGGAAGTACTGTTGGGAATCGGCGAGATGCAGGGTGTGCTGACCGTGCTGGTGAACGACGTCGAAATTCCACAGGGGATCTCAGGGACGAACATGACCGGCACGGGCTGGTACAACGCGATGACCCTGGGAACGCGGGACGGCAATTTCGACAACAACTTTCTGGACGCGAGCGGAAGGCCCGCGGGGGACCCTTACGGCAGCATGGCGTACTTGTCGGTGGTGGTTCCGAACCGGCTGAACAGCGGCAGTTCGCTGGCCAGCGTGAAGGTGCTGGCACAAGGGCTGAGAGTGCCGGTTTACGCGGCGGACGGGACGCAGATGGGCGAACAGTTCTCGAGCAATCCGGCGTGGATCCTGCTGGACGTGCTGCGGCGGAGCGGGTGGCAAGCGGCGGAGATCGACACCACCAGCTTCGCGGCGGCGGCGGCGTACTGCGAGGAAGGGATCCAGGCGAAGGACCTGAACGGAAACGCAATCACGCTTTCGCGTTTTCAATGCAACGTAGTGTTGCAGAACCGGCGCAGCGCAGGCGACCTGGTACGGGGGATCCGCAATACGGCGCGGCTTTTCCTGACGTACGGTCCGGGGGGAGCGCTGCAATTGGGCGTGGAAAACACGGCGGCCCTGGAGCAGGCAAGCAAGGCGGCGGGGTCGAACAGCAAGGAATCGTTGGACGGCGGCTGGCCGAGTTACGAATTCGGCGACGGGAGCAACGGGTATTCGGGGATCCTACGGCGGCAGAACGGCGAGCCGAGCGTCACGGTGACATCCCGCGGGATCGCGGACACGCCGAACCGGTTGACGGTGGAATTTCAGGACGGGCTGAACGGGTACCAGCAGGACAGTTACTCGATGGTGGAGGCGGACGACGTCGCGCTGGCCGGCCAGGAAGTATCCAAGACGCTCGCGGCCCTGGGACTGCCGAACTACGACCAGGCGGCGCGGATTCTGAAATTCAACCTGGACAAGTCCGTACGCGGGAACACGTACGTCGTGTTCGACACGAGCGTGAGAGTTTTCGGAATCCGGCCGGGCGACTTGATTACGGTGACGTACCTGAAGGAAGGCTTCAACCGGCAGTTGTTCCGGGTGCTGAAGATCTCGCCGGCCACGAATTACCGGACGAGTACGATCACGGCGCAGATCCACGACGATGCGTGGTACGCGGACACCAACGGGCAAGCGATTTCGGCCACGGGCGGGGGACAGCAGGGCGGCAGCGGCATAGGGGTGCCGAAGCCGCTCATGGGCAGCGTGGTGGACGAGGACGGCGAGATCGAATTCGGGGTGGAAGAGACGTCGGACACGAGCGGCGATGGAACGGCGGAAGCGAGCGTGTCGGTCAGCTTCATTCTTCCTTCGATGGCCACGGCGGCAGGTCCGGGGATCCCGCTCATCAGCCTGATCCCGGCGGTGGGGGCGGGCGGGACGCTGGGGAGCGGGCAGGTGCTGTACTACGCAGTTTCGGGGAGCGACGAGGCGGGGAACGAAAGCGGCCTCTCGTTCATCGTAAGAGCGGTGATTGCGAACGATGGGAGCGCGGTGACGCTGGGGGGGCTGAGCTTCGCGGCGGGAACGAGCGGGTTCCAGGTGTATCGCGGGACGACGCCGGCGCAGTTGTTTCGCATCGCTTCGGACCAGGCGGTGGCCGGCCAGTTTACGGATACGGGCCTGGCGAAGCAACTGATCGCTCCGCCGGATGCGAGTTTCGATCACGCCAATTTCTACTGGCGGATGGAAGTGCAGCCGGAAATCGGAGTGACGGCACACGCACCGACGGCGGTAGGCAACGGGTCGCTCGCAATGACCGCCAACCAATACCGCGGAATGACGGTGCGGATTACGCGGGGAAGCGGCGAGGGGCAGGAGCGGACGATCGCGGCGAACGACGCGACGAGCCTGACCATTGCGCCGCCATGGGTGGTGGAGCCCGACGCGGGGAGCTTTTTCGCGGTGGCGGAATCGGGGTGGCACTTCGGGGCACTGACCAAGGGCAGCCCGGTACAGTTTGCGATTCCGAACCGGCCGGGAGAGGTGGTGCAGATTTCGGGCCGCGCGGCCAACGTGAACGACGTGGAATGCTCGCCGGAACTTTCGACGGTGACGCGGTGGCAGATTGGAGGGACGGCGAGCGGCGATGCGGACGTTCCGGCACAACCGTCGTTCGGCATGGGGCCGGGGCCGAGCGGCGGCACGGTGGAATTGAGCGGCATTTCCTTTACGGACCTGACGAACACGCGATCGATTACGTCGGCCACGTTGACGCTGCACTACTGGGACGAACTCCAGGGGACTCCGGCGACCGCTCTGGCGAACGCGATGGGGGTGAGCGACCTATCGCTGAGCCTGAATGCGGCCGGTCCCGGGGCGGTGGGGAGCATTCTCCAGATCGAACGCGAAATTCTGCGGGTGGAGGAGGTGACCGACAACGGCGCCTCGTACCGCCTGACGCGTGGCTTTCATGGCAGCCAGGCGGCGGCCCACGCGGCACAAGCGCCGGTGTATCACCTGGCGAGTAAGACGGCGATCGCGCCATTTCCCCGGGAGTTCTTCGGCAGCGTGTACAGCGGGAGCTGGGGCTACCCTATCCTGCTGCCGGACGCGCGCGTCGGCAGCGCCGAACTGTTTGTTACGAATCAGAAAGGGAACAGCGCGGCGGGGAGCATCTTTCTGACCCACAATGACGACAGCGGGCTGCGGACGCTCTCGGGGGGGCAGTACTCGATCCAGGTGGACGGATACCTGGCGGTGGATCAATCCGTGGCGCCGGCGCTGGTGGTGGAGGCGTCGCACGCGGTGCGGGACGTGTTCGCGATTCTCAGGACAGCGGCGGATGCGCCGGTCCAACTAGAGTTGAAGGCCGACGGCACGTCGTACTGCACGCTGAGCTTCGCGGCGGGGACGATCGTCTCGAACAGCGTGAGCGGAACCGCGCTGGCGCCGCTCGTATCCGGGTCGAAAGTAACTTTGTCGGTGCTCTCGGTGGGCCACACCTATGCGGGCGCGGACCTGACGGTACTGATCCGACTGTGATGGAACAGCTTACTAAGTTGCGGCCGGACCGCGACCTGCAATGCTACTTTCACCGGCCGTCGGCGGCAGCGGCACTGAGCGAAGCCAGCGCCAGCGGCTTCACGGTATCAGGAAGCTGGCGTCAGCAGTTCGACTGGGTAGTGGTGGAGTGGAACCGGGACAATGTCTTCGAGCATCCCGCCTTGCGCAACCTGCCCGACGGCGACTTAAGCGGCCTGCATCTTACTTACGAAGAAGCGCGCACCAACTGCATTGCTCCCGACTCCAATCTTTACCCGACCGTGGAGTGGCCGTATCTGAGGATCTGGGCCGAATCGAACGGCGTGGAGGCGCTCTACGAAGTATCCCTCAAGAGCCACGCGACGGCGACGGGAGGCAGCTACACGGCGGCCACGGCGCAATTCGAACTGGAAGGCACGCCGGTGGCGGGAGATTACATCGAGCTGGCCTGGCTGGATCAACACTTCAATTACCAAATCGCGGCGGGCGACACATTGGAGAGCGCAGCCGGCGCACTGGCGGCCATCATCGCGATGAACCAGGGCACCGGCGGAGTCAGTGCCTCGGCGGAGGGAGCGCGGATCGTGCTGACCTGGTTCGGGGCGCCCGGCTCGAATGGAAACCGGATCGGCGTGTATGGGACGGTTCATGGCGCGGGGACGGGGAGTTGGGCGCCATGGTGGAGCACCTTCAGCGGCGGAATATCGCCCGAGCGATGGCGAGTGGATCTGGATTTCAGCAACCTGCGGGACATGAATGGCGCGCTGGTTCCGACCGCGAGGGTTCGCAAGATGCGGTGGACCTGGGCGGCCGATTTACAGGCGGGGGACTTCGCGAGCGGGGAATTCGCCGTGGTGGTAACGAACTGGACCGTTACGGGGACGAACCTGCTGTACGCAGTGGCGGGTCCGGGAAGCCGGCGCATCGAAGACGATGCGCCGGAAGTTTCGTACGCGGGGGCGTGGACGGAAGAGCGCGGCAACTATTCGGGCGGATCGATTCGCTGGACCGCGACGGCGGGGGCGCAATTGCGGTGTTGCTACACGGCGGGAGCGGCGCATAGCCTGTATCTGGGAACGCGCCGAGCGGATGCGGGCGGGCGGATTACGGTGCAGGTGGATGCGAATCCGTCCGTGACATTGGATTTGAGCCTGAGCGGTGAAGACGTGCTGCTGCGAGTACCGTTGGGCCAGATGGCGGGACAAGGCCATGCCGTTACGATCACGCACACCGGCAGCCCGGGATCGTACTTTTATTTTGACTTTCTCGAAATCGCGATACCGTCTAACGCGCTGCCGTCATTCGGCACGGTGGCGACGACCACGCTGGCTACCGATTGGGACACAGACCACTCGATTGCGATCGCGCCGGAGAGGACGGCCTGGCTGCTTCACACACTCGGTTTCCGGGGCAGAGCCAACCACTACGCGGGCGCCCTGTGGTTCTACGAGCTGTGCCGGCCCGGCCATCGATACGCTTGGGGAACAGTGACGTTCGCGGGCGCTCCGGAATTCGGGAGTACGACGCAGATTGTTGTGGGGCAATCGCCCATCACCCATGTAAACCTGATCGGAGACACGGCGGAGAGCGTGGCGAAATGTTTCGAACTGCTGATCAACGGCGGATCGACCGGCGTGTGGGCCCGAGCGGAGGACACGACGCTGACGATCACGGCGCGCGCGATGGGGACCGAGGGCGACGGCATCGGTCTTTCGGCGAGCACCGGCAATACGGGGTTCAGCGCGACAGCAAGCGGCCCCGCGCTGGCAAGCGGCGTGGACGGGCGCTGGCAGACGGACCTGACCGCCATGCCGCGCATGAACCGCGCCGCGCGCGACTGGAGCCGCAGTTATTCCCGGGCGTTGCAGGGCTACGGGATCGCCGTGGCGGCGGGGTTCAGCATGGAATTGCAGCACGGGGACGACAGCGTGTCCGCGGGGATCGCCCAGAGGTATCCGAATGGCGACCCCACCTGGCTGAATACTCCGGCCCTGCAGACGAATTTCGGGCCGGCGAGCACGGCGTTCTGGAAGCAGGCCTATGCGGACCTGGCGGGAGTGATGGCGGAGGCGGGGACGCCGCCTTATCTGCAATTCGGCGAGGTGCAGTGGTGGTACTTCGCGGCGGCGTCGGGGATGCCTTTCTACGATGGGTACACGACGAGCTCGTTTCAGGCGGCATACGGGCGGCCGATGACGGTGATCCCGAGCCAGAACGCGGACCCCGGTCCGCTGGCAGAGGAGTGCGCGTGGTTGCCGAAGCTAATCGGCGAATTCACGAAGGCGATCGCAGATTTCGTGCGGCAGTCCCACCCCGACGCGCGTTTTGAGGTGCTGTATCCGCCGGACGTGAACGACACGCCCCTGAACAAGATCATCAACTTCCCGGGATCCTATTGGACGCCGGCGAACCTGGCTTGCCTGAAGACGGAGAACTTTACCTACACCGGCGACCGGGATCTGGACAAGGCGCGCGACTCCATTCAGATGCCGATGCAGAACGGATTTCCGCCCTCACAGGCGAGCCACCTGGTGGGGATCGGCGAATACACCACCCCGTGGCAGAAGGAACAGCGGCTGGCTCTAGGCGCGGGCGTGGAATCGATCGTGCTGTTTGCGCTGGACCAGTTTTGTTTGATCGGATACGCTCTGCCGCTGGCTCGAGGTTCTCGCCGGGCCCTATTCATGGGCCGGTAGAGTTCCCGCAAAGAGATCCTTTTCCAAAGCGAGATAGCCGCACGCCACCACCACCAGGAACATGGTGAGCACCTCGGTATCGCCCAAATTGTATTCCACGACGCCTTCCCCCATGGTCGCCAGGACAGTGGCAATGCCGCCCTGGAGCAAGAACCTGCGATTGCTGCGGCCGGGCGGAAGGGCGCGCAGTCCGCGCCAGAAATCCACGAGAATCTGGATCAGCATCCACATCATGGCCAGCATGGTCGGTATGCCGCGCTCGGCGGCATACTGGATATAGATATTGTGCATGTGTCCATACCAGCCACTGGGCAATGGGCGCGGAATATCGGCGGGGATGTAGTCGTCGAAATGCGGGTTGACCAGCCGGTTGACCTGTTCCGGTCCAAGGCCCAGCAGGGGGTGCTTTTCGATCATCTGAATTCCGGTACGCCAGGACACGATGCGGAACCGATTGGAATCGACCTCGCGCGGCTGTAGGATAGAGGTGAACCTCTCGCGAATGGCCGCAGGAGAGACCACAAACGCCAGCAGCACCACCACCGGCACGAGGAGCACCAGCCATCGCTTCCAAAACCAGACGAGGTAGAGGGCTGCCCCCGCCGTGCACAGCCAGATGGCGCGCGTCTCGCCCAGCAGCACGGCGAAGGCCATGAGCGCGGCCGCAAGGACCCAAACCCACGACCTTTTGCGCGCGCCGGGGGCGAAAAACAGGAATGCGCCCACCATGATCAAGGCGAACATCTCCTCGGCGGAATAGGTATTCCAATGACTGGTGAAACCTGTTATGCGTTCCGATACGTAGTAGTTATAGAAGTCGCGGCCGAAGCCGTAGATGCCCGACAGGTGCGCCTGGTGAACTTTGGCGGCGAACTGGGCGAATCCACGGACGGCGCTAATGCTGCCGATACCGGCCCAAGTGAGAAACAGCCAGCGAACGACCACGAGGTCCCGCAGGGTGGAGAAAACGATCACCAGTTCGGAGAAAACCAGAAACTTGCGTATCTGAGGATAGCCCACCATGAGGGGGGCCGGAGAGAATGCCCACGAAAGCAGAGTCCCGAGGATGAAGAAGGCGAGCGGCAGCTTGATGCGCGGCAGGCGTAATGGGTCGCCAGAAAAGAGCAGGGCGGCGAGCGCGAGGCCCAGGAGAATCTGGGAAATCGCGATGGAAAACATGATGGAAACAGCGGAGCCGAACGTCAGCCAACGCGCCGCGCGCGACATGAACGAATCCGGGGGGGGCATGGAAATAGAACTTCAGTATGCCAGAGCCGGGGAGGAACCGCGATGACGAGAAGGAATGGGAAAGGCGACCGGGTGAAGTCTTATTCCAAGTCCGTTGTAATCCTTGCGCTCATTGCAGTACCCGCTTTCGCGCAGGTGCGCGGCCGATTCAACTTGCGGGCCACCGTGAACATGGACGCCGTGGCGAGGAAGGCAGCAAGCCGTCCACCAGCGACGCGGGCACGGACGGAAGTGCACGAGCCGCACCGCATGACGCGCCCGCCGAATCCGGCGAACATTGCCGCTACGCCGCGGGCCCCGGAAACGCCGGCGGCGACCACCGCCAATGTGACGCCCAGCACCAGCGGCTTTCAGGGATTGCTGGATAACTTCACTTCCTTCCCCCCGGACACCAATGGCGGTGTCAGCCCGCGGTACGTGGTAACGATGCTGAATACGCAGGTGCTGATTCAAGATCGCACCGGCGTTACGAGACCCAACTATCCGATCGACCTGAACAGTTTTTGGTCGCCGCTCGGAACGTTCTCCGACACCTTCGATCCCCGCATCCTCTACGACGCGGCCAACCAGCGGTGGATTGCTTCGGCGGCAGTGAACGGTGAAAACCAGAATTCCGCGCTGCTGATCGGCGTTTCGCAGACCGACGATCCCGGGGGCAACTGGAATGAGTTCATGATCAACGTAAACGCGGCGGGCACGTCTTCCAGGTCGGCGCTTTGGGGGGATTATCCGGTGCTGGGTTTTAACGGGAATTGGGTGGTAGTCTCGCTGAACCTGTTCCAGGTGAGCGGCCGCGGCAATTACCAGGCCACCAACCTATATGTCTTCAATAAATCCGCCCTCTATCAAGGCGGGCAGGACCCCTTCACGACGTTCCCCGACGATCAAGGCGAGTTCATCCCGGCCAGGGACTTCGATGGCCTGCCGAACACGCTCTACCTGGTGCAGGCATTTGCGGGGGACGTAGGGTTCGCGGATGGCGTGGGCACCATTCGGATCAGCAAGATCACCGGGGCGGTGGGCTCGGAATCGTTCAGCGGCGGCACCAGCAGCAACGGCGGCATTATCACGATCAACGATCCATGGTCCGACAGCGGCCCCACCGATTCCACCGGCTCAATCGTCGATTTCGCGCCGCAACTGGGCACGACGACCAAAATCGACACCGGCGACAGCCGCTTGCAGAACTGTGCGTTGCGCGGCGGCACGATCTGGTGCAGCCACACGATTTTTCTTCCCCTGGCATTGCCCACGCGCTCGGCGGTGCAATGGTTTCAGATCGATCCGGCGGCGCCTGCGATTCTCCAGCGGGGCCGTATCGACGACGCCAGCGCCACCTTCTTCTACGCTTATCCCTCGATCGCCGTGAACAAGAATAACGACGTGCTGATCGGCTACAACCGGTTCAGCGCGAACGATTACGCGAGCGACGAGTTCTCGTTCCGCCTGGCGTCGGATCCGCCGAACACGCTGGAGCCGGACGTGCTGTTCAAGGCCGGGGAGGCTCCCTATGTCGTGGTCGGCCGCAATTCGGGAAGCAATCGTTGGGGAGACTTCAGCACCACGATGGTCGACCCGGCGGACGATCTCACTTTCTGGACGATCCAGGAATACGCAGCCACGCCGCCGGCGCGACAGAACGGCAAGTTCGGCACCTGGTGGCTGGAAGTGACGGCTCCCTCCCTGGGAATCTCTCCTCCGCAGCCACTGTTCCCGTCACAAGGAGTTCTCAATGCGGCCAGCTTCAAGGGAGGCGGCGTGGCGCCGGGAGAAGCGATCTCGATATTCGGAAGCAACCTGGGGCCAAGCGTGCTGCAACAGCCCACGGTGAGCGCCTCCGGCGTGGTGGGGCGGGTAGCGGGCGGGACGAGCGTGCTGTTCGATGGCGTGGCCGCCCCCATGATCGGGGCAATCGCGGGCCAGGTGAACGCCGTGGTGCCCTTTGGGGTCCAGGGGAAAGCGAGCACGCAGGTGCAGGTGTCCTACCTGGGGACGGTCTCCAACCCGATTACCATTCCGGTGGTGGGAACTGCCCCAGGGATACTCACGCTGAATCAGCAGGGCACGGGCCCGGGAGCGATTCTGAACGCGGACAGCTCGTTGAATTCGGCGGCCAATCCGGCGGGGCGCGGCACGGCAATTCAGATTTTCGCGACCGGCGGGGGCGTGATACCGGGAGTCACGGAAGGGACGCTGGCCCCGGTGCTATCCGGTAGTCAGATTACGGCTACGGCGCGGATCGGCGGCCTGCCGGCGCAGGTGATCTACGCCGGCGTGGCGCCGGGCCTGATCGTGGGTGCGCTCCAGGTGAACGTCGTGATTCCCCAGGGCGTGACTCCCGGCAGCGCGGTTTCGGTGGATATTACGATCGGCGGCGTGACCAGCGCCGCCGGCGTCACGGTAGCGGTGCGTTGATCGTCTATTCGTAACGAAGCGCGACGACGGGATCCAATCTCGCCGCCCGGCCCGCTGGCCAGATGCCGAAAAAGAGGCCCACGCACACCGACACCAGGACTCCGCTAACGGCGGCCCATAGCGGCACGGCCGTCGGCAGATTGGGAAAAATCAAGCCGGCGGCGCGCGAAATGGTCCATCCGAGCAGGAGCCCGATGATGCCGCCCAGCACGGTCAACACCACGGCTTCGGTGAGGAACTGCAGGATGATATCGCTCTTGCGGGCGCCCACCGCCTTGCGGATGCCGATTTCGCGGGTGCGCTCGGTGACGCTCATCAGCATAATGTTCATGACCCCGATGCCGCCCACCAGCAGACCGATCGAACTGAGGATCACCATCACCAGCGCCACCGTCGAGGTCACCTGGCGGAATCGTTCGATCATCGACTCGGAAGTGGAGATGGAGAACGTGTCGGGCGCATTAAACGGCACCCGGCGCTCGAGGCGCAGCACGGCGCGGATCTCGTCCTGCGCTTGATCCACCATGCCGGGGTAGGCGATGACCACCAGCATGTGCTCTTTCAGGTTGGGATACAGTTTGCGCATGGTGAAGTACGGGATCAGCACGCGCAAATCCTTCTGGCCGGGCAAGGAAGCCGCGGGGCGGTCCATCACGCCAATCACCTCGAGGGAGTGGCCGTCCACCTGGATCCACTTGCCGATGGGGTCGGCGCTCTCCAGCAACTGCCTCTGCACGTCCTCGCCGATGACCACTACGGGCATGTGATGGGCGCTTTCGGAATCGGTGAAGAAGCGGCCGGCCTTCATGGTGGTGCCGCCGGCGGCGTAGCCTTCCTCGGTGCCGCCGAGATCGACGTTATAGACGTCGTTCCCCTTGTAGCGCGCCTTGTGGACATCGTATATGGACATGACCATATTCAGGATGTAGGGGCTGACATGCTGGACCGAGGGGCAGCGCTCCTGTACGGCGCGCGCGTTTTCCAGGGTGAGCGCCTTGCGCCGCAGGATCTCGGGCGTCCAGTCCGCCATGACCGGCCCTTTCAAGACAATGATGGTGTTGGGGCCGAAGCTGCGCAGCATGCCGGTGATGGCGCCATCCAGGCCGGCGATAATGGAGCCGACGCCGATGACCGCGCCGGTTCCGATAATCACTCCCAGCACGGTAAGAAACGAGCGCATCTTGTGCTCGCGCGTGGTGGCGAGCGCCAGCCGGATTCCGGCATTCAACGAGGCTAGTGTCATTTCTCCGCCCTCAGCGCTTCAATGGGGTCCAACTTCGCGGCGCGCTGTGCCGGGTAGATGCCGAAGAACAGGCCCACCGCGGCGGAGAGCGACACCGCCACCAGGACCGCGATAATCGGGACAGAGGTCGGCACCGGCGTGAGCGTGCGGACCAGGACCGCGACGAACCATGCCACGGCGACGCCGATCAGCCCGCCAATCGCGGCGAGCAGCGACGACTCCACCAGGAACTGGTTGAGGATGTCCCGCTTGCGCGCGCCCACCGATTTGCGAATACCGATTTCGTGGGTACGCTCGGTCACCACCGCGAGCATGATATTCATGATCACCACGCCGCCCACGACCATGAACACCGATACCACCGCCACGGCGGTGGCCGCGATGGCGCCCGTCAACTGGTTCCAGAAATCCAGCAGCGAGCCGGAAGTCAGGATGGCGAAGGTGTCCTCGGCCTTGGGGCCCAGATGGCGGTAGATGCGCAGCAGCATGCGGGCCTCCTCCTGCGCCTGCGTGAGATGGTCGTGATCCACCGCCAGGGCGGCATAGCCCATGCCCCCGCGCGCCCCCCAGATCTTGAAGTAAGTCTCGACGGGAATGATGACGAACTTATCCTGGGACTGGCCGAAGACCGAGCCTTTGGCCTTGGACACGCCCACGATGTCGAAGGGAATTCCCTCCACGATGAGGGACCGGCCGATGGGGCTGGAGTTGGGAAAAAGCTGATCCTTGATATCCTTGCCGATGAACGCGGCGTTGAGGCGGCGGTCGTTCTCGGTATCCGACAGGAAGCGCCCCTCCACGGCCTCGTAGCTATTGATCACGGCCATATTCGGGGAGGCGCCCTGCAACTCCACGCTCTTGATGGTCTCCTTGCCGAAGTGCACCGAAGCGCCGCGGCCGGTGGACATGCCGATTTCGCGGGTGAGCCGGGCGCGCGCGCGCAGGAATTCGAACTCTTCCTTGTTCAACTGCGGATTGCGCCGCAGGGCCTCGAGGAGTTTCTTGGTGTCGAATTCCGCCATGGGCTCGCGCTGCACCGCATACCCGTCGGCCCCCATGTCCGAGACCTTGTCGGCAATATAGGCTCTCATCCCGGAGATCACGGACATCACCGCGATGAGGGTGGTGGTGGCGAGGATGATGCCCAGCAGCGTGAGGAAGCTGCGCAGCTTGCTGCCGCGAAGCGACTGGACGGCGCCGGTTACCGCTTCCCAGAAAGAGGCGTGCGCGTTGGTCATTCATGCCCCGGACGAACGAACTGGATTCTGCCTGCCATTTTGGACGATCCACTCCATTATCGCCTCATCGGCCCAAAAGCGGTGAGGATGGCGGCCGATGAACCCCAGATGGCCGCCCGACCCGGTGGCCCGCAGCTCGATCCAGGGATTCGCGCGCAGCGCTTCGGAGCCAAAAAGCTCGAAGGGCACGAAGGTGTCGTCTTGCGCCTGAACCAGCAGCGCCGGCACCCGGATGCCGGCCAGAAACCGCGCGGCGGATTGGGTCCGGTAATAATTCTCGGCATTGCCGAAGCCGAAGGAAGGCGCGGTGATGCGGTCGTCGATGTCCCTTACGGAGCGCAAGCCGGCGAAGTCCCGCTTGGCATAACGGCCCGTGGCGCAGAGGCGCGCGCGCATGCGGCGCACGAAGCGGCGTTCGTAAAGACGGTTATCGGGCTGGGCGATGCGGCGCGCGCAGGCGGCCAGATCGAGCGGCGTGGAGACCGCGCAGACGCCGCCGAACAGCGCGCCGGCCGATTCCCCCAATTCCCCGGCGAGTTTGAGCACCACGTTGCCGCCGAGCGAGAACCCCACCAGAAAAACAGGCGCGTGCCCCTCTTCGCGAAGCATGCGCAGGACGGCGAGCAGGTCGCTGGTCAGCCCGGCATGGTAGAGCGTGGGGCAAAGCCGCTCCGTGCCGCCGCAGGTGCGCATGTGAAAGCGGTGGGCCGCGAATCCGGCCCGCAGAGCGGCGCCGCTGAGGCCGCGCATGTAACTGGAATCGCCCGCGCCCTCCAGCCCGTGGACCATGACGATTTCGCCCGCGGCCTCGCCGGCGGGGCGCTGCGATTCTACCAGCACCTCCACATCCGGCCCGGTGCGGCAGAGCCGGCGCGCTACCGGAAACCGCGCTTCCTCCCCGTTGCGCTTCCATAAATGTCCGGCGATGGTCTGCCAGTGTGGATTGCGGAAGAGAGGTTCGAAGGAATCCATGATGGGGGCGGAACCTGTAGTATAAAGGTTTGCATATGCGGAGCGCGGCGGTTGCCCTGTCT
>JADGNR010000336.1 GCA_017883415.1 Bryobacteraceae bacterium | reverse complement strand
AAGACGCGATGGTCTCGGTGAAGTACTGCGCACGATGGTCGTAGTCCTGCAGCATGCGGACCAGTTTGTCGAGGCTGGCGCCGGGAATAAAGACGGACCCGATCCAATCGTAGAGCTGCGCACTGGCCAGCTTGTGCGGGTTTGCACCGTTGGGCGCAATGGTCTGGATCCGCTTCTCGCGCACGATCTGGCCGTTGAGCGCCGCATCGGAATCGGCCACCAGAAACGCCTTGCGGGCATTCATCCGCTCTTCGGCGGCTTGCAGGTAGCAATCGAAATCGTGGACGGTCTCGGGCTTCAACGTCTGCGCTTGAAGCCAGCCGGGGAGTACCATGCAGGAGAGGACCGCGGCCGCGGCGATCGGGAAACTGCTTCTGGGATGATTCATACTTTGGTGTCCGATTCATTATCGCTCCATATGGGCCTCTCCTGCTAGCGAAATCCGATTCACCGCCGAGGCGCGGAGGCGCCGGGAAGACCGGCCCACACTTCTATGCCTTCGCGGCGTCTCGGCGTCTCGGCGGTGAATCTGTGCCCCGCGGCCCCGCTAGACATCCCGGCCCGCGGTTGCGTAGTCTGAGTAAAGTCATATGCACAAGCTCATCGAAGTCGAGGACGCCAAGGCCTTAATGACCGAAGCCATCGGCTGGTCGCTGTGGGGTTGGCTCACCGAAAAGAGAAGATTGCGGACCACCGCCGACCGAGCCTGGGAGGCCCTGGAGGAGGCGAAAAGCAGGGTGGTGGCTGCCTGGAGCGACGACTTGCAGAAGGCGCACCGGGAACTGGAGGCAGCGGCGGCCGTGGAGGGCAATCCCCGGCTGAAGCGTCAGTACGAAAAGGCCAAGGAGGAAGCCAAGGACGTCGATCCGCAGATCAAGCTGGCGGTCCAGCGCGTGAAGGAAGCGTGGGACGAATCCCAGGCGGCCCGAATGCGGGCCGAGGAGACCTTCGACGTATCCGAGAAACGCATGAGCACCGGCATGGCGCGCGAGGGGGCGCAGCAGGCCATCGACGCCTGGGAGTTGACCGAGAAGGCCATCCGGAAAGCCGAAGCCGCGGCGCGCCGCAAGTGAGTTGCATTCGCGCGGAATGGGCGTTTTTCGCTGCCAACCGCCGGCGCGCTGCTGTTCGGGCTCAAGCCGCGCGATTCGGCGGCCTTTGCCGGCGCCATCGCGCTTTTGGCCGCGGTGGCCTTGCTGGCCAGCTACGGACCGGCACGCCGCGCCTCGCGCCTGGAGCCGAGCAAGGCGTTGCGCGAGGAGTAGCCGCCACCGGGCGCGCGTGCGGCGTAGAAAAGCGTCGCGCCTATTCCGCCGGCGAGGACCGTTTTGCAATCTTGTTGTAATCCGGCATATAAACGCGCAGGCCCCCGGATGCGGTGGTCTTGGAGTAGCCCGCCACCAACTGGTCCTGGTAATGTTCGGGGAAGAATTCGAACGGATCGGTTGGGTCGGCATCGATCAACCGCAGATCGACGTTGGTCATCGTCAGCCGGCCGAACCGCAGGGTGCCCCCGCGATACGCCATATAATTCGACCGCGGCTCTCCGGCCGCCGCGTCCCGCTTTTCGTTTCCGAAGGTCTGCACGATCTCGTCGCCCTGGACGCGTACGGCGGTGATGCGCCCGCTCATGTGGGGAGGCGGCAGCATCCGTGCGGGATCGAGAATGAAGTCGTTATCGTCCACGCTGACGCCCCTGGTCTTCCTGGTGTTGATCAGCTTGGCCATATCGAGCCCGAACAGCTTCATCAGTCCCTTTACGGGCAAGTGTTCCGCTTTCATCTTTGTGGGGTGGATGCGGATCATCCCATCCGGCGTCGCACTGAGTGTGCCTACCATCTCGAAAGGAATTCCGATGCCCTTCTTCAGGGTGCCTTTTTGCCGGATCTGGCTGCCTTCCGCGCTCAATTGCAGATTCTTGAGAGGAGCGTCCGGCTCGCCGAAGACGTAGGTGTTCATGGCATGGGTCATGCTCGCCATGCTCACGCCGACTTCCCCGGAATCGATCGCAATAATGTAAGACAGTTTGTCGTCGAAGGTGGGTGGCTGTCCTTTTCTGGTCGAGACAAACTTGCCGGCTAAATGCCGTATGTGCAGGATCAGGTCGGAATCGAGGTGAATGTTCACGTTCACCATTTCGACCTGCGTCTCGGTCGCCGCGGGCTGGGGGGACGCCGCGGGCTCGGGGGACGCCGCCGGCTGGGGGGACGCCGCGGGCTCGGGGGACGCCGCCGGCTGGGGGGACGCCGCCGGCTGGGCCGCTGTCTGCTCCCGTACTTGTGCACGGGGCTTCGGTTGGTTGCCGCCGGACCGGCAGGACGCCAGGAGAACGGCAAGGGCGATCGACGGTATGTAACGCAAAGACTTCCGCATGCAGGCTGCCTGACCCTTCTCCGCTCAGTTTCGATATCGCAGGCTGGCGGCGACCCCGCCCACCTCGGCCAGCAGGGCCGCATCCTCGATGAGCCGGCACCGCGCCCCGGTCTGCCGGGCCTGCGCCATTATGGTTTCCGACGCCGTGCCGCTCTCACCGGAGGTGGACGAGCTCAGCAGCACTTCCTCCACCTGACCGTTGGAGAGGGCGGCGAGCACATCGGGCACGCCCACCACCGCCAGCCCGCCCGACCGGTAGTCTCCGATCAGGTGCTCCACCTTTTCGGAATCGTCTTTGGCCTCTCGCCGGCGCATTGCCGCCAGCGTAGCCTCGAGGATCTGGCGCTTCGGAGTGCGGATGTCCAGCCGCAGGACATCGATCACCTTGGCCGCGAGAAAGGGCGAAAGCTGCTTCTCGAGCAGAGAAATCACCGCCGGATCGCCGGCAAACACGATGTATTGAATCTCTTCCTTGCGCACCACCCGATCGAGAACTTCCAGGACCTCTTTGGCATGGTGCTGGTGATCGTTCCGCATATGCCGCTGATAGCGAGCCTGCGACCATCCGCCGGTTTGCGTACGGCTCATCTTGGTGCTCTCGACCCGGTCTTCGGAGATGGCGCCGCTCAGGCCGAACACGAACAGGCGGGCGGAGCCGGTGTCGGCGACGACCGCCGCGTAGCGCGGGAACTGTTTGTTAACCAGGGCCAACGTGTAGAGATGCGGCCGGCAATCGACGTAGATCTCGTGCCGTTCCAGCGGAGCGTTCAACTGCACCGCCTCGAAGAAGTTCTCCGCGCCGGCGCAGGCGAACAGCGCCAGGCCGTTGGTGGCGGGCCGCAACTCGTTCGCCAGGTATTTCTCGATCCGCTCCACGTCTCGGGCGAAACTGGCGTGTGCCGCCGACTGCGGCGCAAACGTCCTGGCCCTGGTGTGCAACTCCTTCCGTAGGAAGGATGCAAAGTGGTCCCGGCCATGGCCGTCGGACTGGGTGTTCAGATAAAGGCTGATGACGGGCAGCGCAGTGGGAACAAAAGCTGCCAAAGTATCGATTTGTTCGGCAAGCAGATTGGGCATGATGTGATGACCGCTCTGTTTATAGAGCACGAGACCGGCCAAGCGCGGCCGGATGGCACTCACCGCCACATTAGCGGAAAGCCCGTCCGCAGCAGCGATGGGAGCCTTGGCGCGACAGCAAGTCCCGCACTTCCATGTGCACCTTCTGCACTCTTTGCGGCACAGGCCTGCCCGGTCACGCTGGCGCCGTTCTATCCTGCCGAACGGCCAGCAAAGTGCCATTGTCCCCAGCGAGGATAACAACATGCATCGGTTCTTACTTTTGGGCGCGTTCGCGCTGAGCACCATTCTGATCGGTCCGGTCGTGGCACAGGCTCAGGACGGAAACCATCACGACAAACGCTACTACGATCGTGACGGCAAGGACTACCACGCGTGGAACAACAACGAGGATCGTGCGTACCGCGCCTATCTTCAGGAGCAACATCGGGATTATCGTGATTTCAATAAGGCAAAGCGGCCCGAGCAGCAGCACTACTTCACATGGCGCCACTCCCACCCCGATAAGACGCTCTTCAAAGTTGAGATTCGGTAGCAGCGAAACCTGGCCCGACGCGCCGGGCAAATCCGTCCGGCGGCGCGGCCCATGGTGGTCGGGTGATGCGTATGAAGAAGAAGACCGTTCTCTTCACCGTCGCCGCCGTTTGCGTGGTGGCAGGCCTGGGGGCTTGGGCTCTACTGCGAAACAATTCCGGAATGCAGTACCGGACGGCGACGGTTAGCCACGGCGACATTAATGTAGCCATTTCAGCCACTGGCAATCCGAACGCGGTGGTCACCGTGCAAGTCGGGTCGCAAGTATCGGGCATCGTGATGGCCTTGTACGCCGATTTCAATACGAAAGTGACGAAAGGCGAGTTGATCGCGCGCCTCGACCCCGCGTCGCTCCAGGCTAAAGTGGATCAAGCGCAAGGGAATCTCGACGCCGCACGTGCCACCGCCGCCAATGGACAGGCCGGCATTCTAAGGGCGCAGGCGGGAATCCAGGCGGCAACCGCCTCGGTCGCCGCCGCGCGGGCCAATGTAGTCAAGGCGGGGGTCGCCGCCGACGATGCCAAGATCAAGGGTGACCGGCGTGTGCAACTGGCCAAGGAGGGCGTTCTCTCCCAAGAGGACGTCGATACGGCGGAGGCGACCTATCACACCGCGGCCGCCGACCAGGATGCCTTCACCGCCCAGCAACACGCGGCGGAGGACAACGGGAAAGTAGCGCAGGCCGACTTGAAGGTCGCCGGCACGCAGTTGACGGCCAACCAGGCACAGGTGAGGCAATTCGAGGCGGCGCTTCGATCCGCACAAATCGACCTGGCCTACACCTACATCAAGGCGCCCGTGGACGGCGTGGTGGTTTCGCGCAGTGTCGATGTCGGCCAGACGGTGGCGGCCAGCCTGGCCGCGCCCACCCTGTTTCAAATCGCGCAAGACCTTACCAAGATGCAGGTCGATACCAACGTGTCGGAGGCGGACGTGGGCCGTCTGCGCGTGGGCCAGCCGGCCACGTTCACGGTGGATGCGTACCCCGGGCGCATATTCACGGGAGCCGTCACCTCCATCCGGAAAGCTCCCATCAATGTGCAGAACGTGATCACCTACGATGCGGTAGTGGGCGTGTCGAATGCGGACTTGAAGCTGTTTCCCGGCATGACCGCGAATGTGAAAATCCTGGTGGACCAGCGTCCCAACGTATTGCGGGTGCTCAACGCCGCGCTGCGCTATCATCCGGCGTCGGAGGCCGCGGTCACGCCGGCCGGCGGCAAGAAAGCGGGCAAGGCGGCTACGCCCGAGCAAGCAGTTTCCGTGATCGACGCGAACAACAAGCAGCGGCGCGTGAAAGTCACGACCGGGCAAAGCGACGGTACGTACACCGAAGTCACCAGCGGCGACTTGAAGGACGGGGATCTGGTGATTGTCGCCGAGGTGGTGAAAGCCGCCGCCACGGCAACCAGCGGAGCCACCCCCCAGCGCGCCGGCAGAGGGGCAGGGTTCTAAGTAGCGGCATCCATGGAAGCGGTCATTGCCATCAAGGATCTCGTGAAAGATTACGCCCTCGGGGACATCCCCGTGCACGTACTGAAGAACATCTCGCTCGAGATTGCCCGCGGAGATTTCGTGGCCATCATGGGGCCTTCCGGGTCCGGCAAATCCACGCTCATGAATATTCTGGGGTGCCTCGATAAGCCGACATCCGGAACCTACAAGCTGGACGGCATCAGCGTGGGGCAGCTCAGCCGCGACGAGCTGGCGGAGATCCGCAACAAGAAAATCGGCTTTGTCTTCCAGCAGTTTAATCTGCTGGCCCGGACCAGCGCGTCGGAGAATGTCGAGCTGCCGCTGCTGTACACCGATATGGCCGCGGCCGAGCGGCACGAGCGGGCGGCGAAGGCGCTGCTCGCCGTGGGGCTGGCGGGCCGCGAGGCGCATCAGCCGAGCCAGCTCTCCGGGGGCCAGCAGCAGCGGGTGGCGATCGCCCGCGCGCTGGTCAACAATCCGCGGATTATCCTGGCGGACGAACCGACCGGAGCCGTGGATTCCAGGACCAGCGTCGAGATTCTGGCCATCTTTCAGCGGTTGAACCGGGAAGAGGGAATCACCATGATCGTAGTGACGCACGATCCGGATGTCGCGACGTACGCCAACCGGAATATCCATTTCAAGGACGGCAAGATCCAACTCGACGAAGTGCTGGCCCACACTCGTAACGCCCAGGAGGACCTGGCAGCGCTGCCCGCGGAAGCGGCGGCGGAATTGGTTGTGGCATGAACAAGCTACTGGTCAGTGTGAGGATCGCATTACGCGCGTTGCGGGTGAACCGGACCCGGTCGGCGCTCACCATGCTGGGCATCGTGATCGGCGTGGCGGCGGTCATTGCCATGGTGGGCGTCGGCACCGGCGCCACGGCCCGGATCCAGGCGCAGATTCAGAGCATCGGGAGCAACCTGATCATCGTGCTGCCGGGCAGCCTCAGCAGCAATGGCGTCCGGCTTGGCTCCGGTGCGGTGGCGACGCTCACCGAGGATGACGCCAAGGCCATCGCCGCGGAGTGCCCATCCGTGGCGGCCGTCGCTCCGTCGGTGCGTGGCGGTGTG
>JADGNR010000621.1 GCA_017883415.1 Bryobacteraceae bacterium | reverse complement strand
CTCGTACTGGGGTGGATGCGTACCTGCGGCCGCCGGCGCGCTGGTGCTCGGGGCCCTGCCCAGAATGATCGGGCGGCCCCATTGGCGCCACGCCGCGCTGATGGCGGCGGGCCTGGCTGTCCTGGCCCACAGCCGTCCGGTCGAGGGCGCTTTCTTCGGCCTCGCGGTCGCCATCCCCCTGTTTACCTGGATGCTGGGAGAACAGGGGCCGCCGCTCCGCATTACCCTCCGCCAGATCGTGCTGCCGCTGATTCTGCTTCTGGCTTTGGCCGGCGCCGCCACCGGCTATTACTTTGCGCGCGTTACCGGCAAACCGTGGATGGCGCCCTATGTTCTGTACCGCAACAGCGTTTCCATGGCGCCCCATTTCCTGTGGCAGCGGCCTGGCCCCGAGCCGCTCTACAACAACGCGGAGATGCGGCATTTTTACGTGTACTGGGAAATGGCGAATTTCGAGGAGGCGCGCGCTTCGTTCAAAGCCGGCCTCATGCGCAAGGCGTCGGCCTACTGGCGCTTCTACGTGGGGCCGCTGCTGAGCATCCCGCTCCTCACTCTGCCGCTGCTCTGGCGCCGCCGCCAGACGCGCCAACTGCTGGCGATGGCCGCCGTGTTTTCGCTCTCTTTGGTGGGCCAGGTCTGGCACAATGTCCACTATGCGGCGCCTGCCACCGGCCTGGCGATCCTGATGGTCATGGTGAGCCTGCGCAGGCTGCGGCTCTGGCGCTGGCGGCGCCGTCCCACGGGCTTGTACCTGGTCCGCTGCCTTCCGCTAGGGTGCGCCCTCATGTTGCTGGTTCAGATTGTGGCTTCCCCCGCGCAGGGCGACCGGCTTCAGCAGCGTAGCTGGCGTTGGCCGTCTCCCGGAAATGGGGCGCGGGCGCGCATTCTCAAGCAGCTCGAAAGCTCGCGCGAGGATCACCTGGTGTTTGTGCGTTACGGGAAGGCGCATGACCCGGGCGACGAATGGGTCTACAACGAGGGCGATATCGACCGCGCACACGTGGTCTGGGCCCGGGAATTGGACCCGGGCAGCAACGCCCGGCTCTTGCGTTACTTCGCCGGACGGCGCGTGTGGCTGGTGGAACCCGACCTGCCGTCCGCTTCTCTGACGCCCTACCGCGATGCTCCCTTCCGGCCCATGCCGTTCGTCCAACTCGGCGCCCCCGGCATCGAAGTGCTGCGGTCCGCCGCCGAGGTCGGCCGTAAGGTGGTGGAGACGGCTGAGGCGCGCGAGGACACGCTGCTGAGCTGCTACGGATGGAACTTCGCCTTCACGAAAGCAACCGGCGTGGACGGTCCGGTGGTTACCAGCGAATGCTACGGCGGACACGATCGCGCGCAGGCAGTCGGCTTCGCGCAGTGGTTCTCCTGGCTCGGCCGGCAGCGGTAGCAAGTGTGGGGTAGGCCTCCCGGCCTGCCCCCCGCTCGCAAACGCGCCTTCGGCGCAGGGCAGGCCGGGAGGCCTACCCCACTCATGCACTCACAGGGAGCGCAGGAAGTCGAGCAGCGCCTGCTTATCGGCGGCCGCGAGTGCGTTGAATTTCCGGATCACTGCCGTGGCTTCGGAGAGCGGATAGTTGTTGTCGCCGCTGTGGCCGTGGCCGTCTTCGGCGGGCGCGGCATGAGCATCGATGGCCGCCAGCAGGTCGCTCGTCCGTCCGTCGTGCAGGAAAAATATGCGCTGCCCGATTCCCCAGAGCGGCGTGGTGCGGAACATGTCCCCTTGCGCCAGGCCCTGTGTAACGTTGTCCGCCAGGCCGCTGCCCATGTGGTGGATCAGCAGGTCGGAATAGAGATGGGCCTGCTGGTTCTGGAGCGCCTCGGTTTCATGACGCGGGCCGGTCGGCATCATCGGTGTGTGGCACAGGAAGCAGCCGATCCCCGGACTGTTGGCATCGGCGCCGAACAGTTGCTGCCCGCGCAGCGCGCTCGCCGAGAATGGTACCGGCTCCGGCGCCGCCAGCTCGCGCATGAAGATGGCGAACGCCAGCCAGTCCGCCACCTGGTGGAGCGGACTGGTGAAGCCCTGGTTGCGCAAGTCGTCGAGGTCCGTGCGGGTGATGTCGTTGGGCTCGTTCACGCCCTGGGTGCAGGCCGGCGTTTCGTCGCGCGCGTTCGGGAACAAATCGTTGGTGATGCCCATTTCCACGTTGTAGGCTTCGCCCGCGAAGATCCCCAGCGATTTGTTCTGCGCTTTCCATCCGAAACGCGTGATGGTGCCGTCGTTGCCGCTGTGGTTGGCCATGCCGCCGATCCCCAGCGGAATGCGCAGGGACGCGGTTGCAGCCGCGTTGCTCAATATGGTCCGGTCCTGAATCGCCTCGATCAAGCCGAGCCCAAACGTCTGCAGCGGAATGCGGAACGACAGGTTGCCGTTCCGGAACTGGGTTTCGAAATCGGTCGGTGGAAGAACCGCGGCCGTGCACCCCGGCGCGCCGATGTCCGATCGTCCCACGATCGTAAACAAGGCGTGCACGCCTCCGTCCGGTGTGCCGTCGGGCTTTCGTTGAAACCGGACTTCGCGGATGGGACCGAACTGCGTGATGAACGACGGCACCGCGTTCCGCGCGCCCTTGCGATGCGGAATCAAG
>JADGNR010000335.1 GCA_017883415.1 Bryobacteraceae bacterium | reverse complement strand
CGCCGATCCACAACATCTCCGCTACCTGCCAGGCCGCGTAATTGGAGACGGCCGGGTATCTCACTTTCCCCGCGCGCACCAGCCCATCCATGGTTTCGAGCGACTCCTCGATGGGCACGTCCCAATCGGGCGCGTGCAAGTAGTAGAGGTCCAGGTAATCGGTTCCGAGGCGGCGCAGGCTGGCATCGATGGCCGTCAACATGGCGGCGCGCGAAAGTCCGGTCTCCGCGGGAGCGCCCTTCACCGGGAAACGCACCTTGCTGGCCAGGACCACGCGCTCGCGCCGTCCCTTCAGGGTCTGGCCGAGGATCGTCTCCGCCACCCCGGCGTTATACATGTTGGCCGTATCGAAGAAATTGATGCCGCGATCCAGGCAGCAATCCACCATGCGCGCGGCCGCCGGCGCATCGGCCTGCGATCCGAATGTCATGGTGCCGAAGCAGGCGCGCGAAACCGTGAGATCGGTGTGGGGAAGGGTGCGGGTATCCATGAAACCGCTAGTGTATCGTAGCCCGGCGCCTCAGCCGTGCCCGCCGCTCGAACGCAGCGTCCCTTCCCGCAATTCCCTGTAAGACTGCCCGCGATCGAAGCCGTGGCGAAACGCGTCGGATTCCCAGACGCCGGGGTACTGGCTTCGCAGGTAATCGGAAGCCGATGCGAAGGATTTTCCGCGCACCGGACGGCTCAGGCCCGCTTCGAAGCCTTGGCGATAGACGTCGTGGTCCTTCTCGAAATTGTAGCCCAGGGCGCGGTAGTGTTCCTGTTCGGCGCCGCGCAATCCGATCCACCAGGCTTCGCGCGCGGCGTCCAGGCTTTCCGCGCCCGCCTCGGCCAGCACTTCGCGGGCTCTTTGCGCCTCGGCTTTGCCGCCGGGCAGGACAATCACCAGCGAACGGCCCTGGCGCAGGGCATCCTCGTAGAAGAACATCTCGTCGGCGGGAAGGCCTTCGGTGGTCTGCTCGTCGGCGGCGGAACCAAGGGCGGCGCCGCCGATCATGCCGCCGGCACCCAGCAGCGCGGCCCCGGCAATCCCCAGGGCCAGCACCGGTCCCACGCCCGGCACCATCAGGCTGGCCGCCGCGACGCCCAATTCGAAACCGCCGCCGATTCCCACCGCCGCGCCTACTACCCCTCCAATCGCTCCGCCCACGCCCGGCTGCTCCGTCTCGTATGTCGGGATGGCGTGCACCTCTTGCTCGGTCGCGCCTGGAAACAGCAGATTCACGGACTCGCGGGGGAACCCCGCGCCAAATAGCCGGGCGGCGGCCTGGCTTGCGCTCTCGCGCGACTGGAAAACACCAGCGACGGCTTCCATAAAACACACCTCTACTTCAATCTTAGGCGGCAAGTGAAAACGGAAAGGTGTTCCCCCGCACATACGATCGCAGGGCGAGCAAGCGTGTCTGTGTGGGAACCCACACCCGCCGGCGCTATCGGACGGCCTGTGACGCGTGATAGGAGCTGCGGACGAGCGGCCCGGCTTCCACGTGCGCGAAACCCATCTCATAGCCCGCGCGGCGGAATTCGTCGAACTCTTCGGGCGGCACGTAGCGCGCGATGGGCAGATGCCGCGGTGAGGGCCGAAGGTATTGCCCCAGCGTGAGAATGCTCACCGCGTGGGCCCGCAGATCGCGCATTGTCCCGAGCACCTCGCCCGGCGCCTCGCCCAGCCCGAGCATCAGCCCGGATTTCGTCGGGGTGGCGGGCGACACGCGCGCGGCATGCGCCAGCACGTCGAGCGAACGCTCATAGCGGGCCCCCGGCCGCACGTGCCGGTACAGGCGCGGCACCGTTTCCGTGTTGTGGTCGAACACGTCCGGCGCGGCTTCGATAACCGTTTCGACGGCCGCGTGGCTTCCCTGAAAGTCCGGCACCAGCACTTCCACGCCGCAGCCGGGAATGCGCTCGCGAATCGCGCGAATCACCAGGGCGAACAGTTCCGCGCCGCCATCCTCGCGGTCGTCGCGATTCACGCTGGTGACGACCGCGAATTTCAGGCCCATGGCCGCCACGGCCTCGGCCACGCGCGCGGGCTCATGGTAGTCCACGGGTAGCGGCGCGCCCTTCTCGACCGCGCAGAAACCGCAGCGGCGCGTGCACACATTGCCCAGGATCATGAAGGTGGCGGTGCGCTGGTTCCAGCATTCGCCCACGTTGGGGCAGGCGGCGCTTTCGCACACCGTGTGCAGGCGCAGCCGTGCGATCAGTTCCTTCAGGTCGCGATAGTTCTGGCCCGCCGGCGCCGGCGCGCGCAGCCAGGCGGGACGCGGCGAGGCGATGGTTACCAGCATCTACTTCCCATTGTAGGGCGCGGGCACCTGCACGCGCGCGGCCGCCTGGCACAGCTTTTCCCAGTTGCCCTCGGCGATGGGGATGCCGCTCGCGCGCCGCTCCGCTTCGGTCCGCCACTCGGGGTCGCCGGCCACCAGGACTTCGTCGAAGCCCGGCGCGGCAGGCGCACTCTTCATGAGGCCGACCAACTGCGAAACGCGCGCCGTGAACTCTTCCACCGGCAGGAAACGCGCTACGTCGATGGCCAGGAACATCTGGCTGGTGCGCACCGTCTTGCCGCGGTAGCGTATGCCGCCCACTTCGTTCGCCATGGCGCCGCCGCTTAGCACCGAGCAGAGAATCTCCACCATCATGGCGAGGCCGCTGCCCTTGTAGCCGCCCAGCGGCATCAGCATGCCCTTGTATGCCTCGGCCGTTTTGGTGGTGGGGACGCCCGCCGAGTCGAACGCCCAGCCCGGCGGGATCTCCGGCTGCCCGTTGATCACCGCTTTGTAGATGCGGCCCGCGGCCACCGTGGTGGTGGCCATGTCCAGCAGCCACGGCCCCGGCACCGACATGCAGATGGGATTGGTTCCCAGGCGCCCTTCCCTGCCCTGCCACGGCGGCACGATGGGCGAGGCATTGCACATCACGATGCCGATCTTTCCTGCCGCGCGGATCTTCTGCGCCCACCATGCCGCCGCCCCGAAATGGTTCGATTCGCGCGCCACCACCATCGCCAGGCCGTGTTGTGCGGCAATCCGCACGGCGTGCTCCGAGCAAGCGTTGGCGATCCACTGGCCCAGACCGTTCTGGCCGTCGAACAGAAGGCAGGCGCCGTTCTCGGAAACCACCCGCCCGTCGGCGCGCGCATCCACTTCGCCGGCCAGCAACTGGTCCACATAGAAAGGCAGGAGCTGGATACCGTGCGAATCCACGCCACGCAGGTTCGAGGCCACCAGAGAGACGGCCGCGATTTCGGCCCTGTGCGGCGGCACACCCGCGGCCAGCAGGATGTCGAGGGCGAATTGCGTCAGTTCGGCGGCTGAGAGGATAGGCATGAACCTCCAGGTTATCCTAGCCCGGTTATTACTATTGAGAGCACCCCGGATTAACGAAAGGCACTACCGGAGCGAGCCGCTTCGTGTTTAACATTGAGACTGAAAGGAAGGTGCGCATATGATATGGGCGACTGTTGCGTTTTTGGTGGCCTTTCTTCTTATATCCTCTTCATCCCGCGCGCTGTTCGTCCTTTGGCTCGGCCAGGCGGGGAAGTGGATTGGCGATTGGGCTCCCTTTTCATACCTGATTATCTTCCTTGCTGTCGCAGCGTCGATTGTGCCGGTATACCTCATGATGCACTGGCCGCACCGCGTGGAGCCGGTGAATCCGATGGAGAAATACAAGCACGACGACGTGATGCCGGACTGACCGATTCCCCGGCCCGCGCGCCCTACGCCGGGGAGTACACTCGAAGAGGTAGCTTCCCGTGACGCGCGCACCCTCGTTGATTAAAGTCGACTCGGCGAATTGGGATACGCTGCCCTGTTGCGGCATCAAGAGTCCCACTCACCCAGGCCGGCAGCAAAAGCACTGCTGGCTGCAATCGAACTTCAAATTTGGTTTGCAGGCAAGAATACTGCTTACCCCGGACGGCCAGCCATGCGGCTATATCGAGTTTCTTCCGGGTGAATTCGCCTGGCGCGGAGTGGACGCCAGCGGATACATGTTTATCCACTGCGTCTGGACCTTCTCCAAGCCGCATCAGCGCAAAGGATGGGGCAGCGCCATGGTGGAGGCCTGCATCGACGATGCGCGAAACGCCGGCATGAGCGGTGTCGCCGCGATCGCCCGGGAGGGCCCCTGGCTGGCCGATCGCCGCCTGTTCCTGGCAAATGGCTTCGAACCCGTCGATAGCGCGCCTCCGGACTACGAGCTGCTGGTTCGGAAACTCGATGCGCGCGCCGCCAACCCAGCCTTCAAAGGAGGCTGGGAGCAGAAACTCGCGGGCTACAGCCAAGGCCTGACGATCATCCGCTCGAGCCAGTGTCCCCACGTCGCGAAGTTCGCGGCGGACATCGCGCAGACGGCGGAGGAAGAATACGGAATCAAACCCGCGATCGTCGAACTTGAATCGTGGCGCGATGCGCAGAATGCGCCGACCCCTTACGCGGTGTTCGCTCTAATCTACAACGGCCGGCTGCTGGCCGATCACCAGATCAGCCGGACCCGTTTCCGGAACATCATGAATAAGCGCCCGGGCTAGTGGCCAGTCGCCGTTGTCCGCCAGCGTCACTCCAGACTTCTTGCCGCGAGAATGACCCGGGAAGGTGCTGGCTAGACGGACTGGCCTGTCAGGCCGAAGTAGGCGGCCGCCGCGAGCATGTGGCGGTCATTGGTCCACACGGTGCGTTCCCCGATTTCGTGCGCCGTCGTAAGATGGACGGCGTCGGCGGTGCGTATGAAGAGATCGCGAGGACCGGAAACCATCAGCGCGCTGGCCCTCCGCAGCAGAGCTTCGTGGACGGGAACGAGGTTCCACAATCCGTCCGTTATGTGCTCCGAGAAGCGCAGGGCCAGTTCGCGCGCATCCCTGGGCGACGCCGCGCCTTCACGCATGCGGCGATGCAGTACGGCATGGAATTCGGCCAAGGCCCATAACGACGAATGGATGGCATCTGCCTTTCGGACCAGCTCGCGAACGCGAGGAGAGTCAGGTTCATTGAAATAGAATTTTGCAATATAGGACGTGTCGAAATACACGCGGCTAACGACTCCGATCCTCTTCGAGGAGCTTGGTACTGTCGCCGACTTGCGGCATGCGAGTCCAGATCTTCCGCATGGAGGAGAAGATCCGCGCTTTCTTACCGGCAGGCATACGCGGTGGAGAGGTGATGGGGCGCAACTCCGCGACCGGCTCCCCACGGCGTTCGATCACAATCATGCCGCCATCTGCAGCCTCTCGTACCAATTCCGAGGTGTGGATGTGGAGTTCGCGCACCGAGGTTTTCCTCATAATGCTACATTGTAGCACCGGCGCCGCCCCGGCCGCGTCGAGTGCGAGTGTTGCGTGTAGGACACTCGTCAGCACCCGTTCGGATTGGCGTCTCCCCTACGTTTATGGACCAGAATATTCCGAAGCGCGGCGATCTGCGGCCATTGCACTTCCGGGCTCCGGTCCTTGACACCCTGGGATAGTCCGCGGGCGGCTTCGCCGATGACCTGCAAGTGATGGATCACCCACACCTGGAGCATTTCATCCTGCTCGAAAGCGTTTACGTCGCCCCCGGCCCGTTGCTTGATCTTCGCGATTGCCAACAGGATGTCGCTGAGGCGATCCGCGTCGGACCTCATAGCGGGATCGCGTCCCGGTACACCGATTCCCGGATCGACGGCTTCACCCAACCATCACTGGCGATGTCGACTTTCCGGCTCAGAAGACTCTCCAGTTCCAAGACGAGAGCGGCGTGGTCGAGGAGACTCGTCCCTTCAGCCCAGGTCACCAGGAGGTCAACATCGCTGTCAGGACGGGCCTCACCGCGCGCGACCGATCCGATTAGCCGGACGCGAGATGCGCCGTGCGTGGCGGCGATGCGGAGGATTTCCGCCTGCTTCTCCCGGATTTGCTCGGCGATCATCATCTCCCCTTGAAGTATACCGCCCGAGTCCCGACCCGTCACTCAGTTGCGCCGCGGTGGGCGCGGTGGGTGGAGGCGTTCGCGCCTGCCCCAGCCGCTGCAAGCGAAGCGTAGGAGATGAGCGCGCCGCCGGCGGTGAGCCCGAGGCCGATCAGCAGACCCGTGAGGATTTCAATGCGGCCGTGTCCGTAGGGATGGTCTTCATCGGGGGGTTTGGCCGCCAGGGTCAAGCCGAGCAGTACGAAACCGCTGGCGAAAACGTCGCTCCCCGATTCGAACCCGTCGGCCATCCCCTCGGTGGAACGGCCCGCCGACTCTGTTCAGGTTGAAGGCTAGCATCGCGGCTCTTGTAGAATGCTGGTTGATGAAGTATCGCGTCTATTTAGAGCCAGACGAGGACGGGGTGTTTGTGGCAACCTGCCCGGCTCTGCCTGGATGCGTTTCCCAGGGCCGAACCCGCGTGGAAGCAACCGAGAACATCCGTGAGGCTATCGAAGGTTTCTTAGAAAGCCTCCGGAAGCACGGTGATCCGTTGCCTCCGAGCATTCTCGAAGAGGTCATTGAGGTCACCGGCGGATGAAGCTGCCGGTAGTTTCCGGTAGCGATGCAGTCAAGGCATTCCGAAAGGTCGGATACGAATTCGATTGG
>JADGNR010000074.1 GCA_017883415.1 Bryobacteraceae bacterium | reverse complement strand
CCCGCCGCAGCCTCGCGCGCCCAGGTTCGCGCGCCCGGCCTCGCGCCGCCTCGCACTCCCAGCCCCGCGCCGCCTCCCACTCCCGGCCGGGCCCCGCCCCATCATCATGCAGAATGATACAAAATGGTTACCATAGAGAATGCATGGGTGCTGATCCGATCGAGGGACCATGGGCTGGGGCGGCGCGGCTCAATATTTTTGCGCTGGTGATCTACATTCCGGGCCCGCTGGGGGATTTTCTGGATGACCTGCGCCGGGATCTGGTTCCGCACTACAATCCCCACGCGCACATTAGCGTGCTGCCGCCGCGGCCCCTGGCGGTGCCCTGGCAGACCGCCTCCGAGCAGGTCCGCACCCTGATCGGGGGGTGGGCGCCTTTCGAGATCGCCTTGACCGGCATCCAGGTGTTCCCCGTCACCGATGTGATCTACATCGAAGTCGGCGCCGGCGCCGCCGAATTGCGCGGCATGCACGGTGCCATGAACGCCCGCGCGCTCGCCTTCGAGGAGCCGTTCCCCTACCATCCCCACATCACCCTGGCGCAGGAGATCCCCCATGAGGACGTGGCGGCGACCTTCGAGCGGGCCAGCCGCCGCTGGAGCGATTTCGCCGGAGCCCGCACCTTCCGCGCCGAGCGTGCCGCTTTCGTGCAAAACGCCATGGACAATTGCTGGATCGACCTGGAACAGTGTTCGCTGGGGGCGGTGCCGGCGCAGCGATAAGAAGCTAGCAGCCATCAGCTTTCAGCTTTCAGCCAAAACACATCTCCCCGCCCTAAACTATTCCCACTTCCCGCCGATAAAGAGGTTGGAGCAAGCATAACGTTCCAAGCGGAAGCTGAAAGCCGATGGCTGAACATGGACACTGTCGCGGTTTGTGATACCGAGCCGATTGTCATCGAGGGACTTCGCAGCCTGTTGCAATCGGAGGACCGGCTGCGCCTCGTCGCCGCCGAAAGTTCCCTCGAGGACGGGATGGACGCCGTGCGCGAGTTGCCGGCTTCTATGCTGATCGTGGATAAGGCCTTCGGCACCAATGCGGTGATGAATTGTCTCCAGACCCTGCGGGCGGCCGATTCCCCCGTGGCCGTCATCGTCTGGGGCGTTTCCCTGTCGGAGACCGAAGCGCTGCACTTTCTCCAGGCTGGGGCCGCCGGGGTGGTGCGTAAGACCGCAAGCCTGGACGCGCTGCTGCGCTGCCTTCACACGGTAGCTTCCGGAACCACCTGGATGCAGGAGGAGATGCTCGGCGACACCGGTCCGCCCCGCCGTTCCCCGCGCTCCGCGCTCACCGCGCGGGAGTTGCAGGTCATGGAACTGGTCGAGCGCGGGCTGAAGAACAAGGAGATCGGCGCGGCTCTGGGCATCCGCACCGGAACCGTCAAAATTCATATCAAGCACATTTTCGAAAAGACCGGAATCCATGGCCGGTATGGTCTGGCGCTTTCCGGCCTCAGGGAGAAAGGACTGCTGGCGGCAGCCGGCTGCGGCGCCGCGAATGTTATCCTGAAGGCTTGACCCCGTCAATTCCGCGTCTACTTGCGTGTCTATTTTGCGCGGCCGTCACGGACGCCGCCCAACCCTCCGTCCTGCTGGACGCCATGTCCCAGGAGTTGAACCGTAACTTCAATAGTTTGAAGGAGAAGGCGGATCCGCCGCCGTATTTCCTGAGCTACGAGGTCACCGAGCGGGAGTACCGCTCGATCTCCGGAACCCTGGGGACGGTCGATTCCTCGGGCGGTGGGAAATCACGGGCCTTGGACGTCTCCATCCGGGTCGGCTCGCCCCAGCTCGACAACTATCACCGCGTGCGCGGCGACCGCGGACAGGTCACTTCGGGCGCGCTGATCACCTTTGAAGACAACGTCAACTCCATCAAACGCCGCCTGTGGATGGAAACCGACCGCGCCTATCGCGCCGCCGCCGAGCGCCTGATCCGCATCAAAACCAATACCCAGGTGAAGGTGGCGGCGGAGGACGATTCCGACGATTTCTCCATCGAAGAGGCGGCCGTTTTCGAGCAGCCCCCACCCAAACTGAAATTCGACGAGGAGTCCTGGACCGAACGCATCCGCAAACTCTCGGCCCGCTTCCAGAAGTACCCGCGCGTGCTGACCTCGCACGTTTCCGTGGCCGGCCAGATCGATACCCGCTACCTGGCCGATACCGAGGGCTCGCGCATCCAGCACGGACGGGGCTTTGCGCGCGTCGTGATCACCGCGTCGGCCAAAGCGGCCGATGGCACCGATCTCAGCGCCTTCGAGGCCTTCGAGGGCATCGATGCCGCCGGCCTGCCCGACGATAAGGTGCTGCTGGCGGCCGTCGATCGCGTGGCCAACGACCTGGCCGCCCTCCTGCAGGCGCCCGAGGCGGAACCGTTCGTCGGCCCCGCCATTTTCTCGGGACGCGCCGCCGGGGTGTTCTTCCACGAGATCTTCGGCCACCGCGTGGAAGGCCATCGCCAGAAGGATGAAAGCGAAGGCCAGACCTTCACCAAGAGCGTCGGCGCCGCGGTTTTGCCCGCCTTTCTCTCGGTGGTCTTCGATCCCACGCGCCGCCAGGCCGCCGGCGTCGACCTGAACGGCTGGTACGATTATGACGACGAAGGCGTCAAGGCGCGGCCGGTCACCGCCGTCGATCATGGCGTGCTGAAAACGTTCCTCATGTCGCGCGCGCCCATCAAGGGATTCGCCCATTCCAATGGCCACGGCCGGCGGCAGCCCGGCTTCGAAGTGGTTTCGCGGCAGTCCAACCTCATTGTGGAATCGTCCAACGCCGTGCCGGAAGCCCGGCTGCGCCAGATGCTCCTCGACGAGGTCAAGAAACAGAACAAGCCCTACGGCCTCTACTTTCGGGATATCACCGGGGGATTCACCACCACGGCGCGCGCCGGCCCGCAAGCGTTCAAGGTGATTCCCTTGATCGTCTACCGGGTGTATGCCGATGGCCGTCCCGATGTGCTGGTCCGCGGCGCCGACATCGTCGGCACGCCGCTGGCGAGCTTTTCCAAAATCCTGGCCACCTCCGACAAGCCGGAGGTCTTCAACGGGTATTGCGGCGCCGAATCGGGCAGCGTTCCCGTGTCCGCAGTCTCGCCCGCCATCCTGGTCTCGGAAATCGAAATCGAAAAGAAAGCCAAATCGAACGACCGGCCCCCGCTGCTTTCCGAGCCGGCCACGGCGGAGCACAAGTGAGCAAAAAAGGGGACAGACGCATTTTTCGCCTCGCCCCGCCGGCGGCGAGGTTTTCCGCGCATTGGATAAATGCGTCTGTCCCCTTTTTGGCGCTGGCGTTGTGGGCCCAGGCGCCCGCGCCCGCCCCCGATCCCGTGCTGCAGGCCATGCACGATGAGATCGAGCGCTCGCGCACGCTGACCCTCTCCAACCTGGAAGCCCCCTACTTCATCGAGTACCTGATCGACGAATCCGACAGCTTCAGCGTCTCGGCCAGTCTCGGCGGGCTGCTCACGCGGCGGCGCGACCATTTCCGCATCCCGGAGATTCACGTGCGCGTGGGCGATTACAAGTTCGACAATACCAACTACGTGGGGAGCGGCATGGGGTTCGGGACGCGCTACGACCTGGAGCAGTTCCCTCTGGAGAACGCCTACCCGGTGTTGCGGCGGTATCTGTGGCTGGAAACCGATTCCGCCTACAAATCGGCGGTGGAAGCCATTTCCCGCAAACGCGCGGCCATGCGCAACGTCACCGAGAGCGATCGGCTCAACGATTTCGCGCACGCCGAGCCGGTGCGCTATGTCCGTCCCTGGCAGCGTCTGGCCATCGACGAGGAGGGCTGGATCGCCCGCGTGCGCGCTCTGTCGGCGATCTTCGCGCGCTATCCCGAGCTGGAGAACTCCGCGGTCGAGCTGGAAGCCACCGATGGCGGATACTACCTGGCGAATTCCGAGGGCAGCGAGGTGCGCGAGCCGGAAAGCGTCTCCTTCCTGCGCGTCCGCGCCACGGCGCAGGCGCCCGACGGCATGGGCGTCTGGGATGCGGCGACGTTCCACGCGCTCGATCCCGCGCACCTGCCGACCGACGCCGAGTTGAACCGCGGCGTGGCCGCGCTGGCCGAAAACGTGGTCGCGATGGCCCATGCCCCCCGGGGCGAGGATTATAGCGGCCCGGTTCTTTTTGCAGGCGCCGCCGGCGCGCAGATCCTGGCCGAGGTATTGGGGAAGAACCTGTCTCTGACGCGCCGTCCGGTGATGGAGCCGGGGCGCGGCGGCGCGGTGGCGGTGAGCGACCTGGAAGGCCGCCTGGGCGCGCGCATTCTTCCCGATTCCTTCGATGTCGTGGACGATCCCGCCCAGAAGGAATGGCGCGGCCGGCCGCTGTTCGGCAGCTACGACGTCGATCGCGAGGGCGTCCGGCCCCAGCCCCTTCGCCTGGTGGAAAAAGGGGTGCTCAAAGGCTACCTGTCGACGCGCCAGCCGGTGCGCGGGGTGGAAGGCTCCAACGGCCGCGCGCGCCTGCCCGGACCCTTCGGCGCGTCGCTGGCCGGTGTGGGCAACCTGTTTGTCAGCTCTTCGGAGGCGGTGCCGGCGGCCGAGTTGAAGAAGAAACTCATCGAGATCGTACGCGCGCGCAACAAGCCGTACGGCATCGTCGTTCGTAAGATGGATTTTCCCTCTTCGGCGCCGGCCGAGATCGTGCGGCGGCTGCTTCAGTCGCAGCAGGGCGGCCGCCCGGTCAGCCTGCCGGCCCTGGTGTACCGCGTCTACCCCGATGGCCGCGAAGAACTGGTGCGCGGCTTGCGCTTCCGCGGCCTCTCCGTGAGGTCGTTGAAGGATATCCTGGCGGCGGGCGACGACCCCGCGGTATTCGAATTCATGGACAACGCGGCGCCCTTCGCCATGATCGGCGGCGCGTCCTATGCCGCCGAAGCTTGCGTGGTGGCGCCGTCCCTGCTGATCGACGATCTGGAGCTGCACCCGGTGGAGGGGGACCTGCCCAAGTTGCCGCTCGTGACGCCCCCCGACCTGGCGCGGTAGGTGCCGCTGTGTTCCGTCTCCTCAGCCGCTACATTTTCCGCGAGATCCTCACCAGCGCCGTGCTCGGCACGCTGCTGGCCACCGCGGTCATATTCCTCCAGCATGTCGACAAACTGTTCGCCGTGCTGTTAGGCAGCAACCCCGGTCCCAGGACGGTCCTGACCCTCCTGGCCCTGGCGCTGCCGCCGGTGCTGCCGTGGACCATTCCGTTCGGAGCGCTGGTGGGCATCCTGATCGGCCTGGGCCGCATGGCCAGCGACGGCGAAATCACGGCCATGCGCGCGGCCGGCGTTTCCAGCCGAAAAGTCATCGCGCCCGTGCTGTTGTTCGCGGTTTTGGGAGCCGCCCTCGCGGCCCTCGCCTCCCTGCGCCTTACGCCCTATGCCGCACGCGAGAGTACGCGCATCATTAACGAGCTGGTGGCCACCGAGCTCTCCGCGGAAATCGCGCCCCGCGTCTTCAACGAAAACTTCCCCAACACCATTCTCTATGTGGGCGATGTCCGCCCCGGCCGCCCCGGCGATCCCGTGGTCTGGCGTACCGTCTTCCTCGCCGACGTCACCCCGCCCGAACAGCGCAAGCATGGCATGGGCGACAAGGCCGACGGCCCCCTGGTCACCGTGGCGCGCACCGCCCTTGCCGTTTCCGACCCGAAGAGCAACCTCATCCAGCTCACCATGCACGACCGCTCCTCGCACGAGATGGGCACCGACCGCATGGCCCACGACAGCTTTGCTCCCACCTGGACGCAGGCCCTCGACGCCAAACCGCCCAAGCAGGAGTCGCTGGCGTATAGCGCGATGAACACCCGTCTGCTGATGCGCTATTCCGGCCCCGACCGGACCGAGGTCGGGATCGAACTGCACCGCCGCTTCGCCCTTCCCGTGGCCTGCATCATGCTCGCCCTGGTGGGCATCCCCCTCGGCATCGCCACGCGCAAGGGCGGCAAATCGGCCGGATACGTGATTGCCCTCTTCCTGGGGTTTTTCTGCTACCACCTTTCTTCGGTGACCCTGATCAACATTGCCCGGCAGCATACTCTGCCCGTCCCGCTGGCCATCTGGCTTCCCGACGCGGCATTCGGCCTGGCCGGCCTGGTGTTTCTCGGCCGTATGGAGCGGCCGGGCGATCGCGACCTGCTGGGAGGTCTCCAGAGCGCATTCGGCGCGCTCGCCGGCGCGTTCAAGTCCCGTACCGGCAAACCGTTCGCGGGAACCCGCTTCGCCCACTGGAGAATTCACTTCCTCCCCCAGATCGTCGATACCTACATTCTTAGCAACTTCCTGTTTTATCTCGTTCTGGTCCTGGCCAGCTTCGTTTGCATGACCCTGGTCTACAATTTTTTCGAGCTCATGGGCGACATGATCCGGAACCACATCCCGCTCACCGACATGTTCACCTACCTGTTCTTCCTCAGCCCCAAGCTGATCTACGACACCCTGCCCATCTCCGTGCTGGTGGCCGTGCTGGTGAATTTCGGCGTGCTCAGCAAGCAGAACGAGGTCACCGCCTTCAAAGCCTGCGGCGTGAGCCTCTACCGCCTGGCCCTGCCCATTCTGATCGGAAGCGCCCTGTTCAGCGCGGGCCTGTTTGCCTTCGACTATTACTATCTGCCCGGCGCCAACCGGAAGCAGGAGGCGCTGCGCGACCAGATCAAGGGCCGCCCCAAGCAGACCTACCTCAGCCCGGAGCGCAAGTGGATCATGGGCAGCGGGTCGCGCATCTACTACTACAAGTATTTCGACACCACGGCGAAGGTGATGGCCGGAGTGAACGTCTTCGAGCTGGACCCCAACTCGTTTCAGCTCACGCGGCAGATCCTGGCCGAACGCGCGTATTGGAGCCCTTCGGTGAAGACCTGGATCTTCGAGAACGGCTGGAGCAGCGATTTTCAAAGCGCCAACGACCGGTCCCCGCGCCACGATTTTCAGGCCGCCACCTTCCCCGGGCTGACCGAGCCGCCCGATTATTTCCTCAAGGAGGCGGTGGCCGACAAGCAGATGAACTTCCGGCAACTGGACCGCTACATCGGCGACCTGCAGCAGAGCGGCTTCGACACCGTGCGCCTGCGGGTGCAGTTCTACCGCAAGTTCTCCGTCCCCCTGTTCGCCCTGATCATGGCTCTCATTGCCGTGCCCTTCGGTTTCCTGGTGGGCAGCCGCGGCGCCATGACCGGCATCGGCGTGAGCATCGCCATCGCCGTGGCCTACTGGGGCATCGGGACGCTGTTCGAAAAGATCGGAGAAGTCAACCAGCTTCCGCCCGGAATGGCCGCCTGGGCGCCCGACGTGGTGTTCGGCCTCGCCGGCGTCTACCTGTTGCTGCGCATGCGGAGCTAGCGGCGCCGCATCGGGCAGCTAACTTTGGTTAACGCATGGGACGTCCACTCTTTGGGACCTTGAGAATTTCCCAAATCGGCCTATGCTCGATGTGTAGGATCGCATGAGACTGCTCTTGGATCACGTGCTGCGCGACGACCAGGGCCAAGACCTGATCGAGTACACGCTATTGATCGGATTCATATTGTTCACGGTCATCGGCATCGTTTGGAGTATGGGTGGCAGTATCGCGGGCGTAACGAGCACCACGAATTCCAACCTTCGGACGGCCAACATCGCGGCGTCCTAATAAAGCACCGGCACTCCAGCGACCTCATCCCGGCTGCCTAGCCTTAGCCTGGCCCGCCGGGAACTATCGGTCGATGCGCCGCTGGTTCCAAGGTGGGCTCCGGGTCCACTGGGCCGGGATGCGCGGCCGAGTATTCGCGGAGGATGGGCTCGACCGCCTCCATCAGGATGCGCATGGCTTCCATCATCCGCGTCAGGTTGCGTTGCCGCCGCACCTGCGCCGGGTCGGGCCACCGCGGATCGACGTCGAGATACGGGACAAGCGAAAACACGAGGGAGCGGCACGGTTCCCCGAGGGTCTGTCCGGTATGCCATGTTCCCTCGGGTGGCCCCATCCCCGGCAGCCCGATTGCGAATCGGTCTTTGATGCGCTGCTCGCGGCTGTCGCCGGTGAAGAAAGCCAGCCGCTTTTCGTTCTCCTCTTCGCGGTCGTCGCAGAACAGCAGGCGGACACCGATCTGGCGGGCCGCATCGTCGGCGAGGAACTCGAATCGGACCTTGTCGATGGCCGTCTCCTGCCCCACGGTTCCGCCTTCGTCATCGATGCGGTGGAAACCGGTGAGTGCGTATCTCACGCAAGCCTCGAGGATCTGATCGGGGGTAGGAACAAATGGAGCGGTCTCGGGCATAAGACTCCTTCAACAGATCCGGGGCAACTGATCTCCGGCCAGCATATCGACCACGCGCGACGTGCCCAGCACGGTGCGCATGGTGACCATGCCGGGGTGGCCTTCCACCACGGTGCCAACGATCTGAGCGCCCGCGCCCAGCGGATGGCGGCGCATGGCCTCCAGCAGCGGCGCGGCGTCTTCGGGAGCGACAATGGCGACGAGTTTGCCCTCGTTGGCCACGTACAGCGGATCGAGCCCCAGCAGTTCGCAGGCGCCTTCGACCTCCGGCCGGACGCTGATGGCGCGCTCGTCGATGCGGATGCTTACCTTCGATTGCTGGGCGATCTCGTTCAGGGTGCTGGAGACGCCGCCGCGGGTGGGGTCGCGCAGGCAGCGGATGCCGCGCGCGGCCGCCAGCATGTCGGCCACCAGGGTATGGAGCGCGGCCGAGTCGCTCTCCACGGGGCTTTCGAATTCGAGTCCCTCGCGCTCGGCCAGGATGGCGATGCCGTGCTCGCCGATGGACCCGCTTAGGATGACGCGATCCCCCGGCTGGGCCCGATTGGCCGAGAGATGCACGTCGTCGGGCACCACGCCGATCCCGGTGGTATTGATGAACAGCCCGTCGCCGCTGCCTTTCTCGACCACCTTGGTATCGCCGGTAATCACGCGCACGCCGGCCGCTTCGGCGGCGCGGGCCAGCGAGGCGACCACGCGGCGCAACGTTTCGGTGGACAGCCCTTCTTCCAGAATGAAGGCCACGCTGAGATAGAGCGGCGTGGCGCCGCCCATGGCCAGGTCGTTCACCGTGCCGTGGACCGCCAGCGAACCGATGTCGCCGCCTTTGAAGAAGAGCGGTTTTACCACGAACGAATCGGTGGTGACGGCCAGGCGGGCGCCGTTAATGGTGACCACCGCCTGGTCGTCCAGGCAATCGAGCACCGGGTTGGAGAAGGCCGGCAGGAAGATCTCGCGCAGCAATTCGGCGCTGAGCGTTCCGCCGCTGCCGTGCCCCAGCAGGATCTGGTCCTTCAGGCGCAGCGGGACCGGGCAGCTGAGCGCGTTCATGACGCCACCACCGTGTGCCGGCGGTACCGGTAATAGGCCGCGCAGGCGCCCTCGGCGGAGACCATGGGCGCGCCCAGCGGGTTCTCGGGCGTGCAGCGGACGCCGAACGCGGTGCATTCGAACGGCTTCTTGAGCCCTTGCAGCACCAGCGCGCTGATGCACTCGGGCGGCTCGGGCACCTCCACCTCGGACAGCCCGAAGACCTTCTCGGCGTCAAACGCGGCGAACTCGGGACGCAGGCGCCAGCCGCTCATGGGGATGTTGCCGAGGCCGCGCCATTTGCGGTCGGCGGTTTCAAATACCTGCTCCACCATGCGCCGGGCGGGGAGATTGCCTTCGCGGCTCACCGAGCGCACGTACTGGTTCTCCACTTCGGCGCGGCCCTCCTCCAGTTGCGCCACCAGCATGGAGATGGCCTCCAGCAGGTCCACCGGCTCAAATCCGCCCACCACGATGGGCACATGATATTGGGCGGCCAGCTCTTCGTAATCGCGGTAGCCCATGATGGTGCACACGTGGCCGGGGGCGATGAAGCCCTGCACGCGCACGGCAGGCGATGCCATCAGCGCGCGGATGGCGGGCGGCACCAGCACGTGGGACACCAGCATGGAGAAATTCTCGAGCCCCTCGCGGCGGGCCTGCCACGCGGTCATGGCGTTGGCCGGCGCGGTGGTTTCGAAACCGATGGCGAAGAACACCACCTTGCGGTCCGGATTGGCGCGCGCAATTTTCACCGCCTCCATGGGCGTGTAGGCGATCCGCACGTCGCCGCCCTGCGCCTTGACGCGCAACAGGTCGGAAGACGAGCCGGGGACGCGCAGCATGTCGCCGTAGCTGACGAAGATCACGTCGGGCCGCGACGCGATGGCGATGGCTTTATCCACCACTTCGAGCGCCGTCACGCAGACCGGGCAGCCCGGCCCATGCACCAGCTCCACCTGCTTGGGGATGAGCTCGTCGATGCCGTACCGCATCAAGGTATGCGTTTGACCGCCGCAGATCTCCATCAGCACCCAGGGACGCGTCACCTGCTGCGCCAGCTTCTGGACCAGCGCCTGGGCGATCTTCGGGTCGCGGTATTCGTCGATATACTTCATGGCTCCCCCTCGGCGTCCGCCTTGAGGCCCTCCTCTTCCAGCAGGCCCATTTGCTCCAGCAGGTCGTAGGTACGCTCGGCTTCCTCGGCGTCCACGCGGCTGATGGCGAAGCCGACGTGCACCATGACGTAATCGCCCACGTTCGCCTCGGGCACAAAATCCAGATAGGCCTGGCGGGTGATGCCGCCGAACTGGATGGTTCCCACGCGGTTATCGGCTAGTTGTTGGACTTCCAGGATCTTCCCCGGAACGGCTAAACACATGGGAACCTCGCTTTCGAACGCGCTTCTGCCGGGAGGAGCATCACGGCCGCCCTTTGCCTTCCCGCCGGTACCATTCCAGCGTGAGGCGCATGCCGTCGTCAAACGAGAAGCGCGGCGCATAGCCCAGATCGCGCACCGCGGCGGTGGTGTCGGCTTCGGAGTCGCGCACGTCGCCCGCGCGTGGAGGCCCATACACGGCGGGTATCTCCACGCCTTCGATTTTCTGCAACAGCGCCCAGGCCTGGTTCAGGGTGATGCGGCCGCCGTTGCCGCCGTTGTAGACCTTGCCCGAGACGCCCGTGGCGCGGGCCGCCTTCAAATTGAGCTCCACAACGTCGTCCACGTAGGTGAAGTCGCGCGAGTGCCCGCCATCGCCGAAGATGGTGGGGGAGCGGCGCTCGAGGACCGCTTTCATGAACAGCGACAGCACGCCGGAGTAGGGGCTCGAGGGGTCCTGGCGCGGGCCATAGACGTTGAAGTAGCGCAGCGCCACCGTCTCCAGGCCATAGACCTCGGAGAAGATGTTGCAGTAATATTCGCCCACCAGTTTCTGGAGCGCGTAGGGCGATTTCGGCTGCGGCGCCATGGTCTCCACCTTGGGCAGCACTTCGGTATCGCCGTACGCGGAGGAGGACGCGGCATAGACCACGCGGCCCACCTTCCCTTCGCGCGCGGCGCGCAGCACGTTGAAGGTGCCGTCGATGTTCACTTCGTGCGACGGCACCGGATCGTCGATCGACCGCGGCACGGAAGGAATCGCGGCCTCGTGAAACACCACCGCGGCGCCGCGGATGAGGGGCGCGATTTCGTCGTAGCAGCGGATGTCGGCGCGCTGGAAATCAATCGCTCCGCGGACCTCCTCCAGGTTGCTTTCGCGGCCGGTGAGCAGGTTGTCGATCACCACCACGCGGCCGGCGCCCTCGCGCAGCAGGCCGCGCACAATGGCGGAGCCGATAAACCCCGCGCCTCCCGTCACAACGTAGTGGCTCATATGGGCTGTTTCGCGATCTCGCTTTCCAGGCGGCGCAGGGATTCATTCGCCATCCGCTCGCCGCCGGGGGTGAAGTCGAAGGCCTCGAGCGAGATCCAGCCCGCATAGCGGCGGCGGCCAAGGACCTCGAAGAGGGGTTGGTAATCGTAGTCTCCGGCGCCGCAATGGCGCCCATCCAATTCGTTGACGTGGATGTGCCGGATATGGTCGAAATAGCGATCGACCAGAACCGCGTGCGGCGCCTCTTCATCGATGGCGTTGTGCACGTCGAACATGGTTTCGACGAACGGACTCGCGATTTCGCGCACGATGGCCACCGCTTCGGCGAGCGTCTGCACCACGTCGCACTGGCCCGCCGGCAGGGCTTCCACCAGCACGGTCGCCTGGCGCGTGGCCGCGTGGGGCGCGACCCCGGCGAGGCCGTCGATGAAATGGCGCGTGGCCTCGGCGGGGGTGAGGCCGCCCGAGGAGCGCCGCTGCTGGGGCGAGCCGAAGACCATCACGCCGGCGGGCCCCAGGTCGGCGCACAGGTCGATCAGGCCGCGGATGTGCTGCCAGCTACGCTCCCGCAGCGCGCGGTCGGGCGCGGTCACGTGCAAGCCTTTGGGGCTGACCATCAGCCAGTGCAGGCCGGCGAAGGCGAGGCCTTCCGAAACCATGATGTCGCGATACTCCCGGCGCGCGGAGGCGGGAATCTCTACGGGATTCTCCGCCAGGGTGAAGGGCGCGATTTCAAGACCGGTGTAGCCGGCGGCGCGGACGGCCTGGCAAATCTCGGCGAACGGCCGCCCTTCGAACGCTTCGTTGCACATGGAGTGGCGAAAAGCCATGAAACACCAGTTTACGGCAGGAGCCGGCCGGCTTTCTGGCGTCCGGATCGATCCACTGGGCGCCGCCGTTCGAACTGCTTGGCCTACCACCCGACTTTTCGCTTCTCTCGCTCAGTGAGTGTTTCGTGCAATAGCGATTTAATGTAGGTCTGGTAAGGCAGACCCTTCTGTTCCGCCTGCTTTCGGGCCAAAGCCAAATCTGCTGCGGGAATCCGCAGCGCCACCGTCGGCGCCGGTGTCTTCTTGGACGCGGCGATCCGCTCCCGCAGTTTCTCCTTGGTCAACACGTGAGCTTCGCCGTTCTTTACGGCGGCAAGTAACTGTTTGCCATGTATGTTGTGGTTCTTATACCACCACTCCGCCTCTTCTGCCTCGGTGGCGAAAGCCGGTATGACGCGCTTGGGTTGTTCCTCCAACTGCTTCTTCATTTTGGGTCTCTCCAGAAAAGCCCTTCTGTCCGAAACACTAGCCGGAAAGGCGGTAATGGCACGCACCTTGCCCTTGCGAATCGTCCAGGCCACGGACAACAACCTGCCTCCATTCGTAAGGCCGACAGAGCGGTACCGCTGTTCGTTATCGATCAGTTCGAACGTCAGCTCTACAGGATCGTTGTTCAGCACCTGCTCGAACTCCGCGGGCGTTACCTTGTGGGCGTCCAGGTTGGCGACCGCTCTGTCTTGTATCGCAACGTATATACGTTCAGGAATGCCCCTCAGCCGCTTTTGCGGGAGGTGCGGCGCCGTGCATCGGGTATCGCGAAAGTAGAGGGGAAGCCAATCAATCCCGCCGTCTACGATGCGGCGGGAGAGGGCGGCGGTTTCCATGCCGGTGGACCGGCCGGGCGGATGGCCCGGCAAACCTCGGAGGCCGCCGCTCCGATCGCGGCAGAACCGGTAGTAACCAGTTCTGATATCCTAAACTCTGCGAGTGGGAGCGGCACTATGAGGGAGAGACGGCGTTTGATTTCCAGCCTCAGGATGGCCGGTCTGTGGGCAGGGCTCTGCTGGGTGACGGCGCAACCCATGTTTGCCCAACGCCGCCTGGCGTTTGAGCACGAACGCGATATCGACACCGCGGCCTGGACCTACTTTCCGCGCTGGCAGGGCAGCCAACTCGTGGGTTTCCAGGACAAGCAGGCGCGCGCAATGCTGCTCTTCGCGGTGGATCGGGAGGGCCGGCGCGAGGAGATCCCGTTTGCGATCGAGGATGCCAGTTGGATCTACGTCGATGGCGTCGGCGCCGGCGCCGATGGTGCGATCGTCCTGGCCGGCGGCTATCAGCGGCCCGGCTCCCGCCACAATTCCTTTGTTGCCTGGATTGCGCCCGACCGGAAACGGCGGACCGTGATCGAAGCCTGGCCCTATGTCCCGAACGAGGTTACCGTGGCCGCCGACGGCACCATCTGGACGGCGGGCCACCTGATGGACGAAACGAAGATTGGAATTGCGACCCCCAACGTGATCCGCCGCTTCGACACCGCGGGCAAGATGCTCGGGTCGGTGACCGTCCGCGCCAGAGGCAGGGAAACCGGGAAGGATGCCACGCTCACTTCGCACCTGATGGCCTCCCGCGACCGGGTGGGATGGTTCACCAACGGTTGCGAATACATCGAGTTTTCGCTCGACGGCGCGGAGTTGAATCGCTTCGACGGCCCGGCTGGTTTAGCCGGAGACTGGCGCGGGGGTATCGGTCTCAGTGCGGACAACGATCTGGTCGTGGGGAGGTACGGCGATGAGACCCTGCGCCTTTGGTCGTTTGACCGGCAGGCGCGGGCGTGGGTGCCCGCCTCCTTGCCGGAGGACATGGCCCGAGGGAATGCGATTCTCGGCTTCGACGGCACGACCCTGGTTACCGAAACCGCCAGAAAGGGAAGACTCCGCCGCTTCAAACTCATTGAGGCGGTTGGGGTTAAGCCGTAGCCGATCACCCCGCGAATCCCTCCTGCAGGATCGCCGATCGCGGATAATTCGAGCGCCGCCCTTGTTATTCACGATAAAGTGGTGCTAAACTCTGTATGGGCAGAGCGGCCCACGGAATTTAACAGGAACCAACAGGTTCAGGAGAAAATCTTATGAAAAAACTGGTATTGATGTTCGCGACCCTGGCGTTAGTGGTGGCAAGCGCGGGAACCCCGGCCTTTAAGGGTGCCACCTACCACATCACCTTTGCCCAGCCTTCCGTCGTGCAAGGCACCGAGCTGAAGGCGGGAGAATATCGCATCACGGTGGGCGAGGCCAAAGTGACCATCCTCAATGGCAAGCAGCCGCTGGAAATCCCGGTGAAGATCCAAACCGGCGACAAGAAATTCGACGAGAACGCCATTCGCTACACCAACACAAACGGCAAGTCGGTCGTTTCCGAGATCAGGCTTGGCGGGACCAAGACCACCGTGGTCTTCAACCCGTAATCATCTAACATTCGGGGAACGAGGACGCCGCGGATGGACGGTTTAATGCCGCCCGCCCGCGGTTTCGCGTTTTCGGGCTCCACGGAACGAATCGGGTTCTGCCATCGTAGAAGATATAAGGTTTCCCCATATGGCAAAGCGCAACAAAGGCCGGCTTCGGTGGTTCCTGCTGGCGCTGATTCCATTGATCGGCGGGGTGGCGTTTTTCTCCCTACGGGCCCTCAGCCGCACTCCCGCTAAGATCGATCCCGACAAGCTGGCGCGCGTGGAACGGATGGACCTGGCGCGCTCGGTGGTGGCCACCGGCAAGATCGAGCCCACCACGAAAGTGGAGGTCAAGTCCAAGGCCAGCGGCATCATATTGAAATTGCCGGTCAATGTGGGCGATGTGGTCCGCCAGGGACAGGTCATCTGCGAACTGGACCAGAACGATCTGCTTCCGCGGTTAAGGCAGGCGCAAGCGGCGCTGGCCATGGCGGAAGCGGCGCTCAAAAGCGCGCAGGCCGATTACGAGCGCAACAAGGTGGAGGCACTCGGGCCGGACATCCCCTTTTTGAAGCGGGACATGGAACGCGCGCGCCAACTGTTCGCGGAAAAGCTGATGCCGCAGATCGCCCGCGACGAGGCCGAGAAGAACTACGAGATGGCCGTGAACCGGCAGCAGCAGGCGCAGGTGAACCTGGGCGTCTCGCGCGCCGCCATCGCCCGCACCGAAGCGCAGATCGAGCAGGCGCGCGCGCAACTGAACCAGTCCGAAGAGGACCTGCGCAACGCCACCATCGCTTCGCCTATCGACGGCGTGGTGCTTTCGCGCGACCGCGAGGTGGGCGACGCCGTGAGCTCCATCCTGACCATGGGCTCCGGCGCCACGCTGATCATGACCCTGGGCGATTTGCGCGAGGTCTACGTCAAGGGCAAGGTGGATGAAAGCGACGTCGGCAAGGTATATCTCGGCCAGCCCGCGCGCATCACCGTGGAATCGTACAAGGGGCAGAGCTTCACCGGGAAAGTGACGAAAATCTCTCCCATGGGCGTGGAGAAAGACAATGTCACCACGTTTGAAGTGCGGGTTTCCATATCCAACGAATCCAAAAAGCTGATGGCCACCATGACGGCCAACGCCGAAATCATGCTGGAAGAGCGCAAGGGCGTGATGGCGGTGCCGGAAGGGGCCATCCTCTATAAGAAGGACCGCTCCACGGAGGTGGAGGTTCCCGATGCCGCCGTCGAGAGCGGAAAGCGGCGGGTGCCGGTCGAGACGGGCATCAGCAACGGCTCCAAAACGCAGATCGTGAAGGGCCTCGCCCTCGGCCAGCAGGTGATTCTGCAATAGGTCCGTGGCCGTCCCATGGCGTACCTGCAAGAGCTGTTCGGGCAAGTCCTCTCCAGCCTGTTGCGCAACAAGCTGCGCAGCTTTCTGACCATGGCGGGGATCGCCTGGGGCGTGGCGTCGATGGTGCTGATCGTGGCCATGGGCGACGGCTTCAAAGCGGGCCAGCGCGACCGGTTCCGCCAGATCGGCGAGAACATCGTCATCGTGTTCAACGGGCAGACGGAGAAACAGGCCGGCGGGCGGCGCGCGGGCCGGCGCATCCGGCTGACCTACGACGATGTGCGCGATATCCGCGCGGAGTGCTTCCTGGTGAGCCGCGTGGTGGCCGAATTGCAGAACTCCGCGCGCGCGGTGACCCCGTTCAACAGCGGCACCTTCTCGGTGTTCGGGGTGGAGCCGCTTTTTTCCGAGATCCGCAACATCCCCATCGCCAGCGGGCGCTTCCTGGCGGAGAAAGATGCGGCCGAGGCGGCGCGCGTGGCGGTGGTCGGCGACAACGTACGCAAGCAATTGTTCGGCGAGCGGCCCACGGCGCCGGGCGCCACGCTGGCCATCAACGGCATCCCCTACCGGATCGTGGGACTGATGCCGCCCAAGGACCAGAACAGCAGTTACAACGGCCTGGACAGCGACAAGATCTTCATTCCCTATTCCGCCATGGTGCGCGACGTTCCGCCCGCGGACGAGAATTTTCACCCCGGCATGGTGAGCGATGTCATCTACGTGCCGGTATCGCTCGATGGCTGGAAAACGACGCGGGCGCAGGTGATGCGCGTGCTGGCGCGCAACCATCGTTTCGAGGCCGACGATCCGAGCGCCGTGTTCATCTGGGACACGGTGGAGAACGCGCAGCTGGTGGACCGCATTTTCACCTCGATGACCATGTTCCTGGGCGCCATCGCGGTAGTGACTCTTACCCTCGGCGGCGTGGGGGTGATGAACATCATGCTGGTGTCGGTGACCGAGCGGACCCGGGAGATCGGGCTGCGCAAAGCGGTGGGCGCCACGCGCGGACGCATCCTGGCGGACTTTCTGCTGGAGGGCATCCTGCTGGCGGGGTTGAGCGGGATGGTGGGCTGGGCGGGGGCCTACGGCATTTCGGCGGCGGTGAACCGGCTGCCGAAGCAGGAGATGTTC
>JADGNR010000073.1 GCA_017883415.1 Bryobacteraceae bacterium | reverse complement strand
CCCATGAACCAGCCAACGCCAGCTTGTACCTGGTAGCCAGCGATTTCGACCAGACGCTCAGCTTCAACGATTCGGGGGCGATTCTCGCCGAACTGCTGGGCATTCCCGGGTTTCGCGAGAAAGTGAGCGGATTGTCCCGGGTCAACCTGGTGCAGCAAGGCGCGGAGCTGGCCTATCTGCTGCGCCACGATCCCCAGTTCCGCGGAGTCCGCCGGGAGCACCTCATCGAGGTCGGCAAACGGGTCCGGCTGAAGACCCATGTGGATCTGTTCGCGCAGTTTCTCGAGCAGGGGCTGGAGCGCCAGAAGTTTCTGTTCTACGTGATCTCGGCGGCGCCCACCGAAGTGGTGCAATCGGCGCTGGACGGCATCGTTCCGCCCGAACGCATCTTCGGCACCGAACTGGAATGGGATGCCGCCAACGGCGAAATCGCCTCCGTGAAACGGGTAGCCGCCGGCTACGGCAAAGTCGCCGTGCTGGAAGAATTGGAAACGCGCCTCGGCACGCGCCCCGATCACACCATCTACATGGGCGACGGCAGCTCCGATCTGTACGTCATGCAGCATGTGAACAGCCGCGACGGCTACACCATTGCCGTATCGGAAGCGAAGTACATCGGCCGCATCGCCCGGCGCACGGTGATCAGCGACAACGCGCTCAGCGTGCTGGTGCCGATTCTCGAAGACATCGCCGGCTGGGACTCGGCGCGCATCCGCGAATTGTTCGCTTCCTATGGCCTGGCCGTGCAGGACTGGGACAAGATTCACACCGACTGGCTGACCTTCCGCGAGTACGCCACGCCGCCGCGTGCGGAAGGGGCGGCCGGCGCGTAGCGTGCCACTGGCGGGCGCATCGCCAGGTCCCCGCCCCTTTCCGCCCGGGCGCTTTTCCGTAATTTAAGGGTTTCAGGTTACAATATCCGTTCACTGTATGCTACACCTCGACACCGGCAATACCGGATTCATGCTGCTGTGCTCCAGCCTGGTCATGCTTATGACCCCAGGACTGGCCTTCTTTTACGGGGGCCTGGTAGGGCGCAAGAATGTGTTGGCGATCATGATCCAGAGCTTCGTCTCCATGGGATGGACGACGGTGCTGTGGTGGCTGTGCGGGTTCTCAATGTGCTTCAGCGGGGACCTGAAATCCGGCACGGATTTTGGCGGCATCATCGGCAACTTTCATTGGGCGTTCCTGAATGGAATCACGCTATCGACGGCTTCTCCGAACGACACCATTCCCATGATCGTGTTCTGCGGGTATCAGATGATGTTCGCGATCATCACTCCGGCGCTGATCACGGGCGCATTTGCGAACCGGGTAACGTTCAAGGCGTACATGCTGTTTCTGACGGCGTGGCTGCTGGGCGTGTATTTCCCGTTCGTTCACATGGTGTGGGGCGGCGGGCTGCTGGCATCCTGGGGCGTACGGGATTTCGCGGGCGGCATTGTGGTGCACAACATCGCCGGCATGGCGGCGTTGGCCTCGGTGCTCTACGTGGGTAAGCGGCGCTTTGTGGATAAAGGTCCGCACAGCATCCCGCTGGTGGCGCTGGGCGCGGGGCTGCTGTGGTTCGGGTGGTACGGGTTCAACGCGGGCAGCGAGTTTCGCGTGGATTCGATCACGGCAGTGGCGTTTCTGAATACGGACATCGCGGCGTCTTTTGGCGCGGTGGCGTGGCTGTTAGTAGAGTGGTTCACCAGCCGCAAGCCGCATTTCCTCGGCCTGTTGACGGGCGCGGTAGCGGCGCTGGCCACGATCACGCCGGCGGCCGGTTACGTTTCGCCGTCCGTGGCAGCGTTGATCGGGACGATAGCGGGCGTGGTCTGTTACTATGCCGTGGCGTTGAAGAACCGCCTGAAGTGGGATGACGCGCTGGATGTTTGGGGCGTGCATGGGGTCGGCGGCATGCTGGGCGTCGTCTTGCTGGGCGTTTTCGCCTCTACCGCCTGGAACCCGGCATCATCGGGTGGCGTGGACGGACTGCTGCGCGGAAATCTTCATTTCTTCGGCATCCAAATCCTCGCGGTGCTGATCTCTTCGGCATGGGCATTTCTCTTTACCCTCCTCATGCTCTGGCTGATTGACCGGATCACCCCCGTGAAAGTCAGCGCGGCGACCGAGGAAGCCGGGTTGGACGAGGGACTGCACGGCGAAAAAGCTTACCTGGAAGCGTAGCGTATGATCCGGCACGCTCTCCTGGCCGGGCTTTGGGCGGCGACGCTGTGCGCCCAAACCCCGCCCTCCGATCAGACCGAGAAGAAGTGGTACCGGACGGTCACCTTCGATGGTTTTCTGTCGGGGAGTTACACCTCGAATTTCAACCGGCCCGCGGACCGGACCAACGGGTTCCGCGCGTTCGATTTCGCCGATCGCTACTGGAAGCTGGATGTAGCCGAAGCGGTGGTCCAGAAGGCCGCTTCCAAGAAAGGCGACTGGGGATTTCGCGTCGATCTGGAGGCGGGGCAATCGATCCCCGAGATCGAAGCGGCTTATGGCCTGTTCCGGGATCCGGATTCGGGCAAAGCCGGGCACTTCGATATCCAGCAGGCGCTGGTGAGCTATATCGCGCCCCTCGGGAAGGGGCTGCGCTTCGACGGTGGCAAGTACGTCACGCACCTGGGTTTCGAAGTGATCGATGGCTATGACGGATGGAACGACAATGCCACCCGCTCGTTTTTGTTCGGCTATGCGATTCCTTATACGCAGACCGGCCTTCGGGTAAGCTACCCGTTCAGCGATACACTCTCGGCGCAGGTGCATCTGATGAACGGATGGGACCAGGTGACCGACAACAACCGCGGAAAGACCGCGGGGTTCCAGGTTGCCTACACGCCGGCGCCGTCCGTGACGTTCACGGTGAACGGGATCTACGGCCCCGAACAAAAGGAAAACGAGCACGACTACCGGCAGGGTTGGGAGCTGACCGCGGTGTGGAAGGCCTCCGGCCGTGTCAGTCTAGGCCTGGACGCCCTGTACGGCCACGAGGCGGCGGCGGTGGAACAGCACGAAGGGCGCGAGCACGGCAATTGGACGGGCGTGGCAGGATACCTGCACACCGCGGTGACCAGGAAGTTCGCCATGAACCTGCGCGGCGAAGTTTTCGCCGACCGCAGCGGGGCGCGAACCGGAGTCGGGCAGACCCTGAAAGAAGTGACCGCGACCCCCGAGTTCCGGATCGACAAGCACGTAATCCTGCGAGGCGATGTGCGATTCGACCGGTCGGATCGTCCCGTCTTTTCCAAACGAACCGGCTCCGCGCGCCAGCAACTCACGGCGATGATCAACGTGTTGCTGGTGGATTGACCGGCCGTGCGCCCGGATCCCTCCCGGCGCCTTTTGCCGCCCCTGCTACACTGAAATCGGTGGGACGCCTATACACCCGCGCGGAACTCCGGGAACAACGCCTCCCGTGGAAGCACATACGCCTTCTGGAGCAGGCCCGCTCCCTGGGCGACGTCCTCATTCTGGCGCTCAATTCCGATGCCGGCGTCGGGCGCGCAAAAGGGGAGTCCGGTCCCCTGCTCGGCCAGGACGAACGTGCCGAGATTGTGCTGGCGCTCGAAGCCGCCGGCGGTAAGGTGGTCACCGTGCCCCTGGAACCCGGCCATTGTACTACTAATATTGTAGAAGAAATTCTAAACCGACCTTGATTCATCCTGCCGTTCGCGACCTGTTTCTGGATTTGGGGAGGCACCCCGGCTTCCAGGACGCGCTGCACCGCCTCGCCACAGGCGGCAACGCCTCCCTTTCAGGTCTCACCACCACCGCCAAGGCCCTGTATTCCGTGCTCTTGGCCCACTCCTCCCCGCTGTCTCTGATCATTGTAGTAGATGGTAACAAGCAAGCCGAAGCCCTCTCCGAAGCGGTCAATACCTTTTTTGGCCTGCTTCTGGCGGAAGACCGCAGCGCTCCGCAACTCCTTCCGGCTCTTGACGTTTTGCCTCTTCAAAACCTCTCCCCGCACGCCGAGATCTGTGAGCAGCGCGCCGTCGGGCTGTGGCGGCTGGCCACCGGGCGGGTTCCCATCACGATCCTGCCGGTGACCGCGGCCCTGCTGCGGATTGAGCCCGCCGAATTCTACCGCCAGCTCGCCCTCAAGATGCGCGTAGGCGACGAACTGCCGCTGGAAGAGGTGATCGCCCACCTGGAAAGCATCGGCTACGAACGCCGCGAGCCGGTGGAAATGGTGGGGGAGTATTCCGTCCGCGGCGGAATCCTGGACGTCTTTTCGCCCGAAGCGGCCAAGCCGGTGCGCATCGATCTGTTCGGCGACCAGGTGGAGTCGATTCGCCGCTTCGACGTGGAATCGCAGCGCTCGGTGCTCAAAATAGAGGACTGCACGCTGCTGCCCCTCACCGAATACCAGAAGTCGCACGCCCTGCTCGTGGAACTGGGCGAACTGGTGCGCGAGGCCGGCCTTCCCGGCCGCGACCTGCCGCCGCCCGGCCTGCCTTTTCCCGGTTGGGAGCTGCTGGCGCCCATGCTCCGCCCGCGCAGCGCGTCGGTTTTCTCGCTGGTCGACCGCCCGCTCGTGCTGTGGGATGAGCCCGGCCAGATCCGCGCCGCCGCCGACCGCTTTTGGACGCGACTCGAGCAGATCGAGCGCTCCCCGGCTTACGATCCCGACAAGATCTTCTTCCGCTGGGAGGAACTGGAGCGCCAGGCCGCCTCCGCCCCCCAACTCGCCATTCAGGAGTTGGCGCTGGAAGCCTTTCAGAGCAGCGGCCGCGAGGGAGTGCCCCTGGGCCTGCAGCCCACCGAAGGTGATGAAGACGCGGGCGACCAGTGGGGCGGGCGCCCTCGCCCGAAGGCCGGCCGGGGGGCTCCCCCGAGGGGGGACCCCGGCGGACCAGGGGGTCCGCCCCACGACCTTCATATTTCCACCCGGCCCTCCCTCGCTTTCCACGGCAACATGCAGGTGGCCATCGCGGAAGCGCGCAACCTGGTGGAATCGGGCCACCGCGTGGCCTTCTTTGCTTCCTCCACCGGGGAGATCGAACGGGTGGCCGACATCCTCAACGAGTACGCCATCCCCTACCAGCTCGGCCTGGAGCAGTTCGACTCCACGCCCGCCTACCTCGCCGAGCGCGCTTACATGGCCGGCACCGTGGCCAGCGTCTACCTCATCAAGGGCCTCATCCGGCGGGGCACCGCCTTTCCAGATTCGGCACTTGTAGTATTTGGCTCCGAAGACCTCTTCGAGACCTCCGAGCTGGTGGCCCGCGCGCCCTCATCGAAGTCTGCCCGGGCCACCTTTTCAGCCGACCTGATCGACCTCAAACCCGGCGATTACGTGGTTCATGCCGAGCATGGAGTGGCCCAGTATCTCGGCCTGCGCGAGATTGCCCAAGGCGAGGCCAAGGGCGACTATATGCTGCTCGAATATGCCGCCGGCGCCAAGCTCTACGTGCCCCTCACCCGCATGGATCTGGTGGAGCGTTTCCGCGGGGCCGGTGAGGCCAAACCCGCCCTCGACCGCATGGGCGGCGCCACCTGGACGCGCACCAAGACCCGCATCAAGGCCAAAATGCGCGATATGGCGGACGAACTGCTGAAGCTCTACGCCTCCCGCAAAATGGCCGAGGGCTTCCGCTACTCGCCCGACAGTAATTGGCAGCGCGAGTTCGAGGATGCCTTCGAGTTCACCGAAACCCGCGACCAGCTCACCGCCATCCAGGATATCAAGCGCGACATGGAGAGCGAGCAGCCCATGGACCGGCTGCTCTGCGGCGACGTGGGCTACGGCAAGACCGAGGTCGTCATGCGGGCCACGTTCAAGGCCCTCGGCGACGGCAAGCAGGTGTCCATCCTGGCTCCTACTACAGTTCTCGTTTTTCAGCACTTCGAGACGTTCAAGCGGCGCTTCCAGCCGTTCCCCGTCCGGGTCGAGATGTTCAGCCGGTTCCGCTCGCCCAAAGAATTGAAAGCGGCGTTGGCGGACCTGGCCGAGGGCAAGGTCGACATCGCCATCGGTACCCACCGCCTGCTCTCCCAGGACGTGGAATTCCGCGACCTCGGCCTCGTGGTTGTGGACGAGGAACAGCGCTTCGGCGTCAAGCACAAGGAGCGGCTCAAGCAGTTGAAAAAAGTGGTCGACGTGATCAGCATGAGCGCCACTCCCATCCCGCGAACACTACATATGTCGCTACTGGGTCTGCGGGATATGTCGGTGATCGAGACTCCGCCCAAGGACCGCCTCTCCATCCACACCGTGGTGGCGCCCTTCCAGCCCGCGTTGATCCGCTCCGCTCTGGAACAGGAGTTAGGCCGCAGCGGCCAGGTCTATTTTCTGCACAATCGCGTGGACTCCATCTGGGCCCGCGCCGCCATGCTCCAGGAACTGGCGCCCAATGCCCGCATCGGCGTCGGTCACGGCCAGATGGGAGAGGCCGACCTGGAAAAGACCATGCTCCGCTTCATGCGCCATGAGTTCGACATCCTGGTGTGTACTACAATTATCGAAAATGGCCTGGATATTCCCCTCGCCAACACCATGATCATCGAGAATGCCGAGCGCTACGGGCTTTCCGAACTCTACCAGTTGCGCGGGCGCGTGGGCCGCTCCAACCGCCGGGCCTATGCCTACCTGCTGGTACCGCCCGACACCGAGCTGACCGAGATCGCGCGCAAGCGCCTGGCGGCTTTGAAGGAGTTCAGCGATCTGGGCGCGGGATTCAAGATCGCCGCTCTGGATCTGGAGCTGCGCGGCGCCGGCAACCTGTTGGGCGGCGAGCAGCACGGGCACATCAACTCGGTCGGCTTCGACACCTACGTGCGGCTGCTGGAGGAGACGGTCCGCGAGTTGAAGGGCGAGGAGGTGGTGCCGGAAATCCACTCGGCCCTCAACCTGGGCCTCGATATCCGCATCCCCCCCGACTACATCGTCGACGAAAACCAGCGCCTGCGAGCGTACCGCCAGATTGCCAACGCCGCCGACGCCGCGGCCCGCGACCACGCCGAGAAGGAGCTGGAGGACCGTTACGGCCCGGTGCCCGATGCGGTACGCAATCTGCTGGCCTACTCCGCCTTGAAGACCATGGCCGAGCAGATCGGCATCGAGGCCATCGACCGCCGCCACAGCCTGTTGAACGTGAAATTCCACAAGGAGACGCGCGTCGACCCCGCTCGCCTGATGACCATCGTGAGCCAGACCCGCGGCGCGCAATTCACTCCCGCCGGCGTCCTGCTTCTTCCCTTGGACGGCCAGACCGCCGCGGGCGAGATTCTGCGGTTTCTAGAGGAAAAGCTGGGGCAGCTGAAGGCGTGAAGCAGGAGGCCGCGCGCGACCGGTGGTTAGTGTTCCCGGTTGTCCAGCCGCTGGTCGTGCCTGTTGAGGGGCTCCTCGTGGATCTCGATGAGACGGCTGATCCGTTTCTGCTCCTCCAGGATTTTGTCCAAGCGCCCATCCCACTGCTTGTCCCGATTGTCCCGAACCGGGCGCGTGGCGGCCATCAGCTTAAGCGTTTGGACTAGCTAGCGCTTCGATCCGCTGGTCGATATCCATTCTCGCTATGTTAGCGCCGATGCCGACCGTGCATGCAAATCGCCCGTCAACGGGCTTGGCAGGCGGAAGCGCCTGCCCCACCACTGCACGCTCAGAACGTGATCCCCACCAGGAACTCGGCCTGGTTCGGGTTGCTGTGGAGCAGGGCGTTGGGGTCGAGGAAATGCTTCGCGCCCCAGCGCGTGTAGCGGATCTCGGGCTGCACATGGATCACCAGCAGGTGCAAGTCCAGGCCCACGCCCATCACGAAGCCACGGCTGGTGCTGTTGTTCAGCTCGGGCGGGTTCGAGGTGCTGTTGGTGATGGCCGATTGGGTGGCGAGCACGGTCGTCTTGACGGTCTGGACCAGCCCTTGCAGCGTGTCGAAGGCTACGCCGGCATCCACGAACGGGCGCGCGATCCTGCTCCCGAAACGGTATTTCAACAGCAGGGGAAACTCCCAATCGTTGGTGGTGGTGTCGCTGTCGACGGTGGTGGTGGTGATGCCGATAATGCTGCCGGCCCCGTGGTAGCTGAAATGCCGGTAGAGCGCGTCCAGCTCGATGGACAGGTGCAAGGGCAGATGCAACTCCGCCGTGGCGCCGAAAATATAGCGGTTGGTGTTGGAGGTGAAGCTGAAATTTCCGGATCGCGCCGTATTCAAAAAATCCGTCCAGGGCAGGCCCGCCTTCACCCCGAAGGAAAACGGCTGCGCAAAGGCCGCCGTGGCGCCGCACAGCAGGAGCAATAGTTTCATAGTTCTGTTACGAAGCGGAGGGTGTGGTGGTTTCCAAGCGGCGGCGCGCTCCCGGATGAATTCATACGCGCAGGGTGAACGATTCGCCCAGATAGATGCGCTTGACTTCGGGATCGCGTTCCAGCGCCTCCGGCGTGCCTGCGCGGAAGATGCGCCCGTTATTGATAATGTAGGCGCGATCGGTCACCACCATGGTCTCGCGCACGTTGTGGTCGGTGACCAGGATGCCGATGCCCTGCCGCTTCAGGTCGAAGATGATGCGCTGCAACTCGAGCACCTGGATCGGGTCGATGCCGGAGAACGGTTCGTCGAGCAGCAGGAAACTGGGCTCGATCACCAGCGAGCGCGCGATCTCCACGCGGCGGCGCTCGCCTCCGGAAAGCATGTAGCCGCGGCTGCGCCGCACGGTTTCCAGGCCGAGCTGATCCACCAGTTGTTCCATTCTCTCGCGGCGTTCGCGCGCCCGGAGGGGCAGCGTTTCCAGGATAGCCATCAGGTTTTCTTCCACCGTGAGCTTGCGGAAGATGGAGGGTTCCTGCGGCAGATAGCTGATGCCGCGGCGCGCGCGCTGGTACATGGGAAGGCCGGTGATGTTCTCGTCGTCCACCAGGATTTCGCCCGAGTCGGGCGAGATCAGGCCCACGATCATGTAGAACGACGTGGTCTTGCCGGCGCCGTTGGGGCCCAGCAGGCCCACCACTTCGCCCTCCTTGACGTGTACGGAAACGTCATCCACCACACGGCGGCCGCGAAAACTCTTGGAGATTTCCTTGGTTTCTAGCTGTTTCATAAGCGTCGGGCCGTTCAGGCCCGGGCCCAGCGTTGGGCCGCCCAGGCCCGGCCCCGCGCCCCCGGTTTATTTGCCCTTGTGGATCTGGCTGGTGGCGGGCTTGCTGGAAGCGCCATTTACCAGCAGCCTATCATCGTTGGCAAAGTAGGTCAATTCATTGCCCTCCGTCGTGTCTTTGGTCGTGGCTTTCACTTCGATCAGTTTCGGCCTTCCGCCGCGCAGAATCACCTTCTGGTCCTCGGGATAGTACTCGGCGTGCTCGGCGAAGCCGTTGCGCGTGCGATCCACGGGGCTCTGCACGATCTCCACCGCGCCATCGGCGAACGCTTTTTCGAGACGGGAATCGGCATCCGGCTCGGCCAGGTACGCACGCAGCTCGCGGCTCTTCACCCGCAGTACGCCGCGCGTCAGCAGCACGCCGCCGGTATAATGCGCCAGGCGCGTGTCGTCGGCATACACCAGGTGCGGCGCGCGCACCACGGTGAGCACCGGAGCGGGGGCCGGTGTCCGGGCCTCGTTTTTGGGCTGTTCCCACAGCCATGTGGTCACGTTGCCCTCGGCTTTCAGCCCGTGCTTTTCCCGGTCTACGTCGATGGCATCGGCCTGTATGCGGTTGGCGCCCTGCCACATGGTGGCGCCGCCTTCATAGTGAATCGTGCGGTTGTGGTTGGTGGATTCCATCTTGCGCGCCTGCGCCTGGAGCGGCTCGTCGCCGGAGAGCATTTGCGAATTCTTCTTCTGGTCTTGCTCGGGCAGACGGCTGGAGGTCACCCCGCCCTCGGCCGTGAAATCGCCCGTGCGCTGGTCCAGGCGTATGCGGTCGGCGGAAGTGGAACCGGTCGCATCCGCGACGCGCGCGGCGGTATCGAGCAGGATGACATTCTGGTCGGAATCGAGCGTGGCCTTCCGGGCGCGCGCCTGGTGCTCGCCTTCCTGGTAGGCGAAATCGCCCGATTGCTCCATGGAGGACATGCGGCTGGTTTCGGGATCGAAGCGCGCCAGAAGGTCGCGGCTGCTGGTGGTGGAGACGGCGCGGTTGCGCTTGCGCTCTTCCGCCGTGGGGTCGGTCCGGGTCCTCGCCTCGGTGGCGTGGAACGATTGGATATGGTTCTGCGCGCCGTAGGCGATCAGCATGTCCTTGCCCTCGAGCGTGCGGTGATGCTGCACGGGCGCGTTGGGCAGGAACTCCAGCGTTCCCGGCCCATGGGTCACCACGGTATCGATCTCATGGCCGCCCGGCCGCATCTTCATCTCCAGCACTTCGCTGCGCAGCACGTGCGTTTCGCCCGCCGGAGGGCCGGAGGCGGCGAGCGGCTTCGAGGTCACCGTGCCGCGGCCGGTGCCGGTGACGTGCGCGAGCGCGCTCTCGCCATCGTGCGTCTCGAAATCCAGATCGAAGTGGTCCGCCGTGACCAGCGTCTCCGACGAGGCGGAAGTCGAGACCAGTTGGGCGTTGCTTTGCGCGATGATCTTCTGGACGAGTCCCGCGTCGTCGTAATCCACCCACACCTGGCCGGCCGAGTATTGCAGCTTGCGGTTGGGGTAGGTGTCGATGCCATGGCCGTTGTCGGCTACCACTTTGCGGATCGCTTTGTGGCCGTCGGCGGCCTCCTGCAGGTAGACCACGGCGTTCTGTCCTTCCACCACCGTGTTCTCGCGCGTGAGCCGCCCCCACGGCTTGAGCCAGATCTGGGATTCGGATTCGCGGTACTCCAGGCTGCCCGCTTCGATCTTCATGGGCTTGGCGCCGGGGCGCGTGGATTTCCAATCCAGCTTCACGTCGCTCTTCATGAGCAGGTCGTGGGTGCTGGGGTCGTAGAAGGCGCCCGTCGCTTCGCCGTCCCCGTTCTGGAAGGCGAACGTGCAGGGACGATCGGTCTCCACGCGGCCGGTGGTGGTATCGAAGAAAACGCCGCCCGACGATTTGATGGATACCAGGGTGTGCGCGGGCTGGCCCGCGACCGGAATCCCGCGCGTGATCTCCACCGCGCCTTCCGAATAGAGACGGTGCTCGGCGGGATAATAGGCCGCCGCCGCGCTCTTCGCCAGGTCGTAGGTGGCGGCGCAATCGTGATAGAGCATCAGGGTGACGTCCTGGAGATCGATACGCGAAGCGTCTTTCACCTGCCGGATGGAGCCGGCCAGGATATCGGCGGTCTTGCAGTGGGTGTTTTCGTTGCGCTCCGTGTAGTGCAGCTTTTCGCCCTGCGAGCTCAACTCCTCGGGCAGCACCCGCGGCCGGGGCGGCGCCTGGAGGCGCAGGGCCCTCTTTTGTGCCCGATAGGTGATGCCGACGCCGCAGAGGATGACGACAATGGCCACCAGCAAAAGCCAGCGCGTGCCTCGCATGGGGGTGACTCCACTATAGCGCGCGTTTCCGGACGGCGCGCTCCGCCGCCGAGACGCCGGGAACGCAGGGCTTGGGTCCGGGGGGGTGCGGCGCCCGGCGTCGGCCGCTCAGCGGATGAGGTGGGCGGCCACGAACGCGCCCGCGTACGCCAGCACGCTCATGTAAGTGAATTGCAGGATGGGCCACTTCCATCCGCCGGTTTCGCGCCGCACCACGGCAATGGTGGAGATGCACTGCATGGCGAAGGCGAAGAAGACCAGCAGGGCCACCGCGCCGCCGGGCGTCAGGTCGCGATGGATGGCGTTCTGCAAATCGAGCCCGTGCGATTTGGGATCCATGCCGTAGATGGTGCCGAGCGTGGCGATGATGGTCTCGCGGGCGGCCAGCGAGGTAATCAATCCAATGCCGATTTTCCAGTTGAAGCCGAGCGGCTTGAGCACCGGTTCGATGGTGCGGCCGATGGTGCCGGCCAGGCTGTTCTCGATGGCCGGGATGTGACCGTTCTGGGTGGGCAGGTTGGCCATGATCCAGAGGATCACGGTGACCAGCAGGATCACCGTGCCGGCGCGGCGCAGAAAAACTTTGGAGCGGTCGTAGAGGCGGAGGCCGATGGACTGGAAGGTGGGCCAGCGGTAGGAGGGCATCTCCAGCAGGAAGGGCGTACGGCCGGTCTTCAGGATGGACGATTTCAGCAGCCGCGCCGTCACCACGGCGGCCAGGAATCCCAACACGTAGAGCGCCAGCATGGCGGCGGCCCGGGTGTTGAGGAACGGGCCCAGCACGTGACGCTGGGGGATGAACGCGGCGATGATGAGGGTATAGACCGGCAGGCGCGCGGAGCACGTCATGAAGGGCGCGATGAGAATGGTGGCGATGCGATCGCGCCGGTTCTCGATGGTGCGCGTGGACATGATAGCCGGCACCGCGCAGGCGTACGCCGAAAGGAGCGGGATGAAGGATTTCCCCTGCAGGCCGACTTTGGCCATGGTGCGGTCGGCAATCAGCGCCGCGCGCGCCAGGTATCCGGAATCTTCCAGGATGGCGATGAACAGGAACAGCAGCAGCACCTGCGGCAGGAATACCACCACCGAACCGACGCCCTTCCACACCCCTTCGACGATGAGCGAGCGGAAGAGGGAATCGGGAAGCGCCGTGGTAATCCAGTTGCCGGAAACGTCGAACAGCCACTTCACCCCGTCCATCAGCGGAACGGCGGCGTTAAAGATGGTTTGAAAGACGGCGAACACCACCGCCACGAAGACCAGCGGCCCAATCACGGGGTGGAGGAAGACGGCGTCGAGCCGCCGGGTCCACTTGGGCGCCAGCGGCGGGCGGTACGCGGCCTCGATACCCACGCGGCCGGCCCACTGGCGGCACTTGGGTACGTCCTGCAGGACGGGCAGTTCCCTGGGCGCGGGTTTGGGCATGGCGCCGGCCAGAAAATCGAATACCTGGCCGATGCCTTCGCCCTGGCGCGCGCTGATGAGGGCCACCGGCGCGCCCAACTCCGCCGCGAGCTTGCCCAGATCCAGATGGCCGCCGCGGTTGCGCAGGTCGTCCGCCATGTTCAAAATAATGAGGGTCGGAACGCCCAGCGCGAGGATCGGCGCGGCCAGCATGAGGTGGCGCGCCAGGTTGGTGGAATCGAGCACCAGCAGGATGGCTTCCGGCTTGGGGGTGTCCGCGCGGTTGCCGGTGAGCACGTCGTAGGCGACCTGCTCGTCCTCCGAGCGCGGCGAAAGGCTGTAGACCCCCGGGAGATCGATGAGGCGGATGGAACGGCCGTCGGGCAGGTCGGCGATGCCGGTATGCTGTTCGACGGTGACGCCGGGAAAGTTGGCTACTTTTTGACGAAGACCGGTCAGACGATTAAACAGCGTGGTCTTGCCCGAGTTCGGCGGACCGATCACGGCAACCGCCTTGGCGGCCGCCGCGGAAGGCCCCGGGAATTCCAGGACGGCCGCCGCGCCGCAACTTCGGCAATCGCTGCACTCGCTCATCAGACCCTCGGGTCGCGTTTAGACGCTTTCTCGATCCGGACCTTGAGCCGCCTGGCGGTTTCGCGCCGCAATGCGATTTCCGAACCATCCACCCGGAACACGCGCGGATCGCCGCCCGGCGCGCTGAGACCCGCGGTCACGCGCGTGCCCGGCAGGAAACCGAGCTCCATCAGGCGGCGCGCGTCGTCCACCGGCAGATCGATACGGTCCAGGATTGCGGCGTCGCCCCGGCGGAGGTCAACCAGGGTCGCGGAGAGGACTTCCGGCTGGCTGCAGTTGCCACTCAGTTGCATCTTGATTCCAGTATGCCGGAGTCCGAAATCCTTGTCAAGAGGAGCCGGGCGTTTCCTATGTTTTTTTCGTGTCGCCACGCGCAAACCGCCACCAGACCCTACAAACAAAGGATAACAGATGATCAAGCGATTTACGATCCGGCGCCTCGGACCGGCCGATCTGGAACGGATTCTCGAGATCGAAGCCGCCAGCTTCGGCCGTGAGGCCTGGGATCGCAACCTGTTTGCAGAATACTCCCGTACGTGCGGGGACCTGTTCCTGGTGGCGGAGGAGGGCCCGCGAAACATTTGCGGGTACATGATTACCTGCACGCGCGGGGGACGGCGCCGGGGGCAGGCCGAACTGGTGTCGGTGGCCGTGGACCCGCGAGCCCGCGGCCGGGGCGCGGCTTCGGCGCTCATGGAGAGCACGTTACGCCGATTGCGGCGGCGCGCCATCACCCGGCTGAGCCTGATGGTGAAGACGACCAACGGCGCGGCGCGCGCCTTCTACGAGAAGTACGGATTTCGCAAGGTAAGGCGAGTACCGCGGTACTACGAAGACGGCGCCGACGCCTGGCTGCTCAAAAAGGGGACAGACGCATTTTTCTGAGAGCTTCGCCGCCCCACGGCCACTCCCTTCTCTATGCCTCGACGACCGCGACTGGTGTTGCCGGGAGTGCCGCACCATATCACCCAGCGCGGCAATAACCGCCAAGCGGTGTTCTTTACCGGCGACGACCGCGAACTCTATCTGGAGTTGCTGACGCACCAGGCAGCCCGCCACGGGGTTCACATCCTTGGTTATTGCCTGATGACCAATCACGCTCACCTGGTTGCCACGCCGGACCGGGAAAATTCGTTGGCGCGTACCCTGGGACAGGCCCACGCCGAATATGCGCAGGCGCTGAACCAGGCCAGCCGGCGGAGCGGCCACTTGTGGCAAAACCGGTTCTTTTCCTGTGCCTTGGATGAGTCACGTCTGGTCAGCGCCTTGCAATACGTGGATCTTAATCCCGTGCGCGCCGGTTTGGCGCCGTTGGCTTGGGAATGGCGATGGTCGAGCGCACGGGCACACTCGGTGGAAGAAGTCGACGACCCGGTCCTGGACCGCGACTGGGGTTCGCGCGTGGGCGGGTGGGATTATGGCGCCTGGCGAGAGTGCCTGACGTACGATCTGCCGGCCGCGGAGCGCGAATCACTACGACGCGCGACGTTGACCGGCGAGCCGCTGGGATCGCAGGAGTTCATGACGCGGCTGGAACGGGAAGCGGGCCGGCGCCTTCGCGTGTTGCCGCGCGGGCGCCCGCGAAAGCAGCCGGAACAGGGTGAGATGGCAGGCTAATACTTGTCGCGGCACTCCTCGGAGCAGAAGTAGACCAACTGGCCGTTTACCTTGCGGGTGAGGCTCGCCGCCGTGGAGACGTAGGTGCCGCAGACCGGGTCCTTTTTGAGCTCGCCGCCGGCTTGCACCGGGCGGGGAGGTTCCGCCGCGACCCGCGGGGAACCGGAACGGAACCCCGCGACCAGGCTCCTGAAGAGTCTGCTCACCAGCAGGATGAGCACCAGCGGAAAGATGAACTCGACGATGAGTGTCCGGAACATGGGCCGCCCCGGAGTCCCCTTACTTTTTCTTCTTCGGCGGCGCCTTCTTGGCGTTGGGGTCGCTGAACTTGGTTTCCACGGCCGAGCCCAGGCTGGTCAGCATATCCTTGGCTTCCTGCGCGTGAGAGCCGGTGGGCGCCAGTTCGAGATACTTCTGGAACGCTTCGGTAGTGCCGGCCACGGGTGTGACCTTGCCCTCGGCGTTGACTGTGGCCTTGGCCATCAGGGTCAGTCCGTACTGGTAATACGCCTCGGCGTTCTTGGGCTCATCGGGAGCGGCCTGAATCGCCATTTTGAAAGCCTCGGCCGCGGCATCCGTCTGTCCGGCGTTGGTCATGAGGGCGCCCAGGTTATAGTAGGACCGGTAGGCGCCGGCGGGGTCGAGTTCCGCGGATTTCTTCAGCTCGGCCTGCATCTCGGGGAACTTCTTGGCCTTGGCCAGCGCGAGCGCATAGTTGTTGTGGGCCGCGGCGTCATCGGGTTTCAACTCGAGGGCCTTGGCGTAGGAGTCGAGGCCCTTCTGGGTCAGGGCATCGAACTCGGGGCCGGTCTTGGTACCGGCCTGGCCCATGTACGCATCGCCCAGGTTGGCCCAGACGGCGGCCTGCATGGGGTCCACCTCGGCGGCTTTGGTAAGCGCCGCCACGGCCTGGTCGTATTGTTTCGCCTTGAGGGCTTCCATGCCATCGTTAAAGGCGGTATTCAACTCGCCGCGCTTCTTCATCGCGGCCGCCTGCGAATCGATGGACTTTTGCAGTTGCGCCTTCTGCTCGGGGGTCATGCTGCGTTTGAGCTCGTCGGAGATCTGGCCGGTCTCGACGGCTTTCTGCATGGCCGCCTGTGTCGACGCGTTGTCCTGCTGGTTCGCTTTCAGGTCGAAATTCACGGCGGTGGGGTCGCCCGGAGAGGGCCGCACGCCCGCGACGGAATCGACCTGCTTGCCGTCCACCTCCACGGTGACGGTGAAGGTGGCGCTGATGGGCAGACCGGTGTGAAAATAGTGGCCTTTCTTGTCGGTCTTGGTCTGCGAATCCCACTTCATGTCGGTGCGATGGATTTTGATCACCGCGCCCACTATCGCTTTTCCGTCAACGCCCTTGACGATGCCTTCCACGGCGGCCACCTGGGCCAGCGCCGCGCCGGCGAGAAACAGAACCCCGGCCGCGGCCGAGGCTAGACTGCGGAACTTCATGGAATTCCTCCCAACTGAGACTGGTTAGTATTAAATTCCAGTATAGCGTAGACGTTTTGGGCTGTTCCACTACTCGTCGAAAAGACCGATCTGCTCCTTGGGCGCGGGCTTGGCTTTCCTCTTTCTCAGCGGGCTGCCCACCACCCCCAGCACCTCCACCGCCCGGACCGCCGCGCGCGGAATGAAGACCCGCTGGTGGTTGCTCGAAGGGGGAATCACGGTAAAGCCATATTGCTCCCATGGCAGGAGGTTGTTGGGCATGATGCCCTCCATCACGTCGCCATCGCGGAACTGGAAGCGGACCCACAGCCCCTCGGTCTTGGGGCGCGTCAAAAAGAGGTGGCCGGCCTCGGGGGCGTCCTCGAAATCGCGCACGAAGGCGATCGTCTTGATTTCCTGGTACGAGAGGTGCGAGACGTTACCCTGCGCCGACAGCAGCTCCACGCCCGCCGGCTGCAAAAAGGATACGGGGTTGACCCACCCTGCCAGGGGTTCCTTCTCAAATCGCCGGATGACAGCCTTTTTGGTGGTGGAACCGGCCAAATCTTACCTCGAACGCCATCGGAATGTTTCAAACATTTAGCGCATTATTGTATCATTGGGGCGATGTCTGGAGCGCTCACCGCCGAATCGCCGCGTCTGGCCAGCCAAATGACCGCGTTCCTGAACTTCTGCCGCCTGGAGAAGGGCTTGGCGGCGAACTCCGTGGAGGCCTATGCTACTGATTTATCGAGATTTATTTCATTCCTGGGGCCTGCCGCCGGAATTCCGGGCAAGGAGAAGCTGGGTCAGTATGTGGACCATTTAGCCCAGGCGGGCTTGAGCAGCCGAACGATTGCCCGCCATCTGGCCACGCTGCGGAACTTCTACGGGTTTCTCCTGAGGGAGGGGCTGATCCACTCCGATCCGATGGAGTATCTGCGCACTCCCCGGCCCTGGCAAACCATTCCCAAGTTCTTGAATCTGGAGGAGATCGAGAAGATTATTCAGGCTCCGGACACGGCTCGTCCCACCGGCTTGCGGGACCGCGCCATGCTGGAATTGCTGTACGCCACGGGCCTGCGCGTCTCCGAATTGTGTCATCTGGGGGTGGGCGATCTGAATCAAGAAGTAGGCGTGTTGCGGACCATGGGCAAAGGGAATAAGCAGCGGACGGTTCC
>JADGNR010000620.1 GCA_017883415.1 Bryobacteraceae bacterium | reverse complement strand
CTACAACTCATCGGCCGCCCCCTGCCACCTGAAGCCTGGGGCGTGCCTCCGGTCGCCAGGTAGATATGGGATGGGCTAGAATTAGAGGCGTCATGATGAGTGCGAAACGGTATCTCCAGTCGGTGTTCGCGCTGTTGCTGGCATTTTGGACACCAGTGTGTGTGGCGCAATCGGGAAACTTCATGGTTGCAGCCGGGTATAACAGCCCCTATAACGTTGTAGTCGCACCTGGACAAGTCATAACTCTTCTTGTGCAAGGGGTCGGAGCGAGCCTTGCATTTCCCGTACAGGCTCAAAACATACCGCTGCCAACCACACTTGCTGGTATCTCAGTCAGCTTGCATCAAACCTCTGCGCCGCCGATTGCAGTCCCATTACTCAGCGTAAGTCCACGTTCAAGTACCTGCTTCGGCCGCCCGAACCTACCCGGTTGCCAGGTGCTACTTGCTGAAGTTACCGCTCAAATCCCGTACGAGTTGGTCGCGAATTTTCCAAGGTTCGACGAATCCTCAAGCGAGGCCGTTCTGGTTGTGTCAGAGAATGGCGTTCCGGGCAACGCGTTTCAACTGGCGCCGGCTTTCGACAGGATTCACATTATTACCAACTGCGCTTACGTACAGCCGGGCGACATATTGCTGCCATTCTCCAACATCTGCGGGCCCATTGTCACGCACGGCGGCAGCGGCGCCCTGGTGACTCCGGCCAACCCCGCCAAAAGCGGCGAAGTGCTGGTGATGTATGCGTTCGGCCTGGGGACGACTACGCCGGCTGCCAAGACGGGGGAAGCCGCGCCACTGCCGGCCCTAACTCTCGCGCAAACTCCGGGCTCGCATCCCCTGCTGATCGGGCATGACTTTCACAAAAACGCGGCGCCACAGCGTGTGGAGGATCCTACCCCGGACCAGGCGTCGCTACTCTTCGCCGGGTTGACGCCCGGGTTTGTCGGCCTGTATCAGGTTAACTTCCGTGTACCTGCGATTCCGGTCGGACTGCCGCCCTGCAGCATTCCAGCCGGTCCGCCGGGCATTCTCGCGGTGCGGTCGAATCTGACGGTGAGTATCTCGGGCTCGTTCTCCTTTGACGGCGCGGCGATTTGCGTAGATCCCGGCAACTGACACCCGCGGTAAGTTGCGTGTCATAATTCCGGGGCGGGCGTCCGCCCCGGATCAGGTAAGTAAGGCACTACGCCGTTCGCATGGCTTCGGATTTGTCGCCGGAAATGGCCGCCTGCGCGGCCGCCAGGCGCGCGATGGGCACGCGATAGGGAGAGCACGACACGTAGTTCATGCCCACCCGGTAGCAGAACTGCACCGAGTTGGGCTCGCCGCCGTGTTCGCCGCAGATGCCGATTTCCAGGCGTGGATTGGTCTTGCGCCCCAGTTCCACAGCCATCTTCACCAACTTGCCTACGCCCTCCTGGTCCAGGACGGCAAACGGGTCGTTGGCGAAGATCTTTAACTTTTCGTAGTCCGCCTGGAACTTGGTGTAGTCGTCGCGGGAAAGGCCCATGGTGGTCTGCGTCAGGTCGTTGGTGCCGAAGCTGAAGAACTCGGCTTCGGTGGCCACCGAATCGGCCGTGAGCGCGGCGCGCGGGATCTCGATCATGGTGCCCACCATGTACTTCAGGCCCTTCATGCCGGCTTTGGCCAGCACCTCGTCGGCCACCGCGACCACGATCTTCTTCTGGTTCTCCAGTTCCTTGACGCCGCCGATGAGCGGAATCATGACTTCCGGAATCACCGTCACGCCCTTCTTGGCGACCTTGACGGCCGCTTCGAAAATGGCGCGCGCCTGCATCTCCGTGATCTCGGGATAAGTGATGCCCAAACGGCAGCCGCGATGCCCCAGCATGGGGTTGAACTCATGCAGCTCTTCCACCCGCTTCAGCAGGTCCGCCAGAACCGTCTTGAGATTCCTGACCTCGGCGCCGAACTTGTGATAGGTGGCCGCCATCTCCTTCTTCTTTTTGCTATCGGCGTAGGGCAGGACGGCGACATCCACCATCAGGTCCTCGCGTTTGGGCAGGAACTCGTGCAGCGGGGGATCGAGCGTGCGGATGACTACCGGGAAGCCGTCCATGGCCGTGAACAGCCCGGCGAAATCGTCGCGCTGCATGGGCAGGAGCTTAAGCAGGGCCTTGCGGCGGCTCTTCTCGTCGCGCGCCAGAATCATGGCCTGCATGTGCTCGATCCGGCCCTCGGCGAAGAACATGTGCTCGGTACGGCATAGGCCGATGCCTTCGGCGCCGAAGCGGCGGGCGGCTTGCGCATCGCGCGGGATGTCCGCGTTGGCGCGCACGCCGAAATTGCCGCGGAAGCCGTCGGCCCACTCCATGAACGATTTCAGAACGCCGGAGGATGGGTCCGCATCGAGCGTGTTGGCTTGCCCGGCGAAGACTTCGCCGGTGGAACCGTCGAGCGAGAGCCAGTCGCCTTCCCGCAACGTCCGCGCCTTGCCGTCCACGGTGACGGTGACTTCCTTCTTGTGCTCGCTGACGGTGATGGCTTCGGCGCCCGCCACGCACGGCGTGCCCATGCCGCGGCAAACCACCGCCGCGTGGCTGGTCATGCCGCCGCGCGATGTCAGGATGCCTTTGGCCACTTCCATGCCGTG
>JADGNR010000334.1 GCA_017883415.1 Bryobacteraceae bacterium | reverse complement strand
TAGCGGCTGCCGGCCCGGCACTTGTAGGGCGCCGATCCGGTCGCCAGCAGCCGGGACCGGTAGTCCCCCGCCTCGCGGTAGCGGCCGCCGATCTCCTGCTTGACCCGCTTGTACAGCGCGCGCTGTTCTTCGCTGAGGTGCAGCTGTCCGTCGCCGCTGTGAATCAGCCCCGGCATGCCGTCCATGATCATGCGGCTGCCTCGCGCCGGCGTGATGTCGAAGACCATGTTCCACCGCTCCCCCGAAGAGTAGCTGGTCCAGTTGTTGTGCCCGATCACCACCCGCCCGTCCCGCGTGTAGCTGCCCGTGGCGGCGAACGCGCTGCAATGGTCGGCCGTGCCCTGCTTCGCGCTCTTGTCGCGCCACTTGTCGTAATAGGAGACTTCCAGCCACCCGTTCAGCGCCACCACGTCCCACACGTCCAGCTTCACGTCGCGCGCCTTCAATCCCTCGGCGATCCCCGTCAGCTCCTCGCGGTATTCCTGCTCGATGTGCGGCCACCAGACCTCCTGCGCAGTTTGCCGGAAGTACTCCCAGCTCTTCTTCTCATCGTGCATCAGCTCCGTCGAGACGGCTTTGACGGTGTCCTTGATCTCCGCCGAGAGCAGGTACCCGTGCTGGAATCCGATGTCCCCCGGCGTGCCCTCCAGGTGCACCTGCGTCCAGCCATTGTGGTCCGCGAAACGCGTGGCCTTCTTCAAGCGAGGATCGGTTTGCGGCTGCCGGGAAACCAGTGTGAACGCCAGCGCCAGCAGCAGCAGTGCGGATAAAACGGAAGTACTTCGCATCCCCGCTATTATAGTAGAGATCCCGTCCATGGCAGAAACCACGCAGTCGAAGAAGTTGACGGCGCACGTGAAAGCCGCCGGTTGAGCGTCCAAGCTGAGTCCAAAGTTGTTGGACCGGGTGCTGGCCGCCATTCCGCGGTGGGCCGACGAAAACGTGCTGATCGGGTTTGATACCGCCGACGATGCCGGCGTCTACAAGCTGACGCCGGAGCTCGCCCTGGTGCAGACCGTGGATTTCTTCACCCCCATCGTCGACGATCCGTTCACCTTCGGCGCCATCGCCGCCGCCAACGCGCTCAGCGATGTCTACGCCATGGGCGGCCGCCCCATCTCCTCGCTCTCGATTCTGGCGTACCCCGGCAACGGAGACATCGCCGATCTGGAACAGATCCTCAAAGGCGGCGCCGAGAAAATGCACGAGGCCGGCTGCGCCATCTTGGGCGGCCACAGCATCGCCGACGACGAAATCAAGTTCGGCTACGCCGTCACCGGAACCGTTCATCCCGCGCGCGTCAAAGCCAATGCCGGCGCGCGCCCGGGCGACGCCCTCGTCTTCACCAAGCGGCTCGGAACCGGCGTCATTGCTACCGCCCTCAAGCGCGGCATCGCTTCCCCCGAGCACGTCGCCCGGTCCATCGAGTCCATGCTCGCGCTGAACCGCCGCGCCTGCGAAGAGATGTTGCGCTTCGACGTCCACGGCTGCACCGATGTCACCGGGTTTGGCTTGCTCGGCCATGCGCGCGAAATGGCGGCCGCGAGCGGCGTCACCCTCGAGATCGAAACCGCCCGCGTGCAATTCCTGCCCGGCGCCGTGGACTACTCCCGCGCGGGCGCGATTCCCGGCGGCTTGAAGAATAATCGCGAATTCGCCTCCTGCGCCGTGGCCGCGCTGCGCGAAGTACCGCGCGAAATCGAAGACCTGCTCTACGACCCGCAAACCTCCGGCGGCCTGCTCATCGCGCTCGCGGAAAACGACGCCGCGGCGCTGGCGGCGGCCCTCCCCGGCGCTTATCCCATCGGCCGCGTCCTGCCGCGCGGCGAGAAACCGATTCGCCTGTTATGAAACCCGGCCCCCTCATCGTCGCCCTGGATGTGGAATCGGCTGCCGAGGCGCGCGCCCTGATAGCGGTTCTCGGCAGCCAGGTGAGTTTCTACAAGGTGGGCATGGAACTGTACGCCGCCGCCGGTATGGAGTTTGTCCGCGAGCTCCACGCTCAGCGTAAAGACGTCTTCCTCGATCTCAAGCTCTACGACATTCCCGAAACCGTGAAGCGCGCCACCGCCCAGGTGGCCCGCGCTGGCGTGCGTTTCCTCACCGTGCACGCCGTGGGCTCCGTGGTGCGGGCCGCCGCGGAAGGAAAGTGCGGCTCCTCGCTCGAAGTGCTCGCGGTCACCGTGCTTACCAGCTTCGGCCGCGAAGATCTCGACGAGCTCGGCTACACATGCGAGGTCTCCCAACTCGTGGAACGGCGCGCCCGCCTGGCTCTCGATGCCGGCGCTGACGGCCTGGTGGCCTCCCCCCTCGAAGCCGCCGCACTCCGCCGCATCGCCGGGCCGCGCGCGATTCTGGTGACCCCGGGAGTTCGCTCCGCCGGAACTTCGCACGGCGATCAGAAGCGCGTCGCCACTCCGGCCGAAGCCATCCGCGCCGGCGCCGATTACCTGGTCATGGGCCGGCAAATCACGCGCGCCGCCGATCCCGCCGCCGAGGCCGCTCGCGTGCTCGAAGAAATCGCGTCCGCATGAAACTGCCCGCCACGCTGCGCGCCCTCTCCTACCGCAATTTCCAGCTCTTCTTCGGCGGCCAGCTCATTTCGCTCGTCGGCACCTGGATGCAGAACGTCGCCCAGGCGTGGCTGGTCTACCGCATCACCGGATCGGAGGTGCTGCTGGGCGCGGTGGGCTTTTCCGGACAAATCCCGGTCTTCCTGTTTTCCCCGCTGGGCGGCATTGTGGCCGACCGCTACAGCCGGCGCCGCGTGGTCATCGCCACCCAGATCGCCTCCATGCTGCTGGCCTTCGCGCTGGCCGCCCTCACCCTCTCCGGCGCCATCAGGATCTGGCACGTCTTCGCGCTCTCGGCCCTGCTCGGCGTGGTCAACGCGTTCGATATCCCCGCCCGCCAGTCGTTCATCGTCGATATGGTGGGACGACCCGACCTCATGAACGCCATCGCGCTGAATTCCTCCATGTTCAACGCGTCGCGCATCGTGGGCCCCGCCATCGCCGGCATCCTGGTGGCCACCATCGGCGAGGGCTGGTGCTTTTTCGCCAACGCGGTCAGCTATATCGCCGTGATCGTCGGGCTCCTGCTCATGCGCGTCGAGCGCCACGAGCGCCTGGTGCAGCCCGGATCGCCGCTCTCCAACATCATCGAAGGCTTTCGCTTCGTAATCCAGAACCCGCCCATCCACGCGCTGCTGATGCTGCTCGGCGTAGTCAGCCTCACCGGTATGCCCTACGCCGTGCTGATGCCCATTTTCGCCGACCGCATCCTGCACGGCGGCGCGCGCGCCATGGGATGGCTGATGGGCGCCTCCGGCGTGGGTGCGCTGGTGGGCGCGCTGCTCCTGGCCAGCCGCCAGCACCTCCGCGGCCTGGGAACCTGGGTGGCCGTGGCGGCCTGCGCGTTCGGCGCGGGTCTGGTGGCGTTCTCCTTCTCGCGCCTCTTCTGGCTTTCGGCCGCGCTGCTGGTGCCGCTCGGTTTCTCGATGATGATCCAGATGGGCTCCTCCAACACGCTCATCCAGAGCATGTCGCCCGACCGCCTGCGCGGCCGCGTCATGTCGGTCTACTCCATGATGTTCATGGGCATGGCCCCCATCGGCTCGCTCCTGGCCGGTGCGTGCGCCGGAAAACTGGGCGCTCCGCTCACCGTCGCCGCCGGCGGCGTCATCTGCATGGCGGCCGCCGGCCTCTTCTGGATCCGCCTGCCCGCAATCCGCGTGGGCGCGCGCCGTCTGATCGTAGCCCAGCAGATGGCCGGTGGCGATCCGCCGCAGCAAATGACCGGCGGCAGCCTGGAGCTCGAGCCCTCCCAGGAATAACGGCATGCGCACAGCCCCATCAGCGCCATCGGCGAAAGGCACGCGCCCGCAATTCATTCGCGACGCCGTCAAAGCGGCCATCCGGAAGCAAGAGTATGCGCAGATGCGGGAAGCCTACCGCCAGCATCCCGATTCCGCCTCGGAAGCGGAAAGTTGGGCCGGCTGCGAGAAGTTCGACGCATGAAACAGTTCGCGGCATCTGGTGGGCCGCCCTGCCGCCGAGATCACGACGACCGTCCGTAGCATTCCCGTCGAGATACCGTTAGGCCGGCGCGAGGTACTGCCCAAGCCCTGCGTGGCGAATTGCGATAATCTCCGAACCGTGCCGCGCCAAGCCCTGGTCGAGCGTATTTCGAGGTTGCCGTCGCGGCGTTTCGCCGAGGTGAAGCGGCCGTAGGATATGCCTTCGGCTGGGAAGAGTTGATGGGATCGACGTGGTGGGGTAGGCCTCCTGGCCTGCCCAGCGCGCGAAGCGCGCCTTCGGCGCGGGGGCAGGCCAGGAGGCCTACCCCACCTAATCTCCCGAAACCGTCTCGTACTCCGGCGCGGCCGGCCGCGATGCTGCCAGCGCGCCGATGCTCACGTGGATCTGCGGCATCGAGCCGGTCTCGAAGCTCTCGCGCACGCGGTGGTCGGCGCTCGCGTCCCGCGTTTCGCGCAGCATCTGCCTCCGCAGGCGCGCTTCGAAGTCGCGCAATTGGTCCTCGATGGTGGTCGCCTTGTTCTTGTTGCGCACCATGTCCTCGCGGTAACGCTTCAGGAAGTAGCCGATCGTCTCGACGCGAATGCGGATGGAGCCCGTGGGCTTGTTCTCGTCGATGTCCTTGAAGCAGAAGTAGGGCGTGCCGGAGTGCTCCACGATTTCTTCCACCACGGAGTAGATCGGGGCATCGTGGCCGCATTTGAAGCTGGAAAGCTCCAGGGCCACCAGGTTGGGATGGCGCGCCACGTACTTGGCGGCCCACACCTTGCGGCTGGTGTTTTCGCTGTAGGAGTTCTTCCACACGTCGGTGATGGCCATGGGGTGGGAGATCTCGCCGGCCGCGACATCGTCGCCGAACAGGCGCCAGACGATGTCGTCGTCGATGGGCAGGCAGTCCTGCGCGAACACGGGGTAGCCGAGCTTCTGGAACTCCTCCAGGATTTCGTGATTCACGCCGGGATCGTTGTGATACGGCCGGCCCAGCAAGACCACGCCCAGCCGGTCTTCGCGTTCCAGTTGCTCCAGGACTTCGCGCGCCGCGCCGCGCATGGTGACGTTGTCGAAGTAGTCGAGCGCGCGGTAGCCCTGCTCAACCGCTCGTTTGTTCTCCTCGGGCGACAGGCCCAGGATGTCTTTGAACTCTTCAAAGAGCTGCCGCTCGAGGAGGTCGGGCTTGGAGAGGTTGACGAAGGTGTCCAGGAAACGCACGCCCTTTTCGGCGAACAGGTTGCCTTCCTTGATGAATGCCGCCTTCACCGCCTCGGGCGTGGAGGCGACGGTGGGGCACGATCGGCTGGCCTGTACGTCGTGCAGGTCGGTGGTCAGGCAGTCGATCATGGGGAAGAAAATAATGTCCAGCGGCTTCTTGGCGTGCACCTTGTAGAGCAGGTTGTGCACGTGCGGAATGCCCAGCTTGGAGGGGAAGCACGGGTCGATGGCGCCACGCTTGGCGCCTTCCTTGTACAGCTCCTCGCTTGAGAAATCGGAGAAGACGATGTTCTCCGGCTGCACCCCGAGCGACGCGAAATAGCCCGTGAACACGGGCGTTTGCGAGTACATGTTGAGCACGCGCGGCATGCCGATGCGGATGGAGGCGCGCTTCTTCATGAGCTCGGCGCGCTTCTTCTGCGCGGCGGTGATCTGGAAGCGGGGCAGCGCGTCGGCCACCAGCGGCGCATCGGGCACGCGGAATACGGCCTTGGCGGCGACTTCGACGAAGTTGGGATTCTCCTTCTTGACCTTGTCGAGATTGCCCTTGATCTGGCGCATCTCGTCGATGTTTTCCACCGTGCCCTTCTCGCAGGTGGCGATGATCAGCCGCTGCGCTCCGGCTTCGAGCGGAACCTTGGTCTTCACCGGAGGCTTGTAGTCGATATTGATGACATTGGTCTTCACGTCGATGAACGTGCGCAGGCACTTGTTCTTGCAGAAGTAGCAGCGCGTGGCTTCTTCGCGCGTGGTCTTGTATTGGATATTGGCGCAGGCGTCGAGCCCGATAAAGGTGCTCTGCCGCCCGTTGTCCCACAGGCGGCCCGCTTCGAGCGCGGCGCCGATGGCCCCGGCCTCGCCGCAGTGCTCGTGTACGATGACGTCGGCCGGCACTTCCTTGCCCTTGAAGCGCGATTCGATGAAGTCCACCTGCGCCTTCACCGCCGCCAGGTTGTACTGCGTGCCGCCCTGCAGCAGGAAGCGCCGCCCGATGGCGGAGAGGTTGGGAATCTGCGAAACGTACAGCCAGATGTTTTTGGGCAGCACGTTGCACAGCCCCGCCATGATCTCTTCCGGCTTCCAGCCCTGGCGCTGGAAATCCACGATATCGCTCTGCATGAACACGGCGCAGCCGTAGCCGAACGAGGGAAAACCCTTCGCGCCGAAGGCCGTGTCGGCGTACTGCTCCACGGGCACGTTGAAGCCCTGCGCGGTGGATTGCAGGAAGTAGCCGTTGCCCGCCGAGCACTGCGTGTTCAGCTTGAAATCTTTCACCCGGCCGTTCTTGAGGATGATGATCTTGATGTCCTGCCCGCCTACGTCGCAGATCACATCCACGTCGTCGTAGAAGTGCAGGCCGGCTTCGGTATG
>JADGNR010000072.1 GCA_017883415.1 Bryobacteraceae bacterium | reverse complement strand
CGTCGCGCTTTTTCCAGCTCCAATTAAGCGATAACTCGCCGATGATCCAGATCGGTAACGATGGAAACCTCATGCCCGTTCCCGTGCCGCTGACGCGCCTGGACCTGCAGGCCACCGGCGAGCGCTATGACATCGTCATCGACTTTTCCCGCTACAGTCTGGGCGGGAAGGTCCGGATGGTGAACGTGGCCGAGCACGAGGATGGGCGGGGGCCGAAGCGAACGGTCCCTTTGGCACAGGCCCTGGCGGGGCAGTCGCCCGATCCCGGCGTGGGCGCGTTCCTGGAGTTCCGCATCGTGCGCGATCCGGTCCCCCCCGATCAAAGCCAAGTGCCCGCGGTGCTGATCCCCAATCCCGACCTGTCGGCCATTCCCGTGGCTCGGATCCGGGATTTTATATTCGGGGATGACGGCAACCGGACGACGAACAATGCTGTAACCTCGGCCAAACACGGCCCCTGGGGCATTGGGACTAACGGCAGCGACAAGCTGACCGCGGACTTCGGGCGCATCTCCGCCGCGCCCACCCACGGTACCCGGGAAATCTGGACCATACGCAACGATGGCGGTGAATGGGACCACCCGATTCACATCCATTTCGAAGAAAGCCTGCTCCTGGCCCGCAACGGCAGAGCCAGCAACGTGCCGGCCTGGGAGCAGGGGCGCAAGGACATGTTCCGCCTCCACCCGGACGGGAGTATCACAGTCTCGATCCAGTTCCGCGACTTCGGGGGAATGTTCATGGAGCATTGCCACAACACCGTACACGAAGACAACGCCATGCTGCTGCGGTGGGAAATCGACGATGGAGGAGGCGCGTTCCTGCGCCCGCTGCCGACCCCGATTCCGACGCCGCAGGGCGTGACGTTCATCTCCCCGGACGAGATCCTGCGGAGCGCCTTTTGAGCGCGCAATGGAACCTACGCGCCTCCGGAGCCGGGAAACACCGGCAAGCGAAAGCATGCCCCACCAAAGCGCGCGGCCAGGTCAGGAGATATCCCATGCAGCGAAGAAACGGTTTGCAGATGGCCGCGGCCGCCCTGTTGACCGCAGCGGCGTTTCTGGCGGTTGGTCCGGTTTCCGCCGCGCCGGACGGCTCGCGCTGGGGAGCGGACTATTTCCCAAACGTCCCGCTCACTACCCAGGACGGGAAGACGGTGCGCTTCTACGACGACTTACTCAAGGGCAAAATCGTCGCCATCTATCTTATGTACACGACATGCCAATATGCGTGCCCGCTCGAGACCGCACGACTGGCCGAGGCGCAGCGGTTTCTGGGCGATCGCGTGGGAAAAGACATCTTCTTCTACTCGATCAGCATCGATCCCAAACGCGACACGCCGGAAGTTCTCAAGTCCTACGCTAAGAAGTATCACGCCGGACCCGGCTGGCTGTTCCTTACGGGCAAACCGGCGGACATCGAGCTGATCAGCAAGAAGTTGGGCCTGTATTCCGAGCCGAACCCTGCGAACAAGGACGGTCACACCCCGGTTCTAATGGTCGGCAATGTGCCGGCCGGGCAGTGGATGAAGAACTCCGCGTTGGATAACCCGCGATTCCTCTCCATCATGATCGGCCAGTATCTGGACGGTTGGCAACATAGGGCGGCCGAGCCTCTCAAGAGTTATGCCGAGGCGCCCAAACTCTCCACTGCGGACAACGGCCAGTATCTGTTCACCTCCAAGTGTGCCGCCTGTCACACCATCGGCCACGGCGATCGCGTCGGGCCGGACCTGGCCGGCGTGACCAGAGTTCGCGACCGCGCATGGCTCACGCGGTATATGGAAACGCCGGACGAGGTGCTGGCCGCGGGCGATCCCATCGCCACGGCTCTGTTCCAGCAGTACAAGGAAGTGCGGATGCCGAACCTGCGCCTGAGCGAGGCGGACGTCGCCGCACTGATCGGCTATCTCGCGGCGCAGGACGCCGCCGCAGTAGCGGGAGAGAAAGCCGCGCGGTGACGAGGGCGGCGGCCGGCAAACCCGCAGGTCAAGCACCGGGTCCGGCAGGCCCGCCAGATCGCCATCCCGGGGTGAGGCCTGCCGCTTTCCATCCGGTAACATCTGTAAACTTCCATAAAACCCAACAGAACTAGCGGTTGCGGGCTGACACAAAAACAGCGTTCTCGGTTGTATACATGTCAAAGATCTGTAAATGTCACCCTCGGAAGTACTAGAACCGGGGCCGCTGTAAGTTCAGTACTTACTCCGCAGGGTTTTCGGCCGGCCGGGGATACACCGGCTGGCCACGGGTCGACCAGGGTCTGAATCCATTGTCTTGCGGCAAGCGGCGTCCGGCCGCTTTATTTCAAAAGGAAAGGACTTGCAGCCATGAGCAGCCAGCCCGGTTTTTTTCTTCCGAGTAATGCGTCGCGCGCACGAGTCAAAGAAGCGGAGGGCGCCCGACGGAACCGCCTGGAGATCGTCAAGGCGCTCTCGCACGGCGCCGTCTCGCGGCGCGATCTCTTCAAATGGGGTCTGGTGACGGGCGCCGGTCTGCTGGCGCCCATCCACGGGTTGAACCCGTTCGTCAAAAGCGCGTACGCCGACAGCAACATCCCCACCGGGGCGCCGCGGAGTCCGGGAACGGCCGGTCTGGACTTTACCCAGCCGATGCTGCGCTTGGAAGTCTTGCCCCGCAAGCCGGTATCGAGCCTGACTCCGGCGCCAACGGCACTCTCCAACCAGACGCTGCAAACGGTCGACCCGGCGTTGGGCGGAGGCTTTGGCCCCATCGAGGGGCGTCCTCCCGGGCCGGATTGGGCGCACCAGCGGTTTGACTTATTTCCCCCCCAGGTAGCCATCGAGGCGACCCAGGAAGGGGCCAAGACGAACCCCAACGGAAACATTCCTTTTAAGTTCCACTCCAATCTGCCGGCGCAGGGACCGCTGGCCATGTGGACCTTTAACGGCACCGTCCCGCCCAAGCTGGTGTTGGGCAAATATGGCCAGCCCCTCCTGTTCCGTCACCACAACAAACTGCCCGCCGACGTGAGCCAGAACGGCGGCTTCGGGCGGAATACCATCTCCACGCACGAGCACAATGGCCACCATGGCGCGGAGAACGACGGCTTCACCGGCGCGTTCTTCTTCCCCGGCCAGTTCTACGATTACCACTGGCCCATCATCCTGGCCGGGCATGACACCATCAATCCCCAGGGGACGGACATCATGGCCGGCAGCCCCCATGACAACGACGACGGCTACGACAAGGTTCCGGGCGACTGGCACGAGACCATGAGCACGCACTGGTTCCACGACCACATGTTCAGCTTCACCGCGCAGAACGTGTATAAGGGCAACGCCGCGATGTACAACATCTACAGTGCGCTCGACCGCGGCAATGAGGAGATCAACGACGGCGTGAACCTGCGCCTGCCCAGCGGCACGGCGCTCTCCTGGCACAACCTGGATTACGACGTCAACCTCATGCTGGCCGACAAGGCGTGGGACCAGGACGGCCAACTGTACTTCGACATCTTCAACCTGGACGGGTTCCTGGGCGATGCCATGACCGTGAACGCCTGCTACTACCCGTTCTTTGAAGTGGAGGCGCGCAAGTATCGCTTCCGGATCCTCAACGGCAGCGTTTCGCGCTTCTTCAAGATTGCCTTGAGCGATGGCTCCCCGATGATCCAGATCGGCAACGACGGCAACCTGCTGCCCCACCCCGTGGTGCTGACGCAACTGGACGAACAGGGCATCGCCGAGCGCTACGACATTGTCATCGACTTCTCCCGCTACACGCCCGGCCAGAAGGTGTGGATGGTGAACCTGTGCGAGCACGAGGACGGGAAGGGACCCAAGGACGAGCTCTCGCTGAGCCAGGCCCTCTCGGGCAAGTCGTCGGACCCCTGCGTCGGGAAATTCCTGGAATTCCGGATCATTCCATCGCCCCGGCCGGACTACAGCCAGGTGCCGGCCACGCTCATCCCCAACCCGGACCTGTCGAACATCCCGGTGGTGCGGGAGCGGACCTTCGAATTCGGCCGCTCCGGCGGCGGCAGCGACTCCGCGCCCTGGACCATTAAGACCGATGGCGGCGGGGGGCTGGCGGCGGACTTCAGCCGGGTTACGGCGGCGCCCAAAGCGGGCTCGCGCGAGGTCTGGACCCTGAAGAACGGCGGCGGCGGCTGGGACCACCCCATCCACATCCATTTCGAAGAGGGACAGATCCTGGCGCGCAACGGCAGCTTCAACAACGTACCGGCCTGGGAGCGCGGCCGCAAGGATGTCTATCGCCTGAAGCCCGGCGGCAGCGTGACCATCACCATGCAGTTCCGCGAGTTCTACGGGATGTTCGTGGAACACTGCCACAACACCCAACATGAGGACCACGCCATGCTGCTGCGCTGGGAGCTGGACCGCGGGCTGGTGCCTCTGCCGACTCCGAATCCGACGCCGCAGGGGGTAGAGTTCATCGACACCAAGGCTCTGAAGGACGCTTTTTAGCCGCGGGACGAAATCGCCATGCGACGCGACATTTCCGCGCTCCTCGCGGCGGCGGCCCCCCTGGTGCTGATGTACGCCGGTCCCGCTGGGGCGGCGACCTGGGGGGCCAACTATTTTCCCAACGTTCCGCTCATCACCCAGGACGGCAAGACGGTCCGCTTCTACGACGACTTGCTCAAGGGCAAGCGCGTGGTGATCGACTTCATCTACACCAAATGCGGCGATTCCTGCCCGCTCGAAACCGCCCGGCTGGGGCAAGTGCATCGCCTCCTGGGCGATCGCATGGGGCGCGACATTTTCTTTTACTCCATCAGCATCGACCCGGTGCGCGACACGCCGGCGGAGCTCAAGGCCTATGCGGAGAGTTACCGCGCCGGGCCCGGCTGGCTGTTTCTGACCGGCAAGAAGGCGGACATCGAGGCGATCCGCAAGAAGCTGGGGCAGGCCGCCCGCGCCGGCGAAAACGAGCTGACCGACCACAGCACCAGTTTCACCATCGGCAACGAAGCCACCGGCCAATGGATGCGCGACAGCTCCACCGACGACCCGCACTACCTGGCGGCCATCATCGGCGACTGGATGGGCGATTGGAAGAACCGCGTCCCCGGCCAAAGCTATGCGGACAAGCCGGACCTGCCGGCGAGCGCGGCCGACCGGGGCGCCAACCTGTTTCGTACCCGCTGCGCCGCCTGCCACAGCATTGGCGAGGGCGACGGCGTAGGGCCGGACCTGGCGGGCGTCACCAAACTCCGCAAGCGGGACTGGCTGGCGGCTTTCATCGCGCTGCCGAATGAAATGCTGGCGAAGCAGGACCCCATCGCCAGCGCGCTGTTCGAGCAGTTCCGCCAGGTGCGCATGCCCAATCTGCGCCTGGGCGACGTGGACGTCAACGCCCTGCTCCGCTACCTGGAAGCGCAAGACGCGGCCGGTGGGGGCGGGAAGGACGGGCGGCGAGTATCGCAGTAATTCGCGGCGTGCACGGAGTGGGCGGTCTACAGCTTGACGACTCGCAGGCCGGGGATCTTTTCGAAATGACGCAGGTTCTCCGTCAGAACCGCGTAACCCTGCTCGATGGCCGCCGCGGCGATAAGCAGGTCATTAAAGGGCAGGACGTTTCCTCTCGCCGCCTCCTCGCCTTCGACCTGTCCAACCAGGTAAGCCGTCTCAAGCGTAACGGGATGGAGAGGAACCAGGTTGACCAATTCCTGGATGTACGCACGGCGGCGCTGGCCCGCTTCCGGCGTCCTGGCCCGGTAGATTCCATGGACCAGTTCAGCCACCGTAATCGGCGAGAGTGAGACTTCGATTTCTCCGTAGGCGGCCTGGATGGACTCGACCAGATTGGGCACGGGAAGACTTCTTCGCTCGGCCGTGATGACGATGCTGGAGTCGAGCACTACTCCCAGGAGGGCGGATTCCATGGTTGCTGGTGGCTGGCGATGATGGCCTCCAGATCCTTTCCGAAGTCGGGATCGAGCGTGACCGTGGAGTTGCGTTCCTTGGCTTGACGGACGATCTCCGAGATGAGCCGCCCGCTTCGATTTGCCGAGCGGATCACGGCCACTGGACGATGGTCCTGCTCCACGATCACCTCCACGCCTTCCTGAACTTTGGCCAGCACGGCGTGGATATCGCGGGCAAGCTCAGCTTCCGTGATGCGGACGGTCATACCCCTCGATCATACCGCCTCCCCAATCCCGCTAGACTGGATGTTTACCCGGCCCGCACGGGGCCTTCCGACTTTTTGCGGGCGCACCGCGTCTACACAACAGGAGCCAGAGATTGATCTTTCGGGCGGTCGAAGATGCCGACCTGATCCGGCAGGCTGCCCGGGGTAACGTGGAGAGCTATAACCTCCTGGTATCCCGGTGGGAGAAGCGTGTCTACAATTACCTGCTGCGGATTACCGGCAACCGCGAAGACGCTTTGGACCTGGCGCAGGACGTGTTCTTGAAAACCTACCAGAACTTACGCAAGCTCGACGATCCGGGGCGGTTCGGTCCCTGGATCTACCGCATCGCGCACAACGAGGCCTACTCCATGTTTCGCAAGCGGAGGCCGGAAGCCGATGGGGCGGAGCTGGCGCCGGAAGGGACCGGGACCGGGATCACGGTGGGTGGCAGCACGGTTTTCCCCGTCGAGCTGAACCTGGCGGTGGCGAGCGCGCTGGAGCGGCTTTCGCCGGAACAGCGCGAGGCCGTGGTGCTCAAGATCTACCAGGGCTTCAAGTTCGAAGAGATGGCCGAGATTCTTTCCTGCCCGGTGTCCACGGTCAAGTCGCGCCTGTATACCGCGCTCGAACTGCTCAAGCGAGAACTGGCTCCTGTAGGGACTCGAGGTGTGTCATGAGTTGTTCGCCATTCGATTTGAGGGATTACTTTCTTCGGGAGCTGACTGACCCGCAGCAGCGCTCGGTGGAAGCGCATGTCGATCATTGCCCGGCGTGCCGGGAGGAACTGGAGCGCCTGCGTCTGACGGGGTCCGCCCTGCTATCGCTGGGGGAAGAAGAGATTCCGCAGCGCATCGCGTTCGTTTCCGATAAAGTCTTCGAACCATCGCCGTGGCGGCGCCGGTGGGCCGCCTTCTGGGGCTCGACGGCGCGTCTGGGCTTCGCCTCGGCGGCCATGCTTTCGATTGCGATTCTGGTATCCGCGCTGACGCGGCCGGCTCCCGCACCGGTTCCGCAGCAGACCGTGGCGACCGCCGGAATCACCAGCGCCGAGGTGGACCAGCGCATTCAGTCCGCCGTAACCAAGGCGGTGGCGGAGAGTGAATCCCGCCAGGAAACGAAGACCACGCAACTGGTGAAGGGCCTGGCCGGGCGCGTCGAGGAAGAGCACCGGATGAGACTGGTGGCGGAGGCGGACGCGGACCATCTGGACCGGCGCCTGCACACCGTGACGCTGTCCGCCGGTAATTATTTCCGGCCGCAATTGGAGCAGGGGGCCGCGCAATGAGAGCCCCCGCTTTCCTGCTGCTGGCGGCGCTTTCCGCGCTCGCCCAGATGAAGCCGGCCAGCAAGCCGGCGCCCGCCGCGACGGTGGCGGGGGCTCCTACGGCCACGGCGCGGGCCTCCTGGCAGCCGCTGAGCGACCTGGAAAAGGGCTTCGACGCCCGGGTTTCCAGTGCCGGCGGGGCCGACCCCATGGTGCTGCTGGGCAACACCCGCGGGCTATACCTCGGCGGTTACGGCGCGGTCTTCACCACAGACCTCGAGTTGATCAGCACCCCCCGGATCACGCCCTTCCATCAACAGCTCACGCCCGCGGAAAAAGCGGACACGCACAAGCGCAAGCTGGAGCACCTGGCTCTTCTGAAAAAGGCGATGCTCGAAATGATGCAGTCGTCCGCCGCCGCCCTGAAAGATCTTCCGGCGTCGGACCAGATCGTGGTCGCCGTGCGGATCTTTTATTTGCCGTGGGAGGACACCGCCGGCCTGCCGGGGCAGATCCTCATGAAGGCGGACCGCCAGGGGGCGTTGGCCGGCAACATCCAAGTGGAAGAACAGTAAGTGGCCGCCGCCCTGCCTCCCTCGCCCGAATCGGCCGACGCCGGAGCGCCCGGTCCGCGCACCATGCGGCTGGGCGAGATCCTGATCGAGCGCGGCAAGATCGACGCCGAGGATCTGGAGCGCGCGCTCGAGCTGCAAAAGGAGCGCGGCGACAAGCTGGGCAAGATCCTGGTGGACATGGGTCTCATTGCCCTGCGCGACGCGCTGGGCGCGCTATCGGACCAGTTAGGCATACCGCTGGTGACGGTGGACAACCCACCCCCGGCGGCGCCGGAAATCGAGGGACTCTCGCACCGTTTCCTGCGGCAGTGCCGCGCGTATCCCGTGGAGGTCCGGGATGGGGTTCTGACCATCGCCATGGCGGACCCGCTCGATTTCGAAACGGTGGCGGCGGTGCGGGCGTATTCCGGCCTGGCGGTCGAGACCGCGCTCGCGCCGGAACAGGAGATCCTCGACGCCATCGAGAAATATTACGGCGAGACCGAGCGGCTGGCGCTAGAGGGCGACGACGATCAGGCAACCGCCGACCTGGAGCACCTGCGCGACATGGCCAGCGAGGCGCCGGTCATCCGCCTGGTGAACGCCATGATCGCCGATGCGCTCGAGAAGCGCGCCAGCGATATCCACATCGAACCGTTCGAGAAGGAATTCCGCGTCCGATTCCGCGTGGACGGCGTGCTGTTCAGCCAGGAGGCGCCGCCGCGCGAGTTGAAGGCGGCGGTCATATCCCGGCTGAAGCTGATGGCCAAACTGAACATCGCCGAGCGGCGCCTGCCGCAGGACGGCCGCATCAAGATCAAGATCCTGGGGCGCGATGTGGACCTGCGCGTCTCCACGCTGCCGACGCTCTACGGCGAAAGCGTGGTCATGCGCCTGCTGGACCGCTCGGCGGGCGACTTTTACGATCTGCGGCGCCTGGGCTTCGACGAGCGCATGCTGGCGCGGATGGAGCATTTCACCAGCCTGCCGCACGGCATCTTCCTGGTGACCGGCCCCACCGGCAGCGGCAAATCGACCACGCTCTATTCCGCGCTGAAGCGCATCAATCTGCCGGACAAGAAGATCATCACCATCGAAGACCCGGTGGAGTACCAGATGGACGGGATCAACCAGATCCACGTGAATCCGCAGATCGGCCTGACCTTCGCGGCGGGGCTGCGGCACATCGTGCGGCAGGATCCGGACGTGATCATGGTGGGTGAAATCCGCGACCGCGAGACCGCCGACATCGCCATTCGCGCCGCGCTCACCGGGCACCTGGTGTTCTCGACGCTGCACACCAACGACGCGCCCAGCGCGGTCACGCGGCTGACCGATATGGGGGTGGAGAACTACCTGATCACCTCGTCGCTGGTGGCGGTGCTGGCGCAGCGGCTGGTGCGCGTGATCTGCCCGGGGTGCAAGCAACCGGCGGGGAGGGCGCTGTCGCCCGAAGGGGAAAGCCTCCAGGCATACCGCGGGGCGGGCTGCGCGGAGTGCGCCGGCCGGGGCTACACCTCGCGGGTGGGCATCTTCGAGATGATGGAGTTGAACGATGAACTCCGCCAGCTGGTGATGGCCAACTCGGATGCCGGCGTGCTGACCCAGGCGGCGCGCCGCAACGGCATGCGCAACCTGCGCGAGGACGCATGGACGAAGATCCGCGAAGGCGTCACCACGGTGGATGAAGTGATGCGCGTGACCCAGGAGTTCTAGAGGCAGGGGCTGGGGGCTGGGGCCAGGGGCCGGGGGCCAGGGCTGGGGGCCGGGGGCCAGGGCTTGGGCCGGGGGCTGGGGGCCGGAGGCTGGGGGAAGGCAGGAAGCGCGCGGTATTGTAATGGCGACATTTTTCTTCAGGGCGGTGGCTTCCGACGGCAAGGTCCGGAGCGGCAGTTTCACGGGCGACAACGAGAAACTGGTCGCGCGCGAACTGCGCAAGCAGGGGCTCACGCCCATCTACGTAGGGTCCGCGCCCAAGGGCTCGCCGCTCGAACTCAAGCTGCCTGCGTTCCTCAAGGGGCGGCGCCGCGACGTTCTCTTTTTCACGCAGGAGCTGTCCACGCTGCTGAACGCGGGGGTCCCGCTCGACCGCGCGCTGTCCATCACCGCCGAGCTGACCGAGCGGGCGGCGTTCCGCTTCATCGTGCTCGACGTGCTGCGCGTGCTCAAAGGCGGCCGGCCGCTGGCGGACAGCCTGGGCACGCACCCGGAGTACTTCCCGGACCTGTACGTCAGCATGGTGCGGGCCGGCGAGGCATCGGGCGCGCTGTCCGTCATCTTCGAGCGGCTGGCGGAATTCGAGCGCTCGCGCGACGATCTGCGCGCCTACATCGTCTCGTCGATGATCTACCCGGCGCTGCTGGCGGCGGTGGGCCTGTGCTCGATTTTCATCCTGCTGAACTTCGTGGTGCCGCGCTTTGCGACCATTTTCGAAGGCGGGCACATGAAGATCCCCGTGCCCACGCAAATCATGCTGGAGGCGAGCTACCTGTGCCGGACCTACTGGTGGATGGCGGGCGCGGCGCTGGCGGGGGCCCTGATCGCCTGGACGTGGTATACGCGGAGCGCGGCGGGGCGCATGTGGTGGGACCGCGCGCGCTTGCGGATCCCGCTGCTGGGAGACGCGCTGCTGAAGGCGGAAACCGCGCGCTTTGCGCGGAGCATGGCCACGCTGGTGGCCAACACCGTACCGCTGGTGCAATCGCTGGGGATCGCGGCGGCGACGCTAAACAACAAGATGATCGCCCGGGCGCTGGAGGGCGTGGCGCAGGGGGTGAAGCGCGGCGAAGGGATTGCCGTGCCGGTGCGCAAGGCGGGAGTGTTTCCGCCGCTGGCGGCGCACCTGCTGACCGTGGGGGAAGAGACCGGCCGGCTGGACCAGATGTTCGCCCGCATGGCCGACATTTACGAAAACGATACGCGCGCCGCCATCCGGCGCTTCACCTCGATCTTCGAGCCCCTGGTGATCCTGGTGATGGGCATAATGGTAGGGGCGCTCATTCTGAGTATGCTGCTGGCGATTACCAGCATCAACGACGTGGCGGTGTAACCATGAATCGACGAAGAAGAAACAGCGGGCAGGCGGGCGTCACCCTGATCGAAATGCTGGTGGTGGTGACCATCATCGGGCTGTTTGTGGCGCTGGTGGGACCGAGCCTGTGGAAGAAGGCCGACACCGCGCGGATTACCGCGGCGCGCAGCCAGATCCAGAACTTCATGACCGCGCTAGGCACTTACAAGCTGGACACCGGCACCTTTCCCACTACCGAGCAGGGCCTGGCCGCGCTCCGGGTGCGGCCCTCCGAAGCGACCCAATGGAACGGCCCGTACATGCCGCAGGACATCCCCAAAGATCCCTGGGGCCACGACTACGTGTACAAATATCCCGGAGACCACGGCGACGAACCGGACATCGTCTGCATGGGCGCCGACGGCCAGGCCGGCGGCGAAGGATTGAATGCCGACATTGTCAGTTGGAAGAGCAGCGGCCAGTAAAAAAACCGCTCCCTTACGGTCGCGGCTCCGACCCGCTTTCAGAGCCGGGCCCAGAGGGCACCCCGTGAGGGAGCGGTTGCAGGAAACGCTCCTGGCCTGCCCGGCCAGGGGGCCGGCCGCGGACCAGGGGGTCCGCCCCACGGCAACGCGCGGCGTCAGCCTCATCGAGATGATGGTGGTGGTGGCCCTGATCGGGTTGATCGCGGGGGTCTCGATCCCCTCGGTTTCGGCCGGCATCGACAGCGTGCGCCTGGCGTCGGCCACCAATTCGGTGGCCGGCTTCTTGAACGCCGCAGTCACGCGCGCCGAGCGCCGCCAGCAGCCCTTGGAACTGGTCATCTCCATCAAGGACAACATGATTTCGCTGTATTCCAACGAGCCCGGCCCGGCGCGGGAGCTGCGCATGCCGGACGGCGTGGCGATCGAAGCCGTCCTGCCGCAAGCCGACGATGCCGAGGGGTTGCGCCGTATCATCCTGATGCCCGGCGCCACGGTTCCGGGCATCGGCGTCCAGTTGGCCAACCGGCGCGGCGCGCGGCGGATTGTGCGGCTCGATCCCATGACCGGCTTTCCGCGCGTGGAAAACGTCTTAACAAGGTGAGACAGGAATCATCAGGCACCGAGGGCGGTTTCACGCGGGCCACGGGCGGGCTCACACGCGCCGAGGGCGGTTCCACACGCGCCACGGGCGGTTTCACGCTGCTGGAAATGATCGTCGCCTCCACCATCATGGCCGTAGCCGTAGTCGGGCTGCTGTCGGGAATCGGAGGCGCCACGCGGAACGCGGTCCGGCTGCGGGAATACGACCGCGCGGTGCAACTGGCGCGGACGCGCATGAACGATCTGCTGCTGGACCACACGCTGCCACGGGATACGGTGGTCGACGGCACCTTCGACCCGGCGCAGACGGGCGGCGTCCCGGCGGGCTGGCGGGCGCGGCTGAAGATCTTCGAGCTGCCGCCCCGGGTGGCCCCCTACGAACTGGCCGTGGAGCGCATCGAGTTGGAGGTGTGGTGGATGGCCGGCACGCAGCGGCGCAGTTTTACGCTGGACGGGTTCCGCCAGTGCGTGTTGCGGCCCGAGGAGATCGGGCGGGTGGCAGCGGCGCCATGAAGACCGCAAGGCCCACGGCCGGCGTCACGCTGATGGAGCTGGTGGTGGCCATCACGCTGCTGAGCCTGCTTTCGCTCGGCATGTTGATGGCCATGCGGGTGGGTCTGTCCGCGTTCGCCAAGACCAATACCCACCTGATGGATAACCGGCGCGTGGTCGGCGCGCAGCGCATTGTGGAACAGGAACTGGAGGGCCTGGTGCCGGTGATGGGGGTGTGCGGCGCCACCCTGGAGGCGCAGACCGGCCCCAAATACGCCATCTTCCAGGGCGAGGCCGCGGCCATGCGGCTGGTCTCGACCTTCTCCCTGCAACAGGCCTGGCGCGGCCAGCCGCAGATTCTGGAACTGCTCGTCATTTCCGGCGAGGAGGGCCGCGGCGTACGCCTGGTGGTGAACGAAATCCCTTACACCGGCCCGGGGAGCGCCGGCCAATTGTGCGCCGCTCGTGTGCCCGATCCGGCGACGGGCGCGATGATGCCGGTTTTCCTGCCCATAGCGCCGGGCCCGCGCTCGTTCGTGCTGGCGGACCAGTTGGCATACTGCCGCTTTTCGTACCTGACGCCGGGCGGCCCGCCGAACCAGCCGGACCGGCCGCCGCCGGCGTGGCGCCCGCGATGGAAGGCGGACGGCTGGCCGTGGGGCGTGCGCATCGAGATGGCGCCGCTGGCCCCCGATCCCTCGCGGGTGCAACCGATCACGGCGATCGCGCCGATCTACGTGAGCCGCCAGCCGGAGCTTCCCTATGACGACAAGCAGCAGTAGTTCTTGTGCCTTAGGGCGCAACCGGCGACGCGGGAGCGCCCTGCTGGCGGTGCTGTGGCTGTCGGCCGCACTGGCGGCCATCGCATTTTCATTGGCCACGACGGTGCGCGGGGAGACCGAGCGCACCTCCACGGCGCTCGATGGCCTGCGCAGTTATTACCTGGCGGCGGGCGGCATAGCGCGCGCCTCGGCGGAACTGCTGTGGTCGGCGGAGAATCCGGGCCAGCGAGTGCTTCCCAAAGGCTCGACCCGGGTGGACTACAGTTTGCCCTCGGGCGATGTCCGCGTGGAAATCATCCCCGAGACCGCGAAACTGGATGTGAACCATGCGCCGCCGGCGGAGTTGTACCGCCTCGCCCTGGCGCTGGGTGTGGAACCCGAGCGGGCGCAGGCCATCGCCGCCGCCATCGCCGACTGGCGGACGCCAGCGGGCGGCCCCAGTGCTTTTGACGGGTATTATCTTTCCCTGACTCCGTCTTTTCAGCCGCACCACGCGTCCATTGAAGAGATCGAGGAATTACTGCTGGTGAGAGGCGTCACGCCCGATATTTTTTACGGAACGTATGTCCCGGCGCCGGAGGGCGCGAACGCGGCGGGCGGCCCGCGCCTGGTGGCGCGTAGCGGCCTGGCGGACTGCCTCACGGTATATGGTTCGGGCGAGCAGGTGGACGCCAATACGGCCAATCCGGCGGTGCTGGCGGCCATCGGGCTGAATTCCTATGCCATCAACGCGCTGGTCGAGCGACGGCAGATGGCGCCGCTGACCCTGGACCAGCTCTACGGCTTTCTGGGGTCGGTGGGCGCGGATCCCAGCCGCTTGCGCGTGGAGGGCAACTCCATTGTGACCATGCGCGCCACCGCGCGCCTGCGTCTGGCCAACGGACAGCTTTCCGACCTCAGGCGGACGGTGGCGGCGCAGATGAAATACTTCGCGCGGGGAATCGGATATTCCCAGATCCATATCCTGCGGTGGTACGACACCGCCTGGAGCCATTGACCGCGGCCATGCCCTTACCGTTTCCCATTCCCAAGGATCTCCGCCAGCTCCTGGCATTCGGGGCGAGCGTGGGCATCGAAATCAGGGGCGCGGATCTGGAAGTGGCGGTGGTGCGCGTGCGTCCCGCGTGGATTCACGTGCTGGGCCGGTCGACCATCCGGAATTACGCCGCGCGGCCGGCCGCCGAATGGGGCATGGAGTACGCGCGTTTCCTGAAATCGGTGGGCGCGGGCCATCTGAGCGCTACCGTGCTGCTGCCGCGGCGCGAGGTCATCGTGCGCCAGGTGGCGCTGGCCGGCGTGGCCGCCCGGGACCGCGATGCCGCCATCGGTTTTCAGTTGGACGCGCTGCATCCCTACGGGGAAGACGATGAGATCTGCTCAGGCTGGTCTCTCCTGGGGCCGGCAGCGGCGCTGGTGGGAATTGTGCGGCGCGCCACGGTGGAGCGGCACAGCGAGCTGTTCACCGAGGCCGGCATCGCGGTGGCGAGCTTCACCTTCTCGGCCGCCGCCGTGCATGCCGCCATCCGGTTGCACGGCGCCGGATCCACCGGCTCCGCCAGATCCACCGGCTCCGCCAGATCCACCGGCTCCGCCAGATCCACCGGATACACCGGCTCCACCGGATCTACCGGCTCCACCGGCTCCACCGACTCCGGGCGCAACGGCTCGGCGGGGCAGTCCGGGTTCGTGGCGCTCAGCGGCTCCGCATCGGGCGCGGTGGAAGTGTACGGGGAGAGCGCGTCGCGGCCGGTATTCTCGGCGGAGTTCGAGCTCACCGAGGAACGCGCCACGGTTCTGGCGCTGGCCGAACTGCGGCTGGCTCCGGAAACCGCCGCTCTCCGGCTGGAGGATGTGCTCCCCAAGCCGAGCGTCAATCCGGTGGAAAACGATCTTTCCCGCAACGCACTGCCGTATGCCACGGCGCTGGCGGGGGCTTGTCCCCGGCTGGCGCCGGCGGCCAACGTGCTGCCGCGCGCGCAGCGGCGGCTGAGTTCGCGGGCGGTCTTCGTCCCGACGGTGGTGCTGGCGGGCGTGCTGTTGCTGGTGGCGGGCGCCATGTGGGGCTATTCCAAGTATGCCGAGCGGCGGTATCTGCGCAAGATCGCGGCCGAGATCGCGAAACTGGAGCCGCTGGCGCGGCGCGCGGCGTCGCTGCAGGAGCAGATCGACCAGGTGCGCGCGCGGGCGCAACTGCTCGATCGCTTCCGCAGCCTGACGCGGGCCGACCTGGACGCGCTGAGCGAGCTGACCAGGCTGCTGGAGCCGCCCGCCTGGACCACGTCCATCGACCTGACGGGCGACACCGCGCGCATCACGGGCGAAGCGCCGCAGGCGGGGCCGCTTTTGAAGATTCTCGATTCGTCGGCCTATTTTGAAAACTCCGCGTTCGACTCGCCGCCTCTGCGCAGCGCCAACGGCGAGGCGTTCATGATCCACGCCAGCCGGGGGACGCGCAAATGACCGTGGGAACGCTGAACCGCAAAACGCTGGTGTTCCTGGTGGTGGGGGTGCTGGCGATCCTGGTGCTGCGGTATGGCCTGTACCGGCCGCCGGCGGTGGTGGCGCCGGTGGATTCGATCCCGGCGGCGGAGATGCGTCTCGAGAATATGCGCCGCCAGGCCGCCACGGTCCCCGGCCGGGAAGCCGTGCTCAAGAAAGCCATGGCGGATCTGGAAGTGCGGGAAAAGGGCATTCTCAAGGCGGCGACCGCCGAGCAGGCGCGGGCGCAGCTAATGGAAGTGGTGCACAAAGCCGGCGCGGCGAACGGATTCGATGCGCGCGGCGCCGACACGCTGCCGCAACCCAAGCCGCTGGGCAAGGATTACGGCGAAGTCTCGGTGGTGGAGAGCTTTTCCGGCGGGATCGAGCAACTGGTGAATTTTCTGGCATCGCTGGCCAACGAGCCGGAGATCGTCGCTACCAGCGAGATCCACATCACCGGCGGCAATGACAAGAAGAAGAACATCCAGGTGCGATTGAATCTTTCCGGAGTGGTCCCGCGAAAGCTGGTGCCGGAAAAGAAAGGGACGGTTGGATTTTGACGCGCAAACTGCTGATCCTCGATGTGGCGCTGGCGGCCGTGGTGGTCTATGCCGGCTTCCAGTTGCGCCACGAATGGCTGGCGGCCCAGGCGCGGGACGCCGCCACGCTCGATCGTCCCCAGCCGCGGCCGGCGGCGCCGCCGCACTACACTTCCCCTCCCATCCCGCCGGCGGTGATGGCGGCGGGCTACAACGACATCGCGCAGAAGTTTCTGTTGGACCGGTCGCGGAATCCGACCGTGGTGCTGGAAGTGCCGCCCCCGCCGCCGCCCAAGCCCATGCCGCCGCTGCCGGTCTACCGCGGCATGATGAATCTCGACGGCGTTTCCGCGATCATGAGCGTGAGTGCCAATGCGCCTCAGCAAGAGATTCGTCCCGGCGAGATGATCGGCCCATTCAAACTGGTGGAAGTCGGTGAGCGCGAGATCACCCTGGAGTGGGACGGCAAAGCGATCCACAAGACGATGGACGAACTGAGCGACCACGGCGGCGCGGCGAGTGAGAGTCAGAATCGGCCGGCGGTGCAGGATCGGGCGGCGCGTACGGTGGTGCCGGTGGCTCCGCCGCCGCCGGTCGCGAAAACGCCGATCGGCCCGGGACAGGATACGGGCCGGGGCAATCGCGTTTGCGACAACAACGACAGCTATCCCAACGGGGCCGTGGTGGACGGGTACCGCAAAATCATCAGCCCGACGCCGTTTGGCCCGCAGTGCCGGTGGGACCCGGTGCGGTGATGGAACGCGGCGCACGGGGCGCGCAGGGAAATCAGAATTGGAGTGGACCAGTGAAATCGGCAATTGTCATTTTCGCGGCGGCGGCGATGCTGGGCGCGACCTGCGCTTCGGCTGAGCAGGCTGCCCAGCAGGCTCCTCCGGCCCGGACCGCGCCCTTACCGCCGGATATTCCCGCCGGCGCCGTGGAAACCGCGCCGGGCGTGTACCGATACACCGACCCACAGGGAAAGAAGTGGGTGTATCGCCGGTCGCCCTTCGGCCTCAGCAAAATGGAGGACACGCCCGGCGCCCCGGCCCCCGGCACGGCCGCACCGGCGGCCAACCAACTGGCGCAACCGCCCCAAGCGGTCCCGCCTCCCCAAACGGGGCCGCCCACCACCGCCCCGGCAGCCCCCGCGCCCCAGCAAACGGCGCCGTCCACCACCGCCCCGGCAGCCCCCGCGCCCCAGCAAACGGCGCCACCCGCCATCACCCCAGCAGCCCCCGCGCCCCAGCAAACGGCGCCGCCCGCCACCACCCTGGCGCAACCACCTCTGGCCGGCG
>JADGNR010000333.1 GCA_017883415.1 Bryobacteraceae bacterium | reverse complement strand
GTGCCGCCCCGTCCCCCGCGCCGTCCCCGCCGTCCCCGCCGTCCCCGCGCCGTCCCCGCCGTCCCCGCGCCGGCCTTGATTTCGGCGCCGGTTCCCAATACACTCCATCCAGTGCCGGGGAGGGCTGGAGCGCGATGAAGTGGATGCGTCTGGGTTTCCTGCTGGCGGTGCCGCTTCTGGCGAGCACGATCCGCATTATTCAGACCAACAGCGCCGGCGACAGCGTGCACATCATCGATCCCGCCACCGACAAGGTGGTCGCGGAGATTGCCGGTATCGAGGTCAACCACGGGGCGGCGGCTGCGCCCGACGGGAGCCGCTACTACATCAGCAACGAGGCCGAAAACACGCTGGACGTCGTGGACGCCAGGACCTGCCGCATCATCGGCTCCATCCGTCTCAGCGGCCGCCCGAATAACATCGCCATCAGCCCGGACGGGCGGCGCGTATACGTGGCCATCATCCAGGCGCCGGGCGCGGTGGATGTCGTCGACACCGCCACGCTCGAGCGAGTGAAGGCCATCCCCATGAAAGGCGGGGTGCACAACACCTACGTCACGCCGGACGGGCGGTTCGTGGTGGCCGGCTCGATTGTGGGAAAGCTGCTCACGGTGATCGATCGGGCCACGGAGCGGCCTCTATGGGAGCTGCGGTTCGAGGATGGCGTGCGGCCCATGGCGTTCGAGAAGGACGCCGCCGGCGCCACCAACCGGATCTTCGTGCAAGTGTCGAACCTGCACGGCTTCGCGGTGGTGGACTTTGCGCAACGCAAGGAGGTCGCGCGTGTGAATCTGCCGGCGGCGCCCGAGGGCAAGATGCCGGATATCGCGGCCACACCGTCGCACGGCATCGGCGTCAGCCCCGACGGAAACACGCTGTGGGTGAACAGCAGCCTCAATAGCAAGGTGTACGCCTATTCGCTTCCCGGTCTCAAGCTGCTGGGCGCGGTTGACGTAGGCCGCACCCCGGACTGGCTCACCTTTACTCCCGACAGCCGCAAGGTCTACGTGGCCAACGCCGGCTCGAATTCGGTTTCGGCCATCGATGTGAAGAGCATGAAAGAAGTGGCCCGGATCAAGGTGGGGCAGGTGCCGAAGCGGAATGTCACGGCGGTGCTGCCGTAATCAGGGCTTACCGCCGCGGACGAAGGCAGCCATCGTTTGCCATTCTGGATCAAGCTGCGAATCCCAGTGTTTGCCGCCGGAGTGGAAGGGATCGCCGCCGGCTTCGGGCGCGAGCGGGTGGGTGAGCAGCCGGCTCGCCAGCGGGTCGCCGGGCACTACCAGGCGCAGCACGGACTCGAAGTTGCGCCGCGATTGCTCTTCGTTCCACGACGTCGCGCCGGGGGAGAGACGCTCGATCCGGAACGTGGTACCGGTCGAATGGCAGACGTAGCAGCGCGCGTGGCCCGGACGCTTGAGCAGGAAGACCGGCTGCACGCGCGTCCGGAAGAATTCGAAATCCAAGGGCGGGGTCTGTGCCGCAAGCGTGCGGGCCAGGGCCATCGCCGTCGCCACGGCAGCGATCATGCGAGTCATGCCGGTTATTCTACATCCATCGAACGTCCTGGCGGTGGCGTGACGCAATCTTACCCGATCCCGCTGTGCGATGATGCTCCTCATGAAGACCACTCTGCTAGCCGCCGCTCTGGGGGCGCTCTTCGCGATCGCGTGCGCCGCGCAGGTCCAGCCGCCTCCCAAGAAGCTTCTGGCCATCGGCGAGGTCAAGGGATATGAGCACGACTCCGTATCGCATGGCCTGGCGACGATCGAAAAGCTGGGCCGCCAGACCGGCCTTTGGGACACGTACATCCGCACCGACAGCGAACTCCTCACCAAGGCCAAGCTGGAGAACAATGCGAAGAACCTGGACTACTTCGACGCCGTCATCTTCTACACCACCGGCGACCTCGGCCTGACCGGCCAGCAGAAGAAAGATCTGCTCTCGTTCGTCCGCGACGATGGCAAGGGCTTCCTCGGCACCCACAGCGCGGCCGACACCTATTACAACTGGCCGGAGTACGGCGATCTTGTCGGCGCCTGGTTCGACGAGCACCCCTGGGGACAGGTCCACTGCCGCATCCGCACCGAAGACGCCGCTTTTCCAGCCACCGCTCACTTCCCGGCCGGCTTCCCGTTCTATGACGAGATCTACCAGTTCAAGGAACCGTACTCGAGGACCAAACTGCGCGTCCTCATGAGCGTCGATCCCGCCTCGGTCGATCTCGCCAATCCGAAGGTGCACCGCGCCGACCGGGACTTCGCGGTGACGTGGGTGCACAACTACGGAAAGGGCCGGGTGTTCTACTCGTCGCTCGGCCATCGCGACGAAGTCTGGGATCTACCGGACATCCAGAAAATGTGGATCGAAGCCGTGAAGTGGGTCATGGGCATCACCACCGGGGACGCATCGCCGCGGCCGAAATAGCGCCCTCCATGCCCGGCCATCCCTGGCGGCAGGCAGGCAGAGGCAAGCGACACGGCTGGCCGGCGATTTTGCGCCGCGCCGGCGCCAGGGGAATGGGACGGCCCGGCCGGCGCGCTCGCTCAACTCGTCACTCGACCCCCATCGGCACTCTCCGCCAGGGCGCCCGGCGCCGCCCGCACCGCCCCGGCCTTTCTGGGCAGCGGCATGCGGCGCAGGGCCAGGGCCGCCATTGCCGAGCAGAGAGCCAGCGCGGCGCTGCCGTAAAATGCGTAGTTCCAGGTGCCGGTCTTTTCGAATAACTGGGCGGCCAATCCACCGGCGAGAATGGAAGCCACTCCCTTCGTGACATAGAGGAAGCTGTAGTTGGAGGCGGCGTGCCGCGCGCCGAACACGTCCGCCAGGGTGGCGGGGAACAGCACGTACAGTTCGCCCCAGGTCAGGAAGACCAGCGCCATCGTCACCACAAACCAGGTGTCGCCTTTGCGTCCTAACGTCACCACGCTAGCCAGAAATACTGCCTGGAGCGCGAACGCGATGGCCATGGTGCGCTCGCGTCCCAGCGAATCGGAGACCCATCCCCACAGGAACCGGCTGGCGCCGTTGCCGAGAGGGTTGAGCGACAGCGCGATGGTGAGTGCGGTAACGCCCACCTTGAAATTGCGTGCTACCGGCGCCACTTGCGCCGTCGCCATCAGGCCGCCAATGCCGACCATCAGCATCATGACGAAAAGCACGTAGAACTGGTGCGTCCGCAGCATCTCCAGCGAATTGAACTGCTCGGTCTGTCTGCGGACTTTCGGCTGTACGTGCGGCGGCGGTGCGGGCACAAATCCCATCGGCGGATACTTCAGAAATTGGCCGGCGATCAGAATGAACGCTCCCAGCACGACGCCGGTGTAGAGGAACGTGGTCCGGATGTCCGTCACGCGAATGAAGTAGCCAAAAAACGGGTTGAAGACCGCGGCGCCCGAGCCGTAGCCGGCGGCGATCAATCCCGAAGCTATGCCCCGCTTGTCGGGAAACCACTTCAGGCCCAACGCCGTGGAACAGCAGTAGACGAACGCGTTGCCGAGTCCGGCCACGGCGTACAACCCGTAAAACTGAGGAAGGCTGTGGACGTATCCCAGCGAGGCCCATCCCGTTCCGCAGAGCACCGCGGCCAGGGTCATGAAGGTCCGCGGCCCGAGCCGGTCGATCAGCCAGCCGGTGAGCGGCATCGTCCACGTCATCACCGCGATGAACACCGTGAAGCCCCACTGCACTTCAGACAATTTCCAATGCGTGGCGGACATCATGGGCTGGACGCACATGGTCCAGGCGTACTGCAGATTCCCGATCATGGCCATCGAGACGACGGCCGCCGCCAAACGGACCCAACGGTTCACGGGCTAACCCTTCCGCGCGGAATGTACCGCTTCGAGCAGCTTAGCGCAACCGTACACCGTGCGCGTGTGCGGCATGTTAATTCCCAGACGTTCGCCCAGTTCCACGACCGCGCCCACCACCGGTTCCAGTTCCATCGGCCGGTTCGCTTCCAGGTCCTGCAGCATGGAGGTTTTGTGATCCCCCACCTTTTCGGCGCCCGCAATCCGCTGCTCGATCGAAATCGGAAGCGAGACTCCCAGCCGGTTTGCCACCGCTTCCACCTCGGCCATGACATTCCGCACGATGCCGCAAACATCCGTATCGCGCGCCATCTGGGCCAACGTCGCCCGCGTGAGTGCGCTGATGGGATTGAACGCCACGTTTCCCAGCAGCTTGACCCAGATCTCGTTGCGGATGCGGGTGGTGACCGGCGCGCGGAGACCCGCCCGGATCAGCGCTTCGGCAATGGCGCGGCACCGCTCCGAGCGGCTGCCATCCGGCTCGCCCAGCGAGATCCGGTTTCCCTCGGTGTGGCGGATCACCCCCGGCTCGACAATTTCCGAGCCCAGGTACACCAGCGATCCGACCACGCGGCGGGGATCGATGGCGGCGCCAATCACGCCGCCCGGGTCGACGCGCGTCAACGGAAGGCCGGCAAATTCCCCGGCGCCCACCTGGAAATACCACCACGGGATGCCATTCTGCGCGCTTACCACGGTGGTGTTTTCGCCGATCAGAGGCGCCAACTGCGGAGCCAATTTGGTCAATCCGTGCGCCTTCACCCCCAGGATGACGACGTCCGCCGGGCCTGCGTCCGCCAGATCGCCCGTGACGCGCGGCCGCGTTTCGAAATCGCCCTCCGCGCTCAGAACTCTGAGCCCGCGCTCCTGCATCGCGCGCAGATGGGGACCGCGCGCATACAGCGTCACGTCCAGCCCGGCGCGCGACATGCAGGCGCCCAGGTAGCCCCCGATGGCGCCCGCGCCGGCGATCAGGAATCGCATGGCTACGCCTTTGCAAACGCTTTGGCCACTTCGCCGCGTTGGATCTTGCCCGTCGCCGTCCGCGGAATCTCCTTGGTGACGTAGATCTTTTTGGGGCGCTTGTACTCCGCCAGCCGCTCTTTGCAGAACGCCAGAATCTCCGCTTCGTTTGCCGCATCTTTCAGCACCACCGCGGCAGCCACTTCCTCGCCCCAGGCGGGATGCGGAACACCGAAGCAGACTGCCTCGGCAACTGCCGGATGGCTCAGCAGAACTTCGTCGATCTCTCTAGGCCCGATCTTCTCGCCGCCGCGGTTGATGAGCTCCTTCAGGCGGCCGGTCAGGCTGAGATACCCGTCCTCGTCCAGGAAACCTTGATCGCCCGTGCGAAACCATCCCTTGGTAAATGATTTGGCATTGGCTTCCGGATTGTTCTCGTAACCGGAAACCACGTTGGGACCTTGAATCACCACCTCGCCGCGCTCGCCCGTTGCCAGCAGGCCGCCCGCCTCATCCATGATCCCGATCCGAACGCCCGTTCCCGGCCCTACGAAGCCCGGCTTGCGCACGGCCGGAGGCGTGGGGTTGGAGGCCATCTGGTGAGAGGCCTCCGTCATCCCGTAAGCCTCGAGCACGGGGACGCCGAATACCCGCTCCATGCGATCCATCATCTCCGCCGGCAGCGACGCGCTGCACGAACGGATGAACCGCAGGCCTTCGGCGCCCGCGGGCCGTTCCTCCCCGGCGCGCGACAGAAGCAGATTGTGAATGGTGGGAACCGCGGAATACCAGGTTGCCTTCGTGTCGCGCACGGTGCGCCAGAAGGAGAGCGCATTGAACTTGCCGGGCACCGCTACCGTGCCCCCCGAAAGCAGCGTCGAAAGGGTGGAGGCCACCAGTCCGTGCACGTGGAACAGCGGCATGACCGAGAGCGCCACGTCGTCCGGCGATAGCGCGTAATGGGCCACGATATTCCCGGTCGAAGCCGTAATATTGCGATGCAGAATCGGCACGCGCTTGGGGCGCCCCGTGCTCCCGCTGGTGTGCAGCACCAGCGCCACATCGTCGGGCGATGGCGCCGGCGCGCTCTTTCCGCCCGGCGCGCCGGAAATCCGCACGCTCCCGGCGCTATCGGTTTCGAGCGAGTACACGGGAACGCCGCGCGCCTGCGCCGCCTGCCGCGCTTCGGCCGCGCCATCGGGAAGACAGAGCAAGACCTTGGCGCCGGTGTCTTCCAGGTAGAACCTTACTTCCTCTTCGCGGTACCCGGGGTTGAGGGGCGCGGCCGTTCCGGCGATGGACGCCGCCAGGAAACTCACGATCGTGGGCAGACCGTTCGGCAGGCTGGTAGCCACGCGGTCCCCACGCCCGATTCCGAGCGATGCCAAAGCATCTGCCATCGCCGCGACCTGGTCCCGCAGTTGTTGGTAGGAGACATGGATGCCGCTGTCCGGAAGGACGATGGCCGTCCGTTCCGCGGGCGCAACCTCGAGCAGCTCCAGCAAGGTAGTAGGGTGGGACATCGTCCATATGATGTCAGAATTTCGCCCTCACGGGCAGATCGGCTCGGGAACGGCCGCCCCGTCGGAGCGCGGATCCGACGCCGCGTAATTCGTCTCCGTCCGCGAGTTGTGCAGGATCGCCTGGCCGCGCCCCATCTGCTGGGAGTACTCCTGCCGCACCGTGATCTCGTGCCCCATGCGGGCCAGCGCGCGTAGCGTGGCTTTGGGCACTCGCGATTCGATGGCCACATCGCATCCCGACGCGGCGCCTTTGAAAAACCGCGGCGCTTCCATGGCCTGCTGCAGGTTCATGCCGTAATCGGCCACGTTGGATACGAATTGAGCG
>JADGNR010000332.1 GCA_017883415.1 Bryobacteraceae bacterium | reverse complement strand
CCAGCCACCGGCCGGTAGCGGACGCGGAGGTCACGCTGCGCGCCGAAGCTTCCGAATTTCAGCTCATCGTCCAGACCAACGAATCCGGAGAATTCGAATTCCGCGTGGTGCCGGTGGGCGAATACAAGGTGAGTGTGAAGCGCGACGGTTTCAGCGAGGCCGGGCAGCACCTGGTCGTGGTCTCCGGCAATATCCCGGTGGTGCATTTCCAGCTTCAGCTCGCGGAGCAAAAGGCGTCGGTGGTGGTGTCCGAGAGCGCCGAAGCGCTGGCGCCGCAATCGGCAACTCCCGCGACCATGGTTACGCGGCAGACCATCGGCCAGACGCCGGGAGCGGATCTGACCAACAGCATGGCCATGATCACCGACTTCGTGCCGGGCGCGTATATGACCCACGACCAGCTGCACGTCCGCGGCGGCCACCAGGTCACCTGGGCGATCGATGGCATTCCGATTCCCAATACCAATATCGCCAGCAATGTGGGGCCGCAGATCGATCCCAAGGATATCGACTACCTGGAAGTACAGCGCGGCGGATACTCGTCGTCCTTTGGCGACCGCACCTACGGCGTGTTCAACGTGGTGCCGCGCACCGGCTTCGAACGCGACCGCGAAGGGGAAGCCAGCGCCACCTTCGGCGCGTTCCACCAGACCAACGACCAGATCAACCTGGGCGATCACACGCAGCGGTTAGCCTGGTTCGCCAGCGTCAACGCCAACCGCAGCGATTACGGCCTGGAAACACCGGGGCCGGACGTGCTGCACGATCGGGTGTGGGGGCTGGGCGGCTTCGGGTCGCTGATCTTCAACCCCAACCCGGCCAACCAGCTCCGCCTGATCGCGTCCCTGCGGCGCGACGATTACCAGATTCCCAACGACCCGGCCGCGCTGGATGCCGGCATTCGCGATGTCGAGCGCGAGCGCGACGTGGTGACCGATTTCACCTGGCTGCACACGTTTTCTTCCCAACTGCTGCTGACCGTGTCTCCCTTCGTTCATTTCAACCGCGCCAACTACGACGGCGACCCCCACGACGCGCCGGTCTCGACCACCCAGCATCTGGACTCGACCTACGCCGGAGCGCAGATCGCGCTCAACGCCGTCACCAACCGGCACAATGTGAGCGCCGGCTTCTACGGCTTCGGACAACACGACGACGAGTTGGTCCACCTGCTGGCCAACGACGGATCGGGCGCCGACGTGGCCCAGCGGAAGGCGTCCAACGGGTCGCTCGCCTCCGGCTTTTTCGAAGACCAGTTCAAGTTGACGCCCTGGCTGACGTTCACCGGAGGGCTGCGCCTGACCCACGTCGAGGGCGCGATTTCCGAGAATGCCGCCAGCCCGCGCGCCGGCGTGGCGCTGCGCATTCCACGCCTGAAATGGGTCCTGCATGGGTTCTACGGGCGCTACTACCAGGCGCCGCCGCTCTCCACGGTATCCGGGCCGCTGCTCGATTTCGCCGTAACTCAGGGACTGGGTTTCATCCCGCTCAAGGGCGAACGCGATGAAGAGAACCAGGTCGGACTGACCATTCCCGTGCACGGCTGGACCTTCGACACCAACAGCTTCCGCCAGCGGGCGCGCAATTTCTTCGACCACAACGCCATCGGCAATTCCAATGTCTTTTTCCCGCTTTCCATTGCCGGGGCGCGCATCCGAGGCTGGGAATTCACCGCCCGTTCGCCCCGGATCTTGCATCGCGGCGAACTGTCGGTGGCGTACTCCTACCAGCATGCCGAAGGGCAGGGCGCAATCACCGGCGGGCTGACCGACTTTGCTCCGCCCGATAGCGGCTATTTCCTGCTGGATCACGACCAGCGCCACACGCTCCATGTGAATGGCAACGCCAGCATGCCCGGGCGCGCGTGGATCTCCGCCAGCATGTATTACGGCTCGGGCTTCACCGATGGCTCGAGCGATGTGCCGCGGCACTTGCAGCCGCACACGACGTTCGACCTCTCGGTGGGCAAAGCGATCGGCGAGCGCTGGTCGGTCTCCCTGGTGGGATTGAATATCGCCAACCGCCGGTACCTGCTGGACAACAGCCTGACCTTCGGCGGCACGCACTACGCCGACCCGCGGCAGGTGTATGCGCAGGTGAAATACCGGTTTCACTTCTGATCGGCGCTTTCCCACGGTGGAAAGCCCACCAGCTCGCTAATGACGCACCACGGTGATGGCGCGCCACGCGGAGTTGCCGGCGGCGTCAAAGGCGCGAACGGTGACCACGTTGGTGCCTACCAGCAGGGGCACGGCGGCGGACCAACTGACGGCGCCGGCGGCAGTCCCCGAGCCCCCCGCCGAGGTGCTCCACTTCACGGCCGTCACGCCCACGTTATCGGAGGCGGTGCCGCTGACCGCGATCGTCGCCGAAAATGTGCTGGTAATGGTCAAAGCGGGTGAAACCACCCGGAGCGAGGGCGGCGTTTTGTCGGTTCCGCCCACGGGCGGCGATGGCGCCGGCGGATTGGTTGGCGCGGGCGCGGGAGGGGCCGGGGGTGGGGCCGGCGGCTGCGTCGCGCCCGGCGAGCCGTAGAGCGCGCGAATGCCCGCAATATCGTCATTGGTCAGGCCCGTGGCCAGCCGGTAATACGGATACATCACCGCTCCCGGGATATCGGAATGGCCCAGTCCGAGCGCGTGCCCCGCCTCATGCAGGGCCACCGTGAACAGGTCGACGCTGGCGCCGGCGTGCCAGTCCTCGCTGTCGTCGAAGTGCATGTCTCCGGCGACCGGCTCGGTGTTGGGCGGCGCCGGGTAGAACGTGTGCGCCAGCACGCCGCCGGGTCCGTCGAACGGATAGGGGTCGCCGTGGGCGCCGCGCGCGAACAGAATATCGATGCTGCGCGCCGCGGCCGCTTGATTGGCGGGGGTAAACCCGATGTTGGCATAGCGCGCCCATTCGCGGAATGCCCGTTCGATTTCGCCGCGCGCCAGGTTGGGCTCCAGCCGGGCGGGCACGGAATCGAAGAAGTACCGCAGCGCGACGCCACCCCCCGGATCGGAAGCCCACCCGCGGCCCACCGCAACGTATTCGGCCAGCAGACCCGCTTCGGTGATCGGGCCGGAGCATCCCATCACGCGCTCGCCGGTCAGCAGATCTACCAGCGCCGGGAGAATGTAGGCCACTTCGTCGCGCGCGGCCAGCCCATCCAGGCGGCCGGAGGAGCCGGTCACCAGCAGTTGGCTGGCGAGGAGGCCGGTATTCTCCAGAATTTCAAAGCCCTCTTCCACCACCAGGGCGCGTGCTTCCGCCATGTCCACGTCGGGGTGGAATACCACGACGTAGGCGCCCGCCGGGAGGGCCGCCAGCGCGGGACTGATCTTGTCCGCCGGATCGAGCGGGCCGGACCAGTTCACCGCCAGGCCCGCGAGGTGTAACGGCGGCATGCCGGAGACCATCAGCGCGTCGTCCGGCACGTAGGCCAGCACGCGGATGCGCCGCCGCGCCAGCTCGTCGCGCACCTCCGCGCCGGGGTAGGAAGCGAATTGCACCAGGAAGTGCCGGGCGGCGCGCCAGACCACCGCGCCCGAACGTGGGGCCCGCGACTGGTGCGCCGGGTCGACCGTCCTTGTTTTCAGCCGGATCACGTCGCCCGCCCAGGCTATCTGCGCCGCCAGCAGCCACGCCAATGCACCGATCCGCAACAAACTGATTCAGCCTCCGTTTATCTTCTCGACACACCTGAGAATTTCTTGAACCCGAAGCCACTATCTCTGTAACCGGAAATGAAGCGCCATTTGTGTATGCTCACGGTCCTGGCCTGGACCCCCGGCGTGTGGAGCGCCGCTCTCCCGCGCACAACCTACCGCGTGACCACGGTGGCCGGCAGTTCGCAGTTGGGGGATGGCGGCCCCGCCACCGACGCCCAGATGGGCGCCATCCAGGGGATCGCCGTGGACCGCGGCGGCAACCTCTACCTGGCCGATACGGACCACCACCGGGTGCGCCGGATCGCGCCCAACGGCGCCATCGGCACGCTGGCGGGCACGGGCACGGCGGGCTACAGCGGCGATGGCGGCCCCGCCGGCGCGGCCCAACTGAATCTGCCGTACGGTCTGGCCACCGACGCAGCCGGGTATGTCTACGTCGCCGACCTCGGCAACAACCGCGTGCGGCGCATTGGTCCGGACGGCATCATCGTCACGGTGGCGGGCACGGGCGTCCAGGGCTCGGCGGGTGACGGCGGCCCGGCCACCGGCGCACAACTGCTGACCCCGCGCAACGTGGCCACCGATGCGGCCGGCAACCTTTATATCTCCGAATTCGGGGGCCATCGCGTACGCAAGGTGAGCCCCGACGGCCGGATCGCGACCGTAGCGGGCACCGGGGTGGCGGGTTTCCGCGGCGATGGCGGAGCCGCCGTTTCCGCGCAACTCGCCTTTCCCGCCGGCCTGGCGGTGGATCGCACGGGCGCCCTGTACATTGCCGATTCGCAAAACCAGCGGGTGCGGAAGATGGTGCCCGGCGGCACGATTGCGACGGTTCTCGGAGGTTCTTCCGGCACCCGGCTGCTGACTCCGATGGCCGTGGCGCCGGACCTGTCCGGCGGCCTGTACGTGGCCGACAGCTCGGCGGCGGTGCGCGCCGCGGCCGCCAACGGCGCCTGGATCAACGTGGCCGGAACCGGGGTGCCGGGCTTTTCCGGCGATTTCGGCCCGGCGCGCGCCGCGCAACTGGCCGCACCGCGCGATCTGGCGCTGGACGCCATGGGGAACCTGTACATTGCCGACGGCGTGCGCATCCGCCAGGTGGACCTTTCCGGGACCATGCACACGGTGGCGGGCGACGGGTATCTGCAGGCCATCGGCGATGGCGGCCCGGCGGTGAGCGCGGCACTGCTCCAGCCCTCGGCGATTGTGCTGGACGCGGCCGGCGGCCTCTATATCGCCGACACCGGAACCGAGCGCGTGCGCAAGGTGCAGCCGTCGGGCGTGATCGTAACGGTGGCTGGAAACGGCCTGGCCGCGGCGGGTGGGGAACAGGTGCCGGCCCCCGGCGCACCGCTGTTTTCGCCCATGGGAGTGGCGCTCGATCCGGCGGGCAACCTGCTGATCGCCGAAACCCTGAGCCATCGCATCCGCAAAGTGACTCCGGGAGGCGTGGTCGGCACCGCCGCCGGCACCGGGGTGGAGGGCATGGGGCCGGAACTCCTGCCGCCGGCCGAAACGCCGCTGAGCGGTCCGCGCGGCATGTGCCTGGACCGCGCCGGCGCGCTCTACATTGTGGACACCGGCAACCACCGGGTGCTGCGCGTTCCGGCGGGCGGGGTGGTGGAGACCGCCGCTGGCAACGGCGCCGCGGGCAATGCCGGCGACGGAAGCAAAGCGCGCCTGGCGCAACTGAACCAACCCAGCGCCTGCGCGCTCGATTCGGCGGGGGACCTCTACATCGCCGACACGGGCAACCACAGCATCCGCAAAGTGACTCCCGACGGGGTCATCGGCACCGTGGCAGGCACGGGCGCGGCGGGCGCCACCGGCGATGAGGGCCCGGCCACGGCCGCCTCGCTCGATCGGCCGCGCGGCGTGGCGGCGGACGACAACGGCATCCTCTACATCGCCGACACGGGCAACAACCGCATCCGCCGGGTCACCCCCGACGGGGTCATCCACACCATCGCCGGACAGGACGCCGCGGGCTTTGCGGGGGATGGAGGGCCGGCGCTGGCGGCGCTGCTCAGCGGGCCCGCCGGCCTGGTTCTGGATGGCGCCGGCGATCTCTACTTCGCCGACAGCGACAACAACCGGATCCGCTGCCTGACGCCAGACGCCGCGGCCCCGCCGGAACCGGTAGTCCTGTGGCCCACCGTGGACGTATTCAATGCGGCGAGCTCACGGAAGGGTCCGGTGGCCCCCGGCGAAATCGTGACCATCTACGGAACCGGGATGGGGCCGGCATCCGGCATGGCGGGCGACTTGGATTCCGCGGGGCTGATGGCCGCCCAACTGGGGGGAACCGAAGTGCGCTTCGACGGCACTCCGGCGCCGCTGTTCTACGCCCAGTCGGGGCAAATCAACGCCCAGGCGCCCTATACCCTCGCCGGTAGCGGGGTGACGCATATCGAAGTGCTGTACCAGGGGAAACCGGCTGGTGCGGCGGATGTGCCGGTGGCCGGCGCCGTGCCCGCGCTGTTCGCCGCGGTGGTCAATCAAGACGGCTCCCTGAACGCGCAAACGGCCGCGGCGCCACTCGGCTCCATCGTGACGCTCTACGGCACGGGCGAGGGTCTCACCGACGGTGCGAACATGGCGGGCCAGCCGGCGGGCGCTCCCTACGCGCGCCCCCGGCAGCCGGTGACCCTGAGCATCGCCGGGATGACCGCCGAGGTGCTCTACGCCGGCAGCGCCCCCGGCCTGATCGGCGTGCTGCAAGTGAACGCGCGCGTGCCGGCCGAGTTCGTGCCCACGGGTGCGGTGCCTCTGGCCTTGATGGTGGGCGCGGCGGCTGCCCCCGAGCTGACTATCTGGCTGAAGTAAGTGGGAGACACTACGGGTGTAAGTGCCGGATGAAACGGGGGAAGGATTTCGTTGCGGCGGCCGGGGCTACGGTTGCAATAACCGCGGGTCTTATCGCCCGGCGTATTTTCCGGCCGCCAATGGTTTGAGCCGCGTCTGGGAAGCAG
>JADGNR010000331.1 GCA_017883415.1 Bryobacteraceae bacterium | reverse complement strand
TTCGCCTTCCGCGCCGCCATACCGCGCCTACTGGTACAGCGTGCCGGCGTTGACGATGGGCTGCGCGTCGCGGTCGCTGCACAACACCACAAGCAGGTTGCTCACCATGCTCGCCTTGCGCTCCTCGTCAAGCGCCACCACGTGCTTGGCGCTCAACAGATCGAGCGCCATCTCCACCATGCCCACCGCGCCCTCGACGATCTTCTGCCGCGCCGCGATGATGGCGTTGGCCTGCTGGCGGCGCAGCATGGTGCTGGCGATCTCCGGCGCGTAGGCCAGGTGCGTGATGCGCGCTTCAATCACCTCGATGCCGGCCTTCTCCAGGCGCTCCTGGATCTCATCGCGCAGCTTGTGGGCGATGTCCACCACCGACATGCGCAGCGACATCTGGTCCTCGCGGTGCGCGTCGTAGGGGTAGCTGGTGGCCAGGTTGCGCACCGCCGATTCGCTCTGCACGTGCAGGAACTGCTCGTAATCGTCCACCTGGAAAATGGCCTCGGCGGTCTCCACCACGCGCCACACCACCACGGCGGCGATCTCGATGGGGTTGCCGTCCTGGTCGTTCACCTTCAGCTTGCTGCTCTCGAAGTTGCGTATGCGCAGCGTGACCCGGCGCCGGCGCGTCAGGGGATTCACCCACCACAGCCCCTGCGCCTTGATGGTGCCCTTATAGACGCCGAACAATTGAACCACCTTGGCCTGGTTGGGGTTCACCACCGTGAATCCGGCCGGACCGACCAGGGCCAGCAGCAGCACGAAGACGCACACCAGAATCCCGGCCACGTTTTCGGCCTGGATGGCCCACACCAGCCCGGCAATGGAGGCGATCAGCGCCGCCACCAGCAGGATCAGCATGAGCCAGCCCGAAAGTCCTTTGATTTCCTTTTCCCGCACCGTACGGTTCCTCCTTTTTGACATCATAATGATATCACAATGATTTCAGATGTCAAGGGCGAATTCGCCTGGCCGGTCGACCAGAATGCCGCGGAGTGCGGGCCGGGCGCGCAGAACCTCCGCCGCACGCGATGTGTCATCCTGGCGTGATGGATCTCTGGGAATTGAGCGACCTGTGCACACCGTGGTGCGTCCACGTGGTGGCGACGCTACGGATTGCGGAACACATGGCGGCGGGGAGCGGGGAGATCGACAAGCTCGCTGCGGCGTGCGGGGCCGAGCGCGGCTCGCTCGCGAGGGTGCTGCGGCACCTGGTGAGCAAGGGCCTGTTCGAAGAGCCGGCGCCCGGGCGGTTCGCGCTAAATGACGCCGCGCGAGGGCTGCTGGACAGCGGGGCCCGCCTGGGCCTCGATCTGGACGGTATTGGCGGCCGCATGGCGCATGCCTGGGGAACCATGCTCTCGGCTGTGCGGACGGGCAGGCCGGCGTATGCCGAGGCCTTCGGCCGCGGGTTCTGGGAGGATCTGGACGCGCATCCGGAGATTGCCGCCAGTTTCGACGCCCTCATGGGGCCGGCGGGTCACGGCGTTCCGGATCCCGAGGTGCTGCTCGATCCGGCGGACTGGAGTGCAGTGCGAACGGTGGTCGACGTCGGCGGCGGCACGGGAACGCTGCTGGCGGAGGTAGTGCGCGCCCGGCCCTCGCTCCGCGGCATTCTGGTCGACCGGCCGCGGACGGTGGCCCGGTCGGGTGAAGTCTTCCAGGCCGCGGGCGTGGCGGATCGTGTGACCACGGTGGGGCAGAGCTTCTTCGACCCGCTGCCCGGCGGAGGCGACCTCTATATGATGAAAAACGTGCTTGCCGATTGGCCCGATGGCGAGGCGACGGCCCTCCTGCGGCGCTGTGCGGAGGCGGCGCGCCCGGCAGGGACGGTTGTGATTCTTGGCGGCGTGACTCCGGAGGAGAACCCGTCGCCCGAGCTGCTGATGATGGTGCTGGTGGGCGGCCGTAGCCGCACGCTGGGCGAGTTCCGCCAGATGGCCCGTGAAGCCGGCCTGGAGGTGCGGGCGGCCGGACGGCAGGCCTCGGGCCGATTCGCGGTGGAGTGCCGCCCGAGCCTGCCGCTCCTTGCCGGCTAGAGCCGAGCGCGCCATTCCGAGGGGAGCCCACGCGGCCAGGCGCCCTTTCCAGGTGGCCGCCGACCGAGCGGCAACGATGGGGCCGGGCGGCGACCGCTTAGCCTACGTTGATTCAGGCGGCGCCTTTGAGCGCCTTTTCCACCGTCTCCGGAAAACGATCGATCACTGTGAGATAGGCACGAACCGCACTCGGCGGCTGCGTCCTGCCGAGTTCCCAATCCTGCAAGGTTCGCACGCTGAAACTGTACCGCTTCGCGAACTCTGCCTGCGACAGTCCCGATTTTGCGCGGATCTTCTTCACGTCCACCGGGCCGGGAACATCGTAGTAGCGAACCGGGAGAGAGATCTCGCCGCGGGCATGAGCGATGGCCTCTTTCAGGCCAGCGATCACACCGCGCGAGACGCGATTCATTCCCGGTTTACGAGTGGTCCTAGCCGCGCTTTTCTTTGGCATGTCAGTTCCTCCACGAATTTCCTTGCCGCTCTGGCGCAGATAACGAAGTGTACATGCTCTACGTGTACGCGAAGAATGAGCAGTCGGACTTGGATGCCGCTGGCCGTGGGGTAAGCTTCAGGATCGGCCGCGATCGCGGCTTCCATGCTGCGATCTCAACTTCAGTGAGCAGCCGCTTCGCTTCGCGCTCATATTGCTTCGTGGCGAATACGGCGGCTCTCACAACTTCAACTATACGGGATTCTCGTATAGACTGTCAACGGAAATCCGAATCGCAGTAGTGCCTGGAATACCAACGCTGTAAACGACGGATGGAGCGGCCCTAACGACCTGCCGGGGCCCGTCTACGAATTCCCGGCGCGGTGCTTCGGGGACTGGCCCCTGCTGCACCCTGCTCCATGCTACCTATTGCCTCGGGGAATCCGTCGGAAGTATACTTGGGCTGGATTGCGCTCAATCAGGATAATGCGGTCCAGTTAGGACGAAAATGCCATGGTGAAATTTGTCGCAGCTGCTTTTCTTCTGTCCACGTTCGCCTTGCCTGTATTCAGCAAGACGCACAAAGTCACCTACCCCAATGCCTGCAGCGAGGTGTGGGCCGCCGTCAAGGACACCCTCGGAAATGCGGAGAACTACACCATAAAACTCACTGATGAATCCAAGATGACGGTGTCTTACAGCGTGAAGCACTCGGCGCACGTCACCATTACGGGTGCGCTCCGCCAACGGCCGAACACCGTCTCCCTGCGGCCCCAGGGTGACGGTTGTGGAATGGAGGTGGAGTCGAATTATAGCGGCTTCGAGCACAATGACGCGGGCGATTTCACCAAGCGCGTCAATGAGTCGCTGGCCAAGCGGAAAGAGACCACTCCTGCCGAGGCGGCCAAGCCACCGAACGCAAAATAGGGATTCCGGGAAGCCGAAGACCGGGGTCAAAGATCGCGCGGTTCCCCCGACCTTCGCCGCTGTACGCTTGGCCGGATTATTCCCCGCAAATCGGCTTCAGGGAGGCACTATTCGCACAATGCCGACGGCGGGCGGCGCTTTCGCTCCTTCGCCGTCGTCATACGCCACGACACGGAGAGCAGGTCGTGCAGAGCATCTGGTTCGACGCGCGACAGACGGACCAGCACCAGGGGATAGCTTCGATAGTAGTCGGTGAGGTAATACGTCTCGGGCGCATCCTCCACCAGCCTTTCACGGTCCTCCAGCCCGGCCCTGACAACGAGTGTGTCTGGTTCCGCGGATGGATGTGTCGCCAAGCCAGCCATGAACATGCCATCGACTTTCAGTACCGGCGATCCGTCGTACTTCGTGGTTACTTCGACGTCTGGCAACGCGAGCCCGACAGTCCTGACAATGTCAAAAGCGCCCGTCATGAGTCGCCTGGCCCGCCTTCGTTTCATCGATACAGGTCTCCATCCTCAGCCCATTCGACGCACATTCAGACATCCGCCAGGGTTAGGGCGCGAGGCGTCTTGCCGTCAATGTCGGTGAAGCCGTACTCCACGGCAACGCTGGCGGCCACCAGCACCGTTCCCGTGTGTCGCATGATGTCGGGATCTGCTGCAAGTGCTGCGACTGCGCGTCCAATAAACTCGGGGGACTCTGAATTCGTGAGGTCGAGCCAAGGGGCCGCCTCCAGGACCTTCTCGGTTCTGACCAATCCCGGGTACAAGGACACCGCCGTGACACCATGCGGCCGTAGTTCCACTGCCATGTCGGCGGTCATCTTGTCCGTCGCGGCCTTCGACACACCATAGGCGACGTTCGCGATGTGCTTCTGAGCTGCCCAGAAGGAGATGTTCACAATCAGCCCGCGCTGGCGGGCCACCATGGACTTTGCAGCGAGCTGGCTGGCGTGGTAGTGGGCGCGCACGCCTGCCCCGAACATGGCGTCCCAGCGCCAGAGCCCCTGCTCCCAGAATGGCTTGGTCCACGTGAATGTGCCGTCTTCCACCATCCGTTCGTAGCCGCCCCAGACGTTGTTGACGAGAATGTCGATCTTTCCCGCCTCCCTGGCCACGCGCTCAAAGGCGGCAATCACCTCTGTGTCCACCCGGTGGTCGCATCGAATTCCCGTAATCTGCTCTTCGTTGGCTACACGATCATGCGCCGATCGGCCAGTCACGAACACCCGCGTGCCGCACTGCGCGAGCACGCTAGCGACGCCGCGGCCAACACCCAGGGTGCCACCCGTGACAACCGCGACTTTGCCGTCCAAACTTCCCATTCACACATCCTCTCATGTCGTTCAATGGAAGGTGGCGCAGGCCTCATCCAAAGCGATCTGAGGAAGAGGAGTCGCCCGGCATCACGCACACGCGATGGCAGAGTTACTTGGACGAGACCACAGAAGTTCCGATCTGGGAAGCGTTCAGCTTGACCGGCCGACCCGCGGCCGGTCAATCCTTCAATGAAAGTCGTGCGACTCCGGGGCCGCGCCGGCGGGCAGGCCGGCGATGCGCGCGGCTTTCACGGAAATCACGCCGTCCAGGTTTTGTAACACGCCGAAGATTTCGAGGAAGGGCTCGCCCAGCACGCCGGATTTGTAGCGGTCGAAAATGCCCGGCGCGACGATCGCAACGTGCCGGGCGCTGGCGCACGATCAGGAGGGGCCGAAGCACGGGACGGCCAACGGGGTCACTTGAACTGGTGTAGACTCGGGTCATGAAGCCCGCGCGGCGCTTGACTGCGATTATCGAGCGTGAGGACGACGGTTTTGTGGCGTTGTGCCCTGAACTCGATGTTGCGAGCCAGGGCGCGTCGATTGAAGAAGCGCGAGTCAATCTGATCGAGGCGCTAACGCTGTTTTTCGAAGCAGCCGCCCCTTCCGAAGTCGCCCGCCGCCTTCACGACGAGGTGTTTGTCACTCAAGTTGAGGTTCCGGTTGGGTAGACTCCGGGTTCTTTCGGGCTCGGAGGTTTGTCGGATTCTCGAACAACATGGTTTCGCCGCAGTCCGGCAACAAGGCAGCCACCGGATCATGCAGAAACGTTTGGAGGGAACGACCATAACCGTTCCCGTTCCTCTTCACGATCCGGTCCGACGTGGAACCCTGCGGAGCATCATTCGGCAGTCGGAACTTCCGAAGTCGTTGTTTGAAGCCGAAAACTAGGCTGCCGCTCTACGAGGCCAAACTCTGGGCTGGCGACTTCTCAAGGTGGTTCGGCGAAACGACTTCGCCATCAAGTCGAAGCCCCCATCGTGCAGGTGGACCTGCCTGCCGCGTGAGGCTGAGGTCGATGCTGTACCGCAGCGGGGGTTCTCACGCGAGCCGGGATACGCGCCGAGACACGACTCCGTTCCTCACCTGCGTTGCTGCAAATGAACAGGAAAGAGGCTCCTCGGCTCGTCCGCGCCGGAATCTTCTTCGGTGCAGCCGGTCCACGGATGATCGCTCACACCGGCCATCGAGAACCGGTAGGGAGGGAGCCAGCGCACGAGGAAGTACAGGTGTTTCGTCTCCACCATTGTCTTGCCGTCGAAATCCATCCAAACCAGGCCAACCTGCCAATGCTCCGGCCGGTTCTCGCAGTGAACCGTGGTCGTGTAATGCCCGCCCTCAAAATTCTCCTTCCTGTGCATCCGCTGCAGTGACGATGCGTTCACCCCCGCGCCCGTCCACTGCGAGCTGACTGCCCAATCGGTGCGCATCCATTCATCCGCAAAGTCGCGCGGACTGAGCGCGAGCGGAGCACCACGTTCCAGCTTTCCGCTCCTGAGAATGTAATGCCGTATCACAGGGCGAACCTGGAAATCGGTGTACGCTGTGCGTGTTGAGTATTCAATGAGCACTTCCTGCGAGTAGACAATCCCGTCTACCCAGGAGCCCAGAAACGCTTCTTCGCCTCCGTCAAGCAACAGTTTTGCCTCAGAGCGATCTATTCGGAGTTGCCACACGCGGTAATACACGTTGTACCAGTTGGATTCGCAATACGCCGGATCCCTTGCGAGCGTCAACAGCAGGCGCACGTTGGGGTCGGCGTCCTTCCTGAGATACTCTCGCGAGGAAAGCAGGATGCCAAGGAAGTTCAATGGAACATACTTTCCCACAGTGTAGTCGTTCGTCTCGCTCTGCCAGAAGCGCTTCCAGCGACCGTTGACAAAGTAGTACGCGTAAGCCGACTGATCGAAGCCGCAGACAAT
>JADGNR010000071.1 GCA_017883415.1 Bryobacteraceae bacterium | reverse complement strand
GGATGTGTACCCGGTCGCCGGGTCGGTCATGAAGGGCGTCTCGGTGCTCATCCAGGACGGGAAGATCGCCGATATCGCCGTCCGGATCGTGGCGCCCAAGGGGGCCCGCGTAGTGGAAGCCAGGGGCCTGCGCGTGTATCCCGGCATGATCGATTCGGGCACCGAGCTGGGTCTCTCTGAGATTTCGGCCGTGCGCGAGACCGTCGACACCGGCGAACTGGGCGAGTTCATGCCGCAGCTCCGCGCCCTGGTGGCGGTCAACCCGGAGAGCGAGCATTTCCCCGTGGTGCGGGTCAACGGCATCACCAGCGTGATGACTTTTCCGGCGTCGGGCGGACGCGGCGGCGGCCGGTTCGGCGCGGGCGAGCAGCAATTCATCTCCGGGCAGGCGGCGCTGATTCACACCGACGGCTGGACCTGGGAAGAGATGGAAATCAACCGGTCCGCCGCGATGCACCTGGCTTTCCCAAACATGGGAGGCCGCGGCGGCCGCGGTGGTGGGGCGCCGCCCGACGCCGTTCTGGAAATGATCCCCGGAGCCGCCGGGGCGCCGGGCGGGGCCAACGCGCAGCGGCTTTACCTCGACCAGATTGCCAAAATCTCCGCGTTCTTCGACGACGCGCGGAGGTATCAAAAGGCGCGCACTGCCAACGCTCCCGGTTTCCATCGCGACCTGAAATTGGAAGCCATGATCCCCGTGCTCGAAGGCAAGATGCCGGTGGGCGTATCGGCCAGCCGCGCAAGCACCATCCACGATGCCATCGCCTTCGCCGAGAAACAGAACATCAAGATTGTGATCCTGCAGCCGCGGGAGATCGGCAAGGCCGGCGCGGAGTTGAAGGCCAAGAATATCCCCGTGATCCTGGGACGCGTGCTGGCGTTGCCGGAGACGGAGGACGATCCTTACGACCAGTCGTTCACCCTCCCGCTCGAGGCCTACAAAGCCGGCGTGAAGTTCGCCTTCGGCACCTTCAACAACGAGTTCGTGCGCAACTTGCCGCACCAGGCCGCGACGGCGGTGGCATTCGGGCTGCCTTACGACGAGGCGCTGAAGGCGGTGACCATGGCGCCCGCCGAGATCTGGGGCGTTTCCGACAGGTTAGGATCGGTGGAGAAAGGGAAAGTGGCGGACCTGTTAGTCACCGACGGCGATCCCCTGGAAATCCAAACTCAGGTCAAACACCTTTACATCAAGGGCAAGGAGATCGCGCTCACCAACAAGCAGACCCGGCTATACCAAAAGTATTTGAACCGGTAGTTCGTGGGGCGCGGCGACCACGGTAGCCTGCCCCCCTGGCACGATCTTAGGTTGACCGGGCCCGGTTCGCCGAATCGAGAAGGATAGTCACGGGGCCGTCGTTGATCAGTTGCACCTGCATCGCCGCTTGAAATACGCCCGTGGCCACGGGCACGGGGCCGCGCTTCGCGGATTCCACAAAGTAGGTATAAAGAGCGTGCGCCTGTTCCGGCGGCGCGGCCTGGTCGAAGCTCGGGCGGCGCCCTTTGCGGCAGTCGCCGTAGAGGGTAAATTGCGAGACAATCAACAGCGCGCCATGCGACTCCCGCACGTCGCGATTCATTTTACCTCGCTCGTCGGGAAAGATTCTCAGGCCGAGAAGCTTATCGACCAGATAGTCGGCGTCGCCCGTGGTGTCCGGCCGGGATATGCCGAGAAATACAACCAGGCCCACGCCTATAGTGCCCGCGGTACTATCGCTCACAGTTACGCGAGCTTCTCTTACACGCTGTATAACCAATCGCATGGATTCTCGCCAAATCGGGTTATGAACTCTTTTCATCTTGACACAGGTCGAGTCGGCATATGTTATATTGTCCGGGGAGAATCTATGCCACGAGGAAGAAGCGTACAGGATACAGCCACATTACAGATGGCACTCGTCGGATACCAGATCGAGAAGGAAAAGGTTGAAGACAAGATTCGCGAGCTTCAATCGAGACTGAAAGGCAAGCGCGTGGCGCTGTCATCGGCCGCGGGCGGGAAGGGCGACGCCGCTCCGAAGCGCGTGCTCAGCGAGGCGGCGCGCAACCGCATCGCCGCGGCGCAGAGGAAACGTTGGGCCGAACACCGCAGGCGGATGGCGCAGGGCAAGTAGTCTCAAGCTCGTTGCCGGCGATTCAACTTACTTGGGTCCGGAGTAAAGTCCCACCCGAAGCGGCTCACCATTTCCTCCACCGAGCCCTCCGCCGCGATGACTCCGCCCTGGAAGAACACGGCGCGGTTGCACGTCGCCAGCGCAAAGGGGATATTGTGCGTCACCAGGATTTTCGCTTGCGGTAAGTCCGCCAGCAAACCGGCCAGCGCGCGCTGCCCCGGAGGATCGAGAAACGTGGTGGGCTCGTCGAGCACCAGGATTTCGGGATCCATCGCCAGGATGCCGGCAATGGCGACCCTTTTCTTCTCCCCCGCGCTCAGATGATACGGCGCCCTGGAGGCGGCCGCAGCCATGCCCACCGTGGCCAGCGCGGCGTGCGCTCGCGCGGCGGCCTGCTCGGAGCTCATTCCCAGGTTGAGCGGCCCGAACGCCACGTCTTCCAGGACCGTGGGCATGAAAAGCTGGCTTTCGGAATCCTGAAATACCAGGCCGATCTTGCGGCGGATGGCGGGAATCGTTTGCCGGTCTACGGCCAGGCCGCAGACTTCCACGCTGCCTTCCCCCGCCAGCAGCCCGTTCAAATGCATGACGAACGTGGTCTTGCCGCTTCCGTTGGCGCCGAATAAGGCCACCGCTTCCCCTTCCTCGAGGCGGAAATCGACTCCGTTGAGCGCGGCGGCGCCGTCTTCATAACGGAACCGCAGGTTGCGCACGTCGATCAGGCGGGCCATCGGGCAAACCTCTCGACGGCGGCGCGTGCCACCACGGGCGCGAACGACGCCAGGGCCAGAAAGACCGCGTCGCCGCGCCCGAAATGAAGCGTGTCGAGCGTCCGAAAATGTCCCGGAAATCCCCGCGCCAGCATGGCGCGGTGAATGTCTTCGGCTCGCCCGTAGGAGCGCGCGAACAGCACCGCCAGCGCTCCCGCCGCGCCGCGGAAGCGGGCGCGGGCCGCAAGCCCGCGGAACGTGGCGCCGCGCGAGGCGGCCGCCTTGCTCATGTGCTGGGCCTCTTCGGAGATCACAAACAGGTAGCGGTAGAGGAATTGCGCCACCATGAGGAGATAACGCGGAGCGCCGGCCGTTTCCAAGCCGCGCAACAGCGCCGGCAGCGAGGTAGTGGAGACCACCAGCAGCACGGCCAGCGCCGAAAGGTAGCTTTTCAGCACCAGCGCCAGGCCGCGCGCGGGATCGCCCGCCAGCCAGCAGGCGCCGCCGAAGACCGCGGTGAATGGCAGCACCAGCGCCGCGCGCCCCAGCGCACCCGCGAGCGGAATGCCTGCGCTTATGACGGCCGCCGATAGAAGCGCCAGCAGCGCCGCGGCCAGCGCCGGAAGGGCGCGGTGCGCGGTGGCGGCCACCACCAGGAAAACCACCAGCGCACCGAGTTTGGCGCGCGGGTCGCGGCGATGCAGCGCGCTCGCGCCGCGGCTCCATCGCTCCAGAACGACGTGGTGCAATCAGACGCTCCTGGCCCGCGTTGCCCGTCCGATCCACAGGCACACGCCGTAGATCAGCGCCAGCCCGGCCAGTCCGGCGATGGCCTTGCGCAGCCAGAGCGATCCGGCGAAGGCCGCCTGGTACCCGGCCAAGGGAGTCCAGAAGAACGCTGCCGCCTGGGAGATCCCCGCCTTCTGCGCCAGCTTTTGCACGCCATCGGGCGCCGTGGAGGCGAACCACACGCCGATGGCGGCCAGCAGCACCGCGGCCAGCCCCGCCGCTCGCCGCGCCAATGGGCGCCCCGCCGCCGGCTTGCCGATGAAACCCGGCTGGATCGCTTCCAGCGCTTCGATCACGGCCAGAGTAATGGCGCCTTCTAAAACCGCGGAGACCAGGAACAGCGCCAGCGTCATCCCGAGCACGGCAGACGGCATTTTGACGCCCGAAATCAGCAACTCGGCGAGCGCCGCCAGCGCGCTCACCAGGACCGAGAGCGTCCCCGCCGCGAAGATCGCCGGCCGCCGCCACCGGCCGCCCCCCCACAGATGGAAGGGAAGATAGCCGGCGAAAACTCCCAGGATCGCCATGTTGACGATATTGGCGCCCAGCGCCAGCACGCCCCCGTCCTGAAACACCAGCGCCTGGATGGCGAGGATCGCGCACATCGCCACGCCGGCCGCCGCCGGGCCCAGCGCGCAAGCCAGCAAAGCGCCGCCCACCAGGTGGCCGCTGGTGCCGATGCCCACCGGAAAGTTGATCGTCTGGGCGGCGAACACGAACGCCCCCATCACCCCCAGCAGGGGCACCCGGGCCTCGTCGAAGCCGCGCTGCGCGCGACGCACGATGTAGCCCACTGCCGGCGCCGCGGCCACATCCAGCGTGGCCCAAACCGGCGTTGCCAGAAATCCGTCGGGTATGTGCACGATTCGTCTCAAAGTAGCACGATCCGCAGAATCGTGCCACCAGTCGAGCCGCGACCGCCGCGGCCAGGGACCTCACCTCGATATCTCCGCTTCCTCGGCTCTTTGAGTTTTCCTTCTTCTCCGCGCTGCCTCCGCGTTCTCCGCGCCTCCGCGTCGAAATGCGCCGTCGAAATGCCCCGGTCGAAATGCCCCATCGCGGCCTTGCCTCCCGTGCTGCTAAGATGTGAACGCATGAGCGGGCTCAGCCGGATTGGCGTGGCCATCGATACAGGCTTGCTGGACAAGTTCGACCGGCTCATCGCGCAACGCGGGTACGCCAACCGGTCGGAGGCGTTTCGCGATCTGATTCGCGACGAGCTGGTGGAGAAGACTTGGGAATCGCCCCATAGCCCGGTGGTGGGGACGGTCACCCTGGTCTACGATCACCACGTGCGCCTGCTGAACCAGAAGCTCACCGGGATCCAGCACGATTTCCATCACGCGATCCTTTCCACCCTGCACGTCCACCTGGACCACGATACTTGCCTGGAGGTGCTGGTGGTGCGGGGCAAGTCCGCGGTGGTGCGGAAAGTCGCCGACCTCCTCATCAGCACGAAAGGCGTGAAACACGGGCGGCTCACGATCACGACTTCGGGCGCGGAGCTGAAATGATCGTCGGAACGGGGGTAGATCTGGCCGAGGTCCCGCGCATACGAGCCTCCATCGAACGATTCGGCGCGCGGTTCGTCAACCGCATCTTCACGCCGGCGGAAATCGCCTATGTGGAGCGCAAGGCCAACCGCTACGAGCGCTACGCCGCGCGGTTTGCGGCGAAAGAGGCCGGCATGAAGGCGATTGGAACGGGCTGGAAGCGCGGCGTGACCTGGCAGGATTTCGAGGTGGCAAACCTGCCCTCGGGCAAGCCCACCCTGCGGCTGCGCGGGGTCGCGGCGCGGGTGGCGGAAGGTCTGTCGGTGCGCCACGTGTCGCTGTCTATCACGCATACCGCCGAGCTCGGCATGGCCCACGTGATTTTAGAAGATTGAGCTCTCAGCGTTCAGCTCTCAGCGTTCAGCTCTCAGCTTTCAGCTTGCTTTAGCTGATCGCTGAGAGCTGTTAGCTGACAGCTTTTTTTCAATCGACCAGCCCGTTGCGCACCGCAAACCGCACCAGCTCATTGATGCTGTGCAGGTTCAGTTTTTCCATGATGTGGCCGCGATGCGCATCCACGGTATAGACGCTCAAGTTCAACACCGCCGCAATCTCTTTGTTGGTCTTGCCTTCGGCCAGCATCTGCAGCACCTCGCGCTCGCGGCTGGTCAGCAGGTCGATGGCGTTGGTGACGTGGCGGCGGTAATCGTCCAGCACGGCGTTGGAAACGGCGGGGCTGAGGTATCCCTCGCCCGACGCCACCGCGCGTATGGCCGACACCAGGTCGCCCGCCACGGAATCCTTGAGCAGGTAGCCGCGCGCGCCCGCACGCAGGATCTCGCGCACGTAGACCGAATCCTTATGCATGCTGAGCGCCACCACGCGCGTGTGCGGCGTCGACGCCGCCAGCCGCCGCGTGGCCTCGATGCCGTTCAGCTCCGGCATGGCGACGTCCATCACCACCACGTCGGGCTTCAGCTCTTCGGCCAGCGCCACCGCTTCGCGCCCGTTGCCGGCCTCGCCCACGATCTCCATATCGGCCTGCGCGCTCAGGATCATCTTGAAGCCCTGGCGCACTACGGCGTGGTCGTCGGCCAGTAGGATGCGAATGCGTTTCATGCCGAAAGCGGAACCCGCACTTCAATTAGAACACCCTCCTGCGGGCGGGAACGAATGGTCACGTCGCCTCCCGCGCTTCGGGCGCGCGCGCGCATGCCGATCATGCCGAGCGGCGCGGGGCGCCCCGCCGGACCGGCTTCCCGGCCGCCCCCACCGGGCAGTGCGGCCCCCAGGCCGCGGCCGTCATCGCCAATGACCAGCCGGATCTGGTTTCCGTCCGGCTCCAGTTGCACGTGCACGTGTTTCGCACCGGAGTGGCGCGCCACGTTGGTCAGCGCCTCCTGCGCGATGCGGAACAGGTGCGTCTCGGTCTCGTCGGGCAACCGTCCCGCATAGGTGGAAGTGAAATTCACTTCGATTCCCGTGCGCGCGGCGAATCCTTCGCACAGCCAGCGCAGGCCGGCCTCCAATCCGAAATCGTCCAGGATGGTCGGGCGCAGGAGCTGCGACATCTGGCGGACGTTGCCGATGGCTTCGTCCACCAGGCGCAGGCAATCCTCCAGCCGCGCGCGGTCCAACTGCCCATGGGAATCGAAGGCCGCCAGGCTGGTCTTGATGGCGGTGAGCGACTGGCCCAATTCGTCGTGCAGTTCGTGCGAGAAGCGGCGGGCGGTGGCCTCCTGATCCTCCAGCATGTGCCAGGAGACGCGGCTCAACTCGGCGGTCTGCCATTCCATACGGCGCGTGAGCCCGGACGCCATCCGCACGGTCGCCGCCGCGAAGAGGATGGCCAGCAGGATGCTGGCGGCCGCGAACAGGGAAGAGACTTCGAACAGGCGCGAAGAGCGGCGGTCGATCTGGGCCTGCGCCGCGCGCACTTTGCGGTATTCGGCTTCGATCAGCCGGGCCACCACGGAAATGAAATCTTCGTGGTCGCGGAACAGGTCGATGGAAGAGTACGTCTCCGGTTCTTCCACGCTGAGCAGCCGGCGCGCCTCCTGCGAAAATACCATCGACGATTGCTTCAGGCGCTGCCACAGGCGGGTCTCGGCGGTATACGCGCCTTCCGCCGAGATATGGTCGATATCGCGGTCGGCTTCGTCGAGCTGGCTCATGATGTGAGCGTAATCCACGGAATCGGGATCGCTGCCCAGCACCGAAAAAACCTCGCTCAGGGTGGTCTGCTGGCTGTGCAGTTCGTCGATCAGCCGGTTGGTGAGGGATTGCTCGCGGAGAAGACTGGCGGCATTCTGCTGGATCGACTGAATGTTGCGGACCCCTACGATCGCGGCAGCCAGAAGCAGCAGGATCACTAGCGTGAATCCGGCGATCAGGACCCGGAAGATGTTCTGGTGCGTGATCTGCCGCGGGAACATGGCGTTATCAGTATGGCGCGTCCCTCGGCCGGCGCCTATCCCCGGTGTGGGCTATATCCCAAGGCTAATAAACATTAACCGGCTTCGACCCGAATTCGTGGGGCGCACTAGCCTGCGCGGGCTATCGTCTTCCCGGCGCTTTGGGCGCACCATGGAATTGTAAGCGGGCAGCACAGCCCGCGGGAGAAAAGAAACCATGAAAACGAGTTTACTTGCAATCGCGCTGGCCGTTGCCACCCTGCCTCTGACATTTGCCGCGCAGGCCCCGGCGCCTGCCAAAACCGCCACCGGCAACACCACCCAGAAGTCCGCCACCACCACTACGGCCAAGCACAAGAAGCACCACAAAAAGGCCGTCAAGAAGAACGCCACTACCCCCGCGGCCAAGAGCGCCGCTCCTGCCGCAGGCAGCACCGTCGCCGCCAAACCGGCCAAGAAGTAACATGATCCGGGTGAAGCCCGCCGCGCCGTGCAACCGGCCGGCGGGCTTTTTGTTTGTGCCGGCCAGGTTCGACCGTGCGCGCTGCGCCGCCGGCGGACCCTGGTGGAGTCGGGCGAGGTAACTTGATGCTTGGACATCAACTTTCAAGCGATCTATGATGCCTTTATGAGGACCACCCTCACCATCGAGGAGGACGTGGCGCAGCAGATCCGCCGGCGCATGGCGGAGAAGAAATTGCCGCTGAAGCGCGTGGTGAACGATGCCTTGCGGGCGGGCCTCGCCAAAACCGGGAAGAAACCGCGGGAGGCGCCTTTCGTGGTCGAACCGTGGCCCCTGCACCTGAAATCGGGAATCGATCGCGACAAGTTAGGCCAATTGCTGGGTCAATTGGATGCGGAAGAATTCCTGCGGAAGATGTCCCGGTGAACCGCGTGCTGATACCGGACGTCAGCGAGGAGGCGATCGGCCGCGTTCGCGCGTGGCTGAACCACCCCCGCGTTCAAATCGTGCCGCCCGGAGACCGGCACGCGGAGATTCTCTTCGATCTGCTTTCAAAACTGGGTACGGCCGGAAACCTGACCTCCGATGCGCACCTCGCCGCGTTGGCCATGGAATACCAGGCCGAACTCGTATCGACGGATGCCGACTTCGCCCGCTTCCCCGGATTGAGATGGTTCAATCCGCTCGCGGGGCGTGCCTGACTGCGACCCGGCGGTTCATGCGCTCCGCCCAGCGCAGGTAGCGCCATAACTCCCGGCGCTGCTCCCAGACGAAGCTCCAGAACCTGCTAAACGTGATGCGCTCCGCCTCCATCCCCCAGTACGTCTCCATGCGCCAGCGGAGATAGGGGCTGCGCCATGGCCGCAGGCGATGTCCGCGCGTGAGGCGCCACAGCATGCGGAGCATCACCGGGAGGACCGCGGCGGGCCGGCTGTGGCGTAGTACCCGCTGCGCGTGCGCACCGTGGGATGGCCGGGCGCGTCCACCGCAATCTTGATCTGCCGGAACGTGCCGTCCATGGCCCCATTGGCGGGCGTGTATTCGATGGTGTACTGGCTGCGGATATCGTGCGCCACCTGGTGCGCGATGCGGTCCACTTCGGCCACCTCGACGGGAAAATAGGTAGCCCCGCCGGTGGCATCGCCCAGCGACAGCAGCGCCCGCCGCGCGCGGCCGGCTTCGTGCCGCTCTTCCTCGCCCAGCAGGCCCACCGAATAGACCAGCACTTCGCTCTGCCGCGCCGCCCGCACCAGGTCTTCCTGGCTGATCAGGCTGGCGTTGTCGTTCCCGTCGGTCACCACCACCAGCACCTTCTTCTCTTTGTGCGCCTTCTTCAGGTGGTCGATGGCCATCTGTATGGCATCGCGCATGGCCGTGCCTCCGCGGGAATCGATGCGCCGCAGCGCTTCTTCCATCTCCTGCATGTCGCTCGTGAAGGCCTTGCCCTTCGGGTTGTCCAGATACGCCGTGTCGTTGAAGTTGACGATGAAGACCTCATCGTCGCGGTTGGAGTCTTTCACCAGCGCGAGCGATGCGGCCTCCACCCTCGCCCGCTTGCTCCGCATGCTGCCGCTGTTGTCGATCACCAGGCCCAGCGAGACCGCCAGATCCTCACGCTTGAATACTTTGATCTGCTGTCTTACGCCGTTCTCGAAGACCGTGAACGCCGTTTCCGGCAGGGTGGTAACCAAGTGCCCGTGCCGGTCTACCACCGTCGTGTGGCACACCACCAGGCGCGTATCGGCGCGAAATACGGTGCCCGTGTTTTCCTGCCCCGCCCGGCCGGCCGAACCCGGCCAGAGCATAAGGACGATAATCGGCGAGGCCAACCGGAAGGCCCTGCCCGCTTGCCCTCGTCGCCGCAACGTTTCCGAGCCGCGCGCGTCGGCAAGCGGTATCCGGGACACGATGCTATTATCTCAAAATCGCGGCAACAGCCATGGGACGGTAGTCAGCGGGCCATGCCGCCCTTATACAACATCTCATTCTGGCTCCGGCGGTCCAGAACGGGCAAAGACGCACAGTGCTTCGCGATTTCGTCGAGCCGCTCCGCAATATGCCGTTTGCGCTGCCGGCGCCCGACGGCCTCCAGGCGCTCCTTCAGTGCCTTCACCACAGCCTCGGACTTGTTCTCTCCGGTCAACGCCGCCAGTTCCGCGGCGAGTTTCTCGGCTTCACGATTGCGGATTGTTAGCGCCACGGCTTCCCCTTACTGTTTGAAGCTCGATGCCGGCTTGGCGTTCGGGGGAAGCGCCTGGTCGGGAGTGGCGTAGTAGCCGCTGCGCGTGCGCACCGTCGGGTGGCCGGGTGCGTTGACCGCGATCTTGATCTGCCGGAACGTTCCGTCCATGGCCGTGTTGGTAGGCGTGTACTGGATGGTGTACTGATTGCGGACGTCGCGCGCCACCTGGTGCGCGATCCGGTCCACTTCCGACGTCTCTTTGGGGTAGAAGGTTTCCCCGCCCGTGGCCTCGGCCAGCGCATTCAACTCCCGCTGGGCGCGCTTGGCGTCGCGCCGCTCCTCCTCGGTGAGCAGGCCCACCGCATAGATCAGCACTTCGCTCTGCTGCGAGGCGTGCACCAGGTTCTCCAGGCTGATCACGCTGGCGTTGTCCACCCCGTCGGTCACCACCACCAGCACCTTTTTGTCCTTGTGGGCATTTTCCTTCAGGTGGTCGATGGACATGCGGATGGCGTCCCGCATGGCCGTGCCGCCGCGCGAATCGATGCGCGTGAGCGCCTCTTCCAGTTCTTTGATGTCGTTGGTGAATTTCTTTTCGTGCGGAAGGTCCAGGAATGCCTCGTCGTTAAAGTTCACCACGAAAACTTCGTCCTCGCGGTTGGAGTCTTTCACCAGCGCCAGCGACGCCGCCTCCACCCCCACGCGCTTGTTCCGCATGCTGCCGCTGTTGTCGATGATCAGCCCCAGAGACACCGGGACGTCCTCGCGCTTGAAGATTTTGATGGGCTGCTGCACGCCGTTTTCATAAACAGTGAAGGCCGACTGGGGCAGGTCGGTCACCAGGTGTCCGTTCTTGTCCACCACGGTGGTATGGCACACCACCAGGCGCGTGTCCACCCGTATCCGCAGGCCGGTGTCGTCCTGCGGCGGCGGGTTTACCGGCTTGGGCTGTTGGCCCGGAAGCACTACCGCGGCGAGCAGACCGGCAATCGACAGGATGGTGGCGCTAAGAAGATTTCGTTTATTGGGACGGCGCATAGTAGCCCAGTTTCCAGAAGGCCCGAAGGGGAGGCAGCCCGCGCGGTTGGATGATCTTCACCTGCACGCGCCGGTACTTGCCGTCCCGGCCCGCATTCAGCGGCGAATAGCCGAGAATGTACTGGTTGCGCAGTTCAACGCCGATCTTAGCGGCCACATCCGGTAATTCGTTCAGATTGTCCACCTGGTACTGCCGTCCGCCGGTCTGATCCGCGATCTCCGTCAGCAGGGCCGGCCCGCTGGACTCCTCCGGGGTGCGCGAACGGCCGCTGACCGGTTCATAAATTCCGATCGCATAGATTTGGACGTCCGCCTCCTTCACCAGGTTCTTGATTTCCGATTCCGTATACCGGCTGTTGTTGTCCCCGCCGTCGGAGATGATCAGCAGCGCCTTGCGCGGGTTCTTGGCCTTTTTCATCTCGTGGAGACCCAGGTAAACGGCGTCCAGCAGGGCAGTCCGTCCCTTGGACTGCGAGAAGGTGAGCCGGTTCTGTATGTCCTCCAGGCTCTTGGTGAACGACTGGATGAGGTGGGCGGTGTCGCTGAACTGCACCAGGAAAAATTCGTCCTCCGGATTCGCGGTCTTGAAAAACTGCGTCACCGCGAGGCGCGATTTCTCCATCTTGTGGCCCATGCTGCCGCTGCAATCGAATATGATCCCGATCGACAGCGGCGCGTCTTCACTGGAAAACTGCGTGATCGGCTGTTCCTTCTTCTCTTCGAATAACTTGAAATTGTCCCGGTCCAGTCCGGTCACGAACCGGTTCATGGGATCGGTGACCGTCACCGGGATGAGTACCAGGGTGGTGTCTACGCGGATGTTCCCTCGGGGCAGAGCTTCGCTGGTCTTGACCGTCGGCTTCGGGCGGGGGTCGATATTTACCTGTGGATCGCCGGTCGTCTTGCTCTCACCCGGCTTCTGATCGGCTCCCCAAACAGCAGCCCCCAGACTGAGCGCGCCGGCCACAAACAGCTTCCTGCAGGACGGCAGCATCATGGCATGCCAGCCTTTCTTCATCAAGTCTAGCACGGAGGTTTTATGGTATGATCGCCTGTGCCGCGTAAAATCTTGGGTGTTATACCGGCTCGATTCGCTTCCTCCCGCTTTCCCGGCAAGGTCCTGGCCCCCATCGCCTCCAAAACCATGCTCCAGCATGTCTACGAACGCGCCTCCCTGGCGCGCTACCTCTCCAGCACGATCATTGCCACCGATGACGAGCGCGTGTACGAAGTAGCAAGAAGTTTCGGAGCCGTGGTCCGGATGACCCGCGCCGACCACCTCTCCGGCACCGACCGCGTCGCGGAAGTGGCGTCGGCCGAGAACGCGGAGATTGTCGTCAACATTCAGGCCGATGAGCCGCTGATCGACCCCACGGCCATCGACGCCGCCATTTTGCCCTTGGCGCACGATCCCGACATCGTGATGGCGACCCTGAAGAAAAGGATCGAGGACCCCCGCGAAATTACCGACCCCAACGTGGTGAAGGTGGTAACCGCCGGAAATGGCGATGCGATTTATTTTTCGCGCTGCCCGATTCCCTACCACCGGGCGCCTCTCTCCACGCCCGACGCCCACTCCCGGCCCAGAGCCCAGTATTTTAAGCATGTCGGGCTGTATGTCTATAGACGAAATTTTTTGTTGGGTTATTCCGCGCTGCCGATAGGGCCGCTCGAACAGGCCGAGCGCCTGGAGCAGTTGCGCGCCCTCGAAAATGGCCACCCCATTCGAGTGGTGGAAACCGAGTACGAATCTCTGGGGGTGGATACCCCGCAGGATCTGGAAAGAGTGGCCAGCCTGTTTGAAGCGCAGAGGGAAGGTGGGGTAGGCCTGCGGGCCCGCCTTCGCGCCGAAACAGTCTCCGGCCCGGGCGTGAAATCGTTATGGCTAAATACATCTTTGTAACGGGCGGCGTGGTCTCCTCGTTGGGCAAGGGCATCGCCGCCGCTTCCATCGGTTGTCTGCTGGAGAGCCGTGGCCTGAAGGTCACCTGTCAGAAATTCGACCCGTACCTGAACGTCGACCCCGGCACCATGAGCCCGTTTCAACACGGCGAGGTTTTCGTCACCGACGACGGCGCCGAAACCGACCTCGACCTCGGCCACTACGAGCGCTTCACCCATGCCCGGCTCACGCAGAGCAACAATCTGACCTCGGGACGCATCTACGAACAGATCATCGCCCGCGAAAGGCGCGGGGACTACCTCGGGAAGACCGTGCAGGTGATCCCGCACGTCACCAACGAGATCAAAGCCGCCCTGAAGAAGGTGGCCGCCGACGTGGACGTGGTCATCGCCGAGATCGGCGGCACGGTGGGCGATATCGAATCCCTGCCTTTCCTCGAAGCCATTCGCCAGATGCGCCACGAGCAGGGCCGCAGCAATTGCCTGTACGTCCACGTGACCCTGGTGCCGTGGATCGCCGCCGCCCAGGAGTTGAAGACCAAGCCTACCCAGCACAGCGTAAAGGAACTGCGCGCCATAGGCATCCAGCCGGATATTCTGCTGTGCCGCTCGGAACGGTTCATCCCCCAGGAGATGAAGGAGAAGATCGCCCTGTTCTGCGACGTGGATGTGGAAGCGGTGGTCACCGCGCGCGACGTGAAATCGGTGTACGAGGTGCCTATCATGTTCGCCGGCGAGGGCGTGGACGAGATCGTCCTCCGCCTGCTGAAGATCGACGCCCCGGCGCGCGACCTCAGCCGCTGGTGCGCCATGCTCGAGCGCATGGACAACCCGCGCGACGAGGTCTCCATCGGCCTGGTGGGCAAGTACGTCGAATACGAGGATTCGTATAAGAGCCTGAAGGAAGCCCTGCTGCACGGCGGCCTGGCCCACCAGTTGAAGGTGAACATCCACTGGATCGAGGCCGAAGGAGTGGTCGGGGAAGCTTGGGAGCGGCAACTCGAGGGCTACGACGGCATCCTCGTGCCGGGCGGCTTCGGCAAGCGCGGCATCGACGGCATGCTGAACGCCATCCGCTATGCCCGCGAACGCGCCGTGCCCTATTTCGGCATCTGCCTGGGCATGCAGGCCATGGTCATCGAGTACGCCCGCAACGTCTGCGGCCTGGAAGACGCCGATTCCACCGAATTCAACCCGGGCACGCCGCACCGCGTCATCTTCAAGCTCCGCGAGCTGAAGGGCGTGGATGAGCTGGGCGGCACCATGCGGCTGGGCGCCTGGCCCTGCAAGCTGGCCGAGAGCAGCTTCGCGTACCGCGCCTACGGGGCGCGCGAAATCAACGAGCGGCACCGCCATCGTTACGAATTTAACCGCGAATACGAAGACCGGCTGAAGGCGGCCGGCCTGCGCATCACCGGGGAGACGCCGGACGGCACCTACGTCGAGATCTGCGAGATCGCCGGCCATCCCTGGTATCTGGGCTGCCAGTTCCACCCCGAATTCAAGTCCAAGCCCATGGAGCCGCACCCCCTGTTCAAAGCGTTCGTCGGCGCTTCCTACGAGCACCGCCGGCGACGCCTGGCGCCGGTGGAAATGCGGGTGGAGCCGCAGTATTCGCGTGCCGATTGAGTTCAGCTCCTTCCGCGGCTCCCATCCCCTGGTGCTGATCGCCGGACCCTGCGTCATTGAAAGCGAAGAACACGTCCACCGCATGGCGCACGGCATTCGTTCCGCGGTGGGCGAATTCGTCTTCAAAGCGTCCTTCGATAAGGCCAACCGCACCAGCGGCGGCGCCTACCGCGGCCCCGGTCTCCGCGAAGGGCTGCGCATCCTGGCCGGCATTAAAGCGGAAGGCTTCGCCGTGCTCACCGATATTCATGAACCTTCCCAGGCCGAGGCGGCCGCCGAAGTGGCCGACATTCTACAGATCCCCGCGTTCCTGTGCCGCCAGACCGACCTGCTCACCGCCGCGGGACGCACCGGGCGCATCGTCAATATCAAGAAGGGGCAGTTCATGGCGCCGCACGATATCCACCGCGCCGCCGAAAAGGTCGCCGCCACGGGCAACCACCAGGTGCTGCTCACCGAGCGGGGCTCGTCGTTCGGCTACAACAACCTGGTGGTGGACATGCGCGGCCTCAAGGTGATGCGCGATGCCGGATGGCCGGTGGTGTTCGACGCCACGCACAGCGTGCAAACGCCCGCCGGCGCCGGAGACCGCTCGGGCGGCCAGCCGGAGTTCATCGAGCCCCTGGCGCGGGCAGCGGTGGCGGCGGGCGTCGACGGGATTTTCGTGGAGGTCCACGACGACCCCGAAAGGGCCCTCTCCGACGGAGCCAACGCCCTGCGGCTCAACCTGTTAGCTGGCTTTTGGGGACGCCTGCGGGCGATCGACGCCCTGCTGCGCTCGGAAAATTTCCTCCACGCCCGCGGCGACTGAGGCGTCTTAGAATATGGGGATTACTATGTCGAATACGCAAAGGCGCCGCCGGGGCTTCTCCCTCATCGAATTGCTGATCGTCATCACGATCATCCTGATCATTATCACGATTGCAGTTCCCAAATATCAGAAAATACAGATGTTTTCGCGCGAGACCGCCGCCGTCGCCGCGCTCAAGACCATTCACCAGACCGAGGTGCAATATCTCTCCCAATACGGCCGCTATGCGGCGTCGCTCGCCGAGCTCGGCCCGCCCGCCAGCGGCGCGGACACCGCCTCGGCCGCCGGCCTGATCGACAATACCCTGGCGAGCGGCGAAAAGGGCGGCTATAAGTTCACCGTCACCGGAACCCCGGGCGGCTATATCATCCTGGCCGTGCCCATCAACTACGGGTCCTCCGGCAGCCGCACCTTCTATTCCGACCACACCATGGTCATCCGCGAGAATTCCGGTCCCGAGCCGGCCACCGCGACCAGTCCGGAAATGAAGTAGGGCCCCGCGGCGGCTCATCCGGTTGCGTAATTTGCAAGGGTGTCCGTAACCTTCGGCATTCCGCCTACACTATATTAATCAGCGCCGCGCCCCAAAAAGCGCCCGCAGGGCGGGTGCTTTAGCTTGCCGACTTTTTCATGGCCTCTTGAGGGAGCGGACTGCCGAAAGTTGTAAGCTGAAAGCTGATCGCTGAAAGCTGATCGCTGATAGCTCTTCTCCACCATGGCTGACGTGCGAACCCAGGCCGGCGAGCGGTACGCTACCCGCCGCAGCTTCTACGTAGTCGCGATCTATGGACTGTGGGCTCTCATCACCGCTGCCCTCGGACTGCCCGCCGCCATCTACCTGCTCCTCCCCCCCAAAGCCCGCAAGAACGACGAGTGGATCGAAGCCGGCGACCTGAGCCAGCTTGCCCCCAATGTGCCCGTGGCCATGACCTTTCGCCGCAACCGCGTCGACGGCTGGAAGATCCTCAGCGAGAACAGCACCGCCTGGGTGGTCAAACGCCCCGATAACACCGTGGTGGCATTCGGCCCCCAGTGCACTCACCTGGGTTGCCCTTACCACTGGGACGAGCGCAAGAGCGAATTCCTCTGCCCCTGCCACAACTCCCTGTTTTCGCTCGAGGGCAAAGTGGTCTCCGGCCCGGCTCCCCGGCCGCTCGACCGCTACGACCTTAAAATCCAGGGCAACAAACTGCTGATCGGCCGCTTGCGCGTTCCGGAGCAATCGGCATGAAACAGCGTTGGGAGCGGCTCTCCTCCTGGCTGGATCATCGCACCGGGCTGCAAACCGCCATCCGCCAGTTCCTGTATGAGGAGATCCCGGCCTCGAGCAGTTGGCGCCAGGTGTTCGGCAGCGTGGCCGTATTCCTGTTCCTGGTGCAAGCCTTCACCGGCGCGCTGCTGGCGTTCAACTACGCTCCCACCCCGGGCGACGCGTACAACAGCGTGCGCTATATCCTCACCGATCTCACCGGCGGCCATCTCATGCGCGGACTGCACCACTGGGGCGCCAGCATGATGATCGTGGTGGTGGTCCTGCACATGACCCAGGTGTTCCTGTATGGCGCCTACAAGAAACCGCGCGAGGCCACCTGGATGGTGGGCGTGGTGCTGCTGCTGCTCACCCTGGCGTACGGACTCACAGGATACCTGCTCCCCTGGGACAACCGCGCGTATTGGGGAACAGTGGTGACCACCCGCATCGCGGCGCAGGCCCCCCTCCTGGGGCCTTACCTGACGCGCCTGCTCGGCGGCGGTGGCGCCGTGGGGGTAGTCACCTTCGCGCGCTTCTACGGGATGCACGTGCTCCTACTGCCGCCGGCCACGCTGCTCCTCATCGCGCTGCATGTCTACCTGGTCCGCAAGCACGGCGTGGCCCCCCTGCCTGGCGATGAACTCGTCCCCAAGAAGCAGTTCTATCCGGTGCAGGTTTTCAAGGACACGGTAGCCATCTTCATCGCCTTCGCCATCCTGTTCACCTTGGCGGTGGCGGTCCGCGTGCCGCTCGAACAACTGGCCGACCCCACCGACACCTCCTACAACCCGCGCCCCGAGTGGTATTTCCTGTTCCTGTTCCAGACGTTGAAGCTGTTCACCGGCCCGCTCGAGATCGTCGGCAGCGTGGTCCTCCCGTCGCTGGCTATCCTGGCGCTGATCCTGGTCCCGTTCTTCGACCGCGGGC
>JADGNR010000330.1 GCA_017883415.1 Bryobacteraceae bacterium | reverse complement strand
TATTTTTCCATCACCATCATGACCAGCGTGATCAGAATATTGAGCGCGGCGATTAGTTCGATCAGCCCGATGGTGATGATGGTCACGATGCGCTCCATGCGCAGCGCGTTCAAAAGCTGCCGGTTCTGCTCCTGCCAGGTGGTGGTGGTATAGCGCCGGTCGATGGCCCGTTCCACCTCTTTGGCGATTTCCGGGGCGCGATCGAGATCGTCCACCTTCAGCTCGATCATGTTCACCACGTCTTCGATCCCGAGCATTTTCTGCGCCGCCGCGATGGAGGTGAACACGTAGCCGTCGTCGATTTCGAAGAAGCCGGTTTCGAAAATGCCGGCCACGCGGAACGGGCGGAAGGTCGGTTTCGGTCCGAACGGGGTCAGCTCGCCGCCCTCCGGGAAGACCGCGGTGACGCGCGAGTTCAGCGTCATGCCGGTGTCTTCCACCAGGCGCGAGCCGAGAACGATTCCGGGAGGCCGGGCAGCGGGATCGCGCAGCAGATCGAGCGAGCCCGCCTTGAGATGGCTGAGGGTATCGCCGATGGCCAGTTCGGAATTCACGTCGATACCCTTGAGATATGCGCCCTTGGACTGCAACGCGCCTACCAGGAAAACCGGGCTGAACAGGGCGGCGGAAGCGGCGGTGACATGCGGCACCTTGCGGAGGCGCGCCATGGCGTCGCGCCAATTGGCAATTCCCTCCCCCGGCACCTTGGGCACCACGCTGATATGCGGCATCACGCCCAGCAGGTTGCGCTCGAGCGTGTTGCGAAAGCCGTTGGTCACCGCCAGCGCGATCACCAGCGCCATCACGCCGGCGGCCACACCGAGCACCGAAATCACGGTGATAAAAGAAATCACCGTCTCCTTGCGGCGGGCCCGCAGATAGCGTTCGGCGATGAACAGCTCGAAGGTGGATTTCACGGCTGGTCGGGGGCTGGAGGTTGGCCGCCGGGGGTTGGAGGCTGAGCGCCGGGGGTTGGAGGCTGAGCGCCGGGGGCTGGAGGCTGAGCGCCGGGGGTGGGCGGCTGGGCGCCGGGGGCTGGAGGCTGGTCGAACTCCCGCAACTGGTCGGCCAGGCCGATGGGGCCCTCCGGGCGCAGCAGGGGAAACAGGATGACGTCGCGGATGGAGCGCGCGCCCGTCAGGATCATGGTCAGGCGGTCGATGCCGATGCCCTCGCCGCCGGTGGGCGGCATGGCGTAGGCCAGGGCGCGCACGTAGTCTTCGTCCATCTGGTGCGCCTCCTGGTCGCCGCGCTCGCGCATGGCGATCTGCATGTCGAAGCGGCGGCGCTGCTCCTGCGGATCGTTCAGCTCGGTGTAGGCGTTGCCGATCTCCATGCCGGCGGCGTAGATTTCGAAGCGCTCGACGAAAGCCGGGTCCTCCGGTTTGTTCTTGGAGAGCGGCGAGGTCTCGACCGGGTAATCGTAAATAATGGTCGGCTGGATCAGCTTCTCCTCCACGTGGCGCTCGAAGATATCGGTGAGCGCTTCCCCGGGGGTGGCCTTGTCGGAGTGGAGGCGCAGCCACGCGGGGTCGCTCACGTTTTCCACCGTGGGGCAGCCGTCGTCTTCCCAGAAATGAACCACCGCTTCGCGCATGCTGAAGCGCTCCAGGCGGGTAAAGTCCAGCTTGTTTCCCAGGTATTCCACGACGCCCGAGCCAGTGGCCTCCACCGCAACGCGGGCCAGCAGCTCGGCGGAAAGATCCATCAGGCCGCGGTAATCGGTGTAGGCCTGGTAGAACTCGAGCATGGTGAATTCCGGGTTGTGGTGCTTGGAGAGACCTTCGTTGCGGAAGTTGCGGTTGATCTCGTAGACGCGCTCGAGGCCGCCGACGATCAGGCGCTTCAGGTACAGCTCCGGGGCGATGCGCAGGTAGAGATCGATATCGAGCGTGTTGTGGTGCGTCACAAACGGCCGCGCGGTGGCGCCACCATAGAGGGGCTGCATCATGGGCGTCTCCACCTCGATGAAGCCGCGCGCTTCGAGCTCGCGCCGCAGGGCGGAGATGATGCGCGCGCGCGTGACGAACACCTGGCGGACCTCGGGGTTGGCGATGAGGTCGAGATAGCGCTGGCGGTAGCGGATCTCGACATCCTCCAGCCCGTGCCATTTCTCGGGCAGGGAGAGCAGCGTCTTGGAGAGGAACTCCAACTTCTCCGCATGGATGCTCAGCTCGCCGGTGCGGGTGCGGAACAGGTAGCCCTCGACGCCGATGATGTCGCCCATATCGAGCATCTTGAAGAGCTGGAAATCGCGCTCGCCCACGGCGTCCTTCTTCACGTAGATTTGCAGCCGCTCTCCGTTCTGCTGCAGGTGGGCGAAGCCGGCCTTGCCCATATGGCGCAGGGTCATCAGGCGGCCGGCCACGCGGACGCGCGCGCCGGGCGAAAGCTCCTCGGCAGTCTTGGCGCCGTGCTCCGCCAGGATCTCGGGAATCGTCGACGTGAATTCGTACCGGCGGCCGTAGGGCAGGTATCCGAGGGCCTCGATCTCGCGGATGCGGTTGAGGCGCTGCTTGAGTAGCTCGTCTTCCAGCGACAAATGGGTCTCCTAAGAATCGGGTATTATGGGTCTTCGTTTGCGAAGATCCATTTCCATTATCATTCCAGCCTACAACGAAGAGAAGCGGTTGCCCGCGACACTACGGACGGTGCGGGAGTATCTGGACGGGGCTTCGTGGGATTTCGCCGAGATCCTGGTGGTGGACGACGGCTCGCGCGACGGCACCGCCCGGGTGGCGGAGGGCGCGGGCGCGCGGGTGCTTTTGAACCCCGGCAACCGCGGCAAAGGCTACTCCGTGCGCCATGGCATGGGGGAAGCCAAGGGCGAGTGGGCGCTGTTCACCGACGCCGATCTTTCCGCGCCGATTGCGGAGCTGGAGACGCTGTGGAGCGCGGCGGAGCGCGAGGGGGCGCAGGTGGCCTTCGGGTCGCGCGCCGTGGACCGCTCGCTGATTGGGGTGCACCAGCCGTTTTTCCGCGAGAACGTGGGGCGCTTCTTCAACCTGGTGATGCGCGCGATCACGGGCCTGCCGTTTCGCGACACGCAGTGCGGCTTCAAGCTGTTTGAAACGCGGGCGGCGCGGGAGATTTTTCCGCGGCAGCGTCTGGACGGCTTCGGCTTCGACGTGGAAGTCCTGTTCATCGCCCGCAAACTGGGCTGCCGGGTGCTGGAAGTGCCCGTGCGGTGGAACGACGTGGCCGGCACCAAGGTAAGCCTGTGGCGCGGCATGGCGGCATTTCTCGATCCGCTCAAAGTGCGCTGGAACGGGCTCGTGGGAAGATATCGGTAGACTGGATCGCCTATGTGGAAAGACGCCGCGTTTGCCGTTCGCACTTTGCGCCGCAGCCCCCTGTTCACCGTCGTGGCGGTGCTCTCGCTGGCGCTGGGCATAGGGGCCAACACCGCCATCTTCTCGCTGCTCGACCAGGTGGCGCTGCGCTCGCTTCCGGTGGCCGATCCGGCGCGGCTCACCGTGCTCCATACCGACTACTCGGCGCCGGGGAGCAGCACCAGCGACAACTCCCAAGCCTCCGTATTCTCCTACCCCATGTATCGCGACCTGCGCGATCGCGATGCGGCCTTCAGCGGGGTAGTCGCGCGCATGAGCGCCGGGGTCACGCTGGCCTGGCAGGGGAACGCGGAGCAGGCCACGGCCGAGATGGTTTCGGGGAATTTCTTTGCCACCCTCGGCGTGGGCGCGGCCCTGGGACGCGTTTTCGCGCCCGAGGACGACGGCGCGCCGGGCGCGCATCCGGTGGTGGTGCTGAGCCACAGCTACTGGTCGAGCCGCTTGGGCAACAGCCCCGCGATCCTGAACCAGGCCATCACGCTCAACGGCCATCCGATGGTGGTCCTCGGCGTGGCGGAGGCGCGCTTTCACGGGCTGCTTTCGGGACAGACGCCCGACGTGTATGTGCCCATCGCCATGCAGAAAGCGGTCCGGCCCACGTGGGACGCGCTCGAAGACCGCCGCTTCCGATGGCTGAACGTCTTCGCCCGATTGCGGCCGGGCATCGCCGCGGGGCAGGCGCAGGCCGCCACCGACGTGCTCTACCGGTCGATACTTGAGACCGAGCTGGCGGGCTTTGGGAAGTTCCGCACCGATCGCGACCGTGACGAGTTTCTCCATCACCGGGCGCTGCTGCGGCCGGCGGCGCACGGCATCAACGCGCTGGGCGACGAGTTTGCCAAGCCGTTGTGGGTGCTCATGGCGATGGTGGGGCTGGTGCTGGCGATCGCCTGCGGCAACGTGGCCAACCTCATGCTGGCGCGCGCCGCCGGCCGGCAGCGGGAGATCGCCATCCGCCTGGCCATGGGCGCCAGCCGCTGGTCCCTGGTGAAGCAACTGCTGACGGAGGGCGTGGTGGTGGCGCTGGCGGGGGGCGCGTGCGGGTTGCTGGTAGCGGGATGGAGCACCGGCGCCCTGCTGCGCCTTTTGCCGAAAGACGTGGCCGGCCCATGGCTCTCGGCGCGGCTCAGTCTTCCCTTGCTCGGTTTCACCCTGGCGCTTTCCTTCGCTTGTGGGCTGCTGTTCGCCCTGGTGCCCGCGCTCCAGGCCACGCGGCCCAATGTGGCGGGAACGCTGAAAGACCAGGCGGCGAATGTCGTTTCCCGCGGCGGGGCGGCACGGCTCCGCAAGGCGCTGGTCACCGCCCAGGTGGCTCTCTCACTGCTTCTGGCGGTGGGTGCGGGCCTGTTCGCGTCGAGCCTGGTCAACCTCATGAAAGTCAATCTGGGCTTCCGCACCCAGCGCCTCCTCATGTTCTCGGTGAACGCCACGCTCAGCCGGCCCGAGGCGGTTCGCGCCGTGGCGTTTTATCGCGACCTGGAGCAGCGCCTCGCCGCCGTGGGAGGCATAGCGGGCGTGGGCGCGGGGGCCGGCGGACCGTTCTCGGGCAGCACCACCGGCGGCAACCTGACCATTGAGGGCTACAACGCCCGGCCGGATGAGTACGTGGGCTCTGCGGAGATCGCGGTAAGCCCGGGCTTCTTCCGCGCCATGGGAATCCCGCTGCGCGCGGGCCGGGAATTCAGCGAGCGCGACGACGGCGCCGCGCCCAAGGTGGTGGTGGTCAACGAGGCGTTCGCCAAGCGCTATTTCGCCGGGCGCGACGCCATCGGCCGCCGCCTGATGAGGGGCGCGAGCAACCACCCGGTGCTCGACCACGAGATTGTGGGCGTGGCCGCCGATAGCCATGTGGACGTGCGTAAGCCGCCCAAGGAGACGTTCTTCTTCCCCTATGCGCAGTGGAAGAAACCCGAACGGCTGACGTTTTACGTGCGCACCGCCGGCGATGAGAACCGCCTGGCCGCGGAGATCCGGCAAGTAGTGCGCGCGGCCGACGCCAACGTGCCCGCCGGCAATCTGACGCCCATGGACGTGCGCATTCGCGAAACGATCTACACCGACCGCCTGATCGCCCTGCTGTCGGGCGCCTTCGGCCTGCTGGCGACGCTGCTGGCGGCCATCGGCCTCTATGGCGTGGTGGCGTATGCGGTGGCGCAGCGGACCGCCGAGATCGGCATCCGCATGGCGCTGGGCGCGCCGCCCGCCGGCGTTCTGCGCATGATCCTGTGGGAAGCGGGCCGCATGGCCGGGGCGGGAATCGCCATCGGCCTGGTGGCCGCCATCGCGCTCAGCCGGTTGCTGGAGTCGCAACTGTTCGGCGTGCAGGCGGCCGACCCAGCCATCCTGGCCGCCGCCGCCCTGCTGCTGGCCGCAATCGCGCTGGTCGCGGCGTTTGTGCCCGGATGGCGGGCCTCGCGGATCGACCCGATTTCGGCGCTGAAGTACGAGTAGCGGGCCTGACAACCGCTCCCTAACCCGGCGAAGCCCGAACCAAGCCGGGATCTTGCATTGCGACGCGAAGACGCGGAGGCCTCGCGGAGAAGAACAAAAATCCAAACCAGAGGCCGCTGAGGAAGCGGAGTAATGCAGGCGGTAGGTTTTCGCTACGCTTTAATAATCACTTCGCGAAGGCGCTCGCGGGTGAGGAAGAATTTCACGTACTCGAATCGGCCGAAGAGCTTCTCGAGGCTGCGGTTGTTGAAGAGCTGCGTGGGCCGCCGGGCGCCGCGCTGGGCCACCAGCAGAGCGTTCATTTCCCGAATCCGGAAGGTATAAGCGGGGACGGTTTCGAGCTTGTCGTCGGAGTGGAAAAACGCCAGCATGTAGCTTTTGGGCCGTACGATCTTGTGCAGGCGCTCAATCACCGCGGTGAGCAGGGCCGGGGACAGGTACTCCAGCACATCCCAGACCAGGACCCCGTCGAATTGCTGTTCGGGGTAGTCCAACGCCTGGCGGAGGAAGTAGTCGATACGGCCGGGATTGGATTGATCCGTGGTGTCGTCGGCGCCAAACGATTCCCGAAGAATCTGGAGGAAATCCTCGGAGTACAGACGGTGTCCCAGGTTGGTTATGAAGCTGACGTTATCCTGGGTGGCCCCGCCCAGATCCAGGATGGTGAGTCCGGATTGGTCGCGGATATAGCTGAAGAATTCCTCGAGGCCGCGGCTGGAGCGGGTGGCGAGAAGCTCGGCCGCACCCGCGTTGCGCGAAGCGGGCCGCGACGGAGCGCGGTTGCCGGACGAGGCCGAACCGTTGGCAGGCGTCACGCCGCGGGATCCGCGCAGTAGATTCTTCAGCGGTCCTGGAAGCAACAT
>JADGNR010000619.1 GCA_017883415.1 Bryobacteraceae bacterium | reverse complement strand
TTTCAGCGCTTCGATCTCTTCGTCGGGCGGGTTGACGTGGCGCACGTGGCCGGGCGGGTAGGGCTGTAAATGCCGCTGCAACTCGATCCCGCCCAGGGCCAGCGGCTCGCTCTTGTTGGCCTCGTTCTGGCCGATCTGCTGCTGCTTGAGCTGCTCGAATTCCTTTTCGGGGAAGGCGGGTTCGCGCAGCACCTCGGCCACCAGGCGCAACGCGGCCGGGAGGCTGGCTTCGACGGTTTCGATGGTGGCGATTACGTCGGTGGCGCTGCCGCCCACGTTGATGCGCGCCTTCAGCCGGTCGGCCTCATCCTGAATCTGCTGGCGTGTTTTGTTTTTGGTGCCGCGCATGAGCATCTGCGCGGTGAGTTGCCCGATAGTGGCCTTGCCGAACACGGCCTGCTCATCGCCGAAATCCAGCCGGACGCGCGCCATCACAATCCCGCCGCGGGTCTTTTTCGACAGCAGCGACAGCCGCGTTCCGCCGGCCAGCTTGCTGCGAACCACGCGGCCTTCGATATTGGCCGGCGTGGGGGCGAAGGCTTCGCCTTCGGCAATCACCGCGCCGCCTTTGTAATCCTTCAACACCGTGGCCGGATCGGGCGTGGGCGGAATCTCGGCGCGGTCCGGCGTCTTGGTGGGGATGAAGACGCCGAGCGTGCGATTGGAATCCTTAAGGTACATCTTGGCCACGCGCGCCACGTCCTGCTCGGTGACGTTCTTGATGCGGTCGCGGATCAGGTAGAGCAGGCGCCAGTCGCCGGAGGCGGCATACTCGCTCATGGTGAGGCCGATGTTCTGGGAGTTGGTCAGGTTCAAGTCGATCTGCTTCAGGATGCGGGTCTTGGCGCGCTCCACTTCTTCCTTGTTGGGCGGTTCGCTGACGATACCGGCGATGGTCTTGAGGGCGGTGTCGCGGGCATCGTCGAGCGACTGGTCCTGCTTCAGGATGACGTCGACCATCAAGAAGCCGGGATCGTGGAGTTCCTGCTGGTCCGCGCCGGCGGAGATGGCCTTATTGCTTTCCACGAGGGCCTTGTGCAGACGGCCGGAAGGAGTGTCGCCCAGCGTGGTGGCGAGCACTTCCAGAGCCGCCGTATCCGGGTGCGTGGCCGCCGGCGTGTGGTAGACCACCATGATGGCCTGCTGATCGCCCACGCGGCGCAGGGTGACCGTGCGCTCGCCATCCTGCGTGGGCTCGATGGTGTAGGTCTTCTCCAGCTTGCGTTCCGGGCGCGGGATGCCGCCCAACGATTCGGCCACCACGGCCAGTGCCTTCGCGCTGTCGAACTGGCCGGCGATGGTGAGAATCGCATTGTCCGGCTGGTAATACTTGTGATAGAACGCGTCCAGGTGCTCGATGGGCACGTTCTCGATGTCGGAACGGTTGCCGATGGTGGACTTGCCGTAGTTATGGAAGCTATAAGCCGCTTCCAGAGTGCGCTGGTAGAGAATGCTGGTGGGGAAGTTCTCGCCCAGCTCAAACTCGTTGCGCACCACCGTCATTTCGGTATCGAGCAGCGCCTTCTCGATGCGCATGTTGGTCATGCGCTCGGCTTCAAGTTGGATGGCCCAGCGCAGGTTCTCGTCGGTGGCGTTCACGATTTCGAAGTAGTTCGTTCGATCCAACCACGTGGTTCCGTTCCAGTTGGCGCCGTGGTCGGTGAGCTCCTTCTTGATGTCCTTGCCGCTCTTGGTGCGCAGGAACAGCATGTGCTCCATGAGGTGCGCCATGCCCGTCTCGCCGTAACCTTCATGGCGGGAGCCGACCAGGTACGTGATGTTGACCGTGAGTTTAGGCTTGGAAGAGTCCGGGAACAGGAGCACGTGCAGCCCATTGGGAAACGCGTACTCGGTGATCCCTTCGACGGACGTGATCTTCTGTGCGCCGCCGGGCAGGGTTTGCGAGAATGCCGCACACGCCCAAGCGAGTGCGGCCCCCACGATTGTGAATCGCGCGTTACGATGCATGAGATTACCTCCGGGGATTGCAGGGGGTTGCAGGGATTATATCAGAAGTGGGGTAGGCCTCCCGGCCTGCCCCGGCGCCGAAGGCGCGATTCGACAAACGGGCAGGCCGGGAGGCCTACCCCACTTACAAAAAAAGGGGACCGCTTGCGCGGCCCCCTTTAACAACCGACAGGTTTTTGTTGCTTAGAAAGTGAAGCGTACCGCCAGGCGGATATTGCGTGCCGTCTGGAAGAGATTCGGCATTCCGTAGCGGCTGGCCACGGTCGACGGGGCCTGGATCGCGGTCTTCGTACCGGGGACATTCCCGGCAAAGGCCCCGGTGCCATTCAAGGCGTCCACGTAGTTGTAGCCGAGCATGACCTTGCCCCAATCCACGAGGGGATCGCCCGAGAAGCGCGAGGCCCGGTTAGGACTGATCAACTCGTTGCCGGGGATCGCAAATTCATAGTCTGCCTCCGAGGCACGGTGGTTGAACAGGTTCGTGACATTGGCTTCGAAAATGAGCCGTTGCCCTTCCTTCACCATGATTTCGTGGTGAATGGAGAGATCGGTCTGCACCAGCGGGGCGGTGCGCGCATTATTGACGATCGGCCCGGGAACGAAGTCGCCGTTGGCGGCGCGGGTGAACGTGGGGAAATTGCCGCGGCCGAGGGCCCACTGGCAGGCCGACGA
>JADGNR010000618.1 GCA_017883415.1 Bryobacteraceae bacterium | reverse complement strand
TCATGACTGCTCCGGCGCCGGGTGCGCTGGCGGCTTCGGTGGTCCCATTGCCGCCGCCGGTTCACGATCCCCACAAACCGACTGTGGCCGTCCTGCTGGGCAACACTGCCAGCGAACCCACGGATGTGTTGGGGCCGTACGCGATGTTCGCGGAATCCGGCAAATACAACGTCTACACCGTCGCCGCCTCCAGGGCCGTTCGGACCCTTACCGGCGGGTTGGATCTGGTTCCCCATCTCTCGTTCGACCAACTGGCGGCCAGGCTTCACGGTGATCCCGACATCGTAGTGGTCCCCCAAATCGTCGATATCCGTGCGTCCATAAATGCGCCTGTTGTGGCGTGGGTCGGACGGCAAGGACAAGGGCATGCGCTCCTGTTCTCCTGGTGTACCGGCGCTGAAGTGCTGGCCGAGAGCGGAGCGATCGACGGCAAGGCAGCTACGGCTCATTGGGGTGACATCGACAGGCTGCAGCGCGTCTACCCAAGGGTTCATTGGCAGCGTGGAGTCCGGTATGTGGACGGCGGCACGCTCTTGTCCACGGCCGGTCTGACGGCCGGAGTGGATGCTACGCTGCACCTCCTGGCCCGGCGCCACGGGGCGGAGTTGGCAGCAAGAGTAGCAGAGGCGCTGCATATTCCGCCGTCTCCGTTTGTTGAAAACCCGAAGTGTCAGCAATTTGAAATCGGCCCGGCGGACAGCATCTTCCTGTTAAACGCGGGTTTTCACTGGCCGAAGCCCCGCTTGAGCGTTTCGCTGTATGACGGCGTGGGTGAGCTAAATCTTGGTTCCGTAGCGGACGTGTACGGGGTCTCAGCGGCCTACCAGATCCATACCCAGTCCGCTGCGGCTTGGGTTGTGTCTAGCCACGGAATTCAGTTTGTGCCGCGCGAGCAGGTCCGGACGGTTCCCCAAACGGGGCGCCCAAATCGCCCGCCATCCGCGGAAGGAGTCCCGGGCGTGTTGCTCCGGAGTGAGGGGTCCGGGGCATTTGCGTATACTGCGGCGGTGGAGGATCTTGCGCGCCACCAGGATGCGTGGACGGCCAGGTTCGCGGCGAAGCGGCTCGAAATCAGAACGCCGCTGCGCCTCGAGGGGGATTCGTGGTCCGTCCGTGTGGTGCTGGCACCCCTTTTCATCGGCTGCGCGACGCTGGCGTTCCTGTTCTGGCTGAGGCGCGCGGCGCAGAAGCGGAGGCAGAGCGGGCTCGAGTTGAAGGTTCTGCCGGTGGCGCTCGGGGTGATCGTGGCTGCGCTGATGTGGTGCGCTGCATCGGCCACACCAGCCCTCGACTTCAGGTTCCCCGCGAGCTTCCTTTCGTCGGCGAGTCTGGCGCTGCTTGGCGCGGTCATTTGTCTTTCAGGGGTTGTCTCGTTCAGACGCGCAAAAACAACCGTCAACCCCATGAGGCCTGATTCCACGTCGTCTCTGGTGGTTTCAGGCATCTACAAGTACACGCGGAATCCAATGTATTTGGGTTTCCTGCTGCTTCTGCTCGGGTGGGCGACATTCCTGTCGAACCTGGCACCCTTCGCCCTGCTTCCCGCATTTGTTGTGTATATGAACCACTTCCAAATCCGACCGGAAGAACGCGCGCTTGGCTCTTTGTTCGCGCAGGAGTATCAGGCATACCATGCCAGGGTTCGACGGTGGATATAGGATATAAGGACGACCCGATCCACACAGCCCGGTACGGGCAATCTGAAAGGAAGAGGAATTTATGGAATATCTGATCGGAGTTGTACTGGCCACGGCAACGTGCGTCTTTTTCGGGATGCTGGTCGGGTTCGATCGCGAGCGTCTTTTCTATCCGATGATGCTCCCCCCGATCGCCACGTACTACATATTGTTTGCCGCAATGGGCGGTTCCACATCGGCGCTGACAATCGAGAGCCTGGTGGCGTGCATCTTTCTTATGGCAGCGGTGGTGGGGTTCAAGAAGAATCTGTGGTTGGCTGCCGCCGCGCTCGCCGGACACGGTGTCTTCGATTTCTTTCATCACCTGGTGATTCAGAATCCAGGTGTCCCGGTGTGGTGGCCCGGCTTCTGTATGTCGTTCGACGTTGTCGCTGGCGGGTTCTTCGCCGTGCTCCTGGCGAGACGTTCCGGATTTGAGCGGGCGGTCGCCAAGGGTACGGAGGTTCAGTGATGCAGGTCGTGCCATCAGTATTGGCCCTCGTCGGTAGTTTGTGCATGACGATCGCCCTGATCCTGGCGTGGTGTCTGGTTGGAGTCCGAACAACCGGATTCATGAAGAGATGGTTTCCCAGCTATCAGTATTTGCTCAAGGCGCACATTGACTACCTGATGATGACTGGTTTGTTGTATATCTTCTTCCTCCTGTTCACACATTTTCGGCTGACGCCTCCGCCTCTCATTGTTGTCGCTATGAGCGTCGGCTCTCTGGTTAATCCCGCTGCTTTTCTGGCTCTCGCCATCAAACCGGACCTTCCACAGCGGCCGGCGTCAGTATTCGGCGCGACGGTGTCGTGCGGTTTCGTGGTGACGACCATCGGCTACGGCGGCGCGGCTTGGGTCGTCGCGCGTGCAGTCGCGCTCGGCGCCCGATGAACTTGACCATGACGATTTCGCTTAGACGTTCGAATCGGGGCGTGCACGCATTTGCTGGCGGCGGCCGGGCTTG
>JADGNR010000617.1 GCA_017883415.1 Bryobacteraceae bacterium | reverse complement strand
CGGCGGTTGCCCTGGCATGTATGATCCTGGCGTCCCCGGCGGCCGCCACCGAACCGGACCGCCCGTCACCGGCATTTTCCATTCTGCGCGTGGGTCAACCGGCTCCGGCGCCGCTCGAACTCAGCCAGTATCGCGGCAAGGTGGTGGCCCTGGTTTTCATCGACACCGGATGCCCGCACTGCCAGGAGCTGACCGCGATCCTCAAGCCGATTGCGAAAGAATATGCGCCGCGCGGGGTGCAGGTGCTGGAGTGCGCGTTCAACGACAATGCCGAGCGGATGCTGCCGGAATTCATCGAGCGGTTTCAGCCCCCGTTTCCGGTGGGCTGGAACAACCGCATGGCGGTCATGTCGTACTTGCAGCACTCGATCCTGGACCAGCGGCCTCTGTACGTGCCCCACATGGTGTTTCTCGACCGCCGCGGCGTGATCCGCGGGGATTTCCCGGGCGAAGACAGCTTCTTCAAGGACGCGAATGCCAACGTGCGCGCGGAATTGGACAAGCTACTGCAGCCGGCCGCCGGAAAGACGGCGTTACCGCGGAAGAAGTAGCGGGACGTGTGTCGCCTTCTCCACATCAGTGACTGGTAAACACAGCCGCACGGGGCGTCCCCGTTCAGTGGAGACGTTTTGCGCCGTGGCAGGCGGCGTGCTTGCGTGGTGTCCGGCATGACCGTTCCCTTACGGTCGCGGCTCCGATGGGAGACGCGCCCCATAAGGGAGCGGTGGGTGATACGGGAACTGGCCGGTCGCTCATGGAGTCTACAAACACATGCGGATCGCGATCACCTGCTTGCTCTGCTGCCTGACCGCTTCGGCGCAGGCGCAGCCGGACCCGATGGGCGCCGCGCTCCAGCGCTACTGGCAGGCGCGCAACGAAGGCCGCTTCCAGGAAGCCGCTACCCGGCGACAGGAGGCGCGCGATCTTCTCCTGCGCGTGCCCGCCACCGCGCCGCAGTTCGGCTCCTGGGCCCAACAGGTCGCGCAGCTCTATCAGAATGCGGGGATGAGCGGGCAGGCTGCCGCGGTTGCCGAAGAGGCGCTCGCGCGCGCCGGCAGGCTGGGCGAAACGCATCCGGCGCGCCTGCTGCTGCTCAATACTCTGGCGGATTTCGCGCAGCAGGACCGGAACCTGCTGCAGGCCGTGGGGTACCTGGAAAAGGCCGCGGCGGCCCCGGAGACGGCGCCGCCGGCGGACGCGGCGGCAGCGGGCCTAGGGTCTCAAAGTTTCGTCATCAACGGAAAGTTGTCACGGTATGGGCTCGTGCCGGGTTCGAACAATAGCTACGTATACCAACGGCTGGCCGATCTGTACCAGCAACTCGGCCGCCCGGAAGCCGCCGCGGCGGTGCGGGCAAAAGTGCGCGCGCTGATCCAGAATAGCGATGCCGCTCTCGCCGCGTTCTACGCCAACCAGGGGGAGACCGATCAGGCCATCGCTCTATACCGGAAACTGGTGGACCAGCCGGCCGCCGATCCACAGCAGGCAGCCGGTCTCCTGCAGAACCTGTCGAATCTCTACGCGCAGGAAGCAAAATATGGCGAGGCGGCTGCGGCCATGCAACAGGCTATCGCGAATTGGGCGGTGTCCGGACGGCCGGACGCCCGCGAGCAGACGATATGGCTGCGCATCAACCTGGCGGGAATTCTGAATCAGGGCGAGCAGACGCAAGCGGCCGACGAGATCTACCAACGGCTGGTTGACGAATTCGCCGATAGCCAGGCATGGAATGGCACGCAGGTCGTCACAAGCTATGCCAACCACCTGGCCGCGACCAAACGAGGTGCCCAAGCGGTCGGCGTTCTGAAGGATTACCTGGCGAACCATTCGGACCTGGAGCCGCCGCAGGAATCGAACCTTCTATTCGCTTTGGCCAACGCGGCGCGTATGGCGGGGGATGCACCGCAGGCCGAAGAGTATCAGCGCGCGGCAATGGAGAAGCAGCAAACCGCGCGGATGGCGCAGACGCCGCCGGCAGGACAAGTCTTCATCGGCAACGACCTGCAAAAGGCGGAATCGGCAGCGAATGGAAAAAAGGCCGAGGAGGCTTTCAGCTTGACTATGGCGGTGCTGGACGCCGCTTCAGGCGCGGCCGACCGCGAGCAGGTGGCCTGGCATGTGCCGCAGATTGCCGAGGCCCTGGTCCGGGACAATGCGCCGGATAGAGCCGAACAGATCTATCAACGCCTGTTCGCGGTGCTCGATGGCTGGGCGCCGGATAGCCCGCAGCTTCTGGCAAATGTCGCGCAGTCGTACGCGCGGATGCTGATGTCGCAGCAGGTCCGCCGGGCCGAAGTGCCCGCGGCGATTCGGCGCTACCGCGATCTTCTGGTTGCCTCCCGCGGCGCGGACACAGGATGGCTGGAAGACGCCTTTCGTATGACCATCGATTTCGAGCGCAGTGGCGGCTCGCAGGAGGGCGCCCTCCGGCCGGCGCAGGACTTGCTCGCTTTCGAAGAGGCGCACAACGGGGACAGCAGCGAGCCTTATCTCCGCGCCGCCCAGACGCTGGCCGAAGTCTACGAATCGAGCGGCGATGCCCTGCGCGCGCTGCCCCTGCTCCGCCAGACCGTGGCCATCGCCGACCTGGTTTACCGCGCGAACGACCAGCAGCGCGGCTACACACGAATGAGCGCGGCTTTCG
>JADGNR010000329.1 GCA_017883415.1 Bryobacteraceae bacterium | reverse complement strand
GTGGGTTCGACTCCCACTGGCTTCCGCCACCTCGACGCGCGCGCGCCGCGACGCTCTGTCTTTAGTCGTCCTGTTTGCGGCCGGCCAGGGTCAGGTAGCTCGCATACGCGCTCTCCGCAATCGCCTCCCAACCGAAGCGTGCTTCCACCGTCCGGCGGGCTTCGGCGCCCAGCCGCGACCGCAGTCCCGGGTCGCAGAGCAGTTCGCACAGCGCAGCGGCGAACCGCACCCACTCCGCGGCGATGGCGACCTCGAATCGATCCCGCAGGCCCAGGCCGGCGCATCCTGTCGGCGTGGTCACCACCGCCTTCGCGCAGGCCATCGCCTCCAGGACTTTGATGTTGGTGCCGGCGGAAACTTCAAGCGGCACCACCACCACCGAAGCCGCGGCGTATAGCGGCCGCAAATCCTCCACGAACCCGTGCACCTCGATGCGCGCATCGAGATCCGCCAGCGCCTCCTTCCGCCCGAACCGTTTCCAGAACTGCTCATGTTCCGGCCCGGCCACGACGCGCAGGCGGGCCTCGGGAACGGCGCTCCAGACTCGCGGCATCACCTCAAAGAGCAATTTCTCGAAGCCCAGGATGTTGGGCAGGTGACGGAAGGAGCCGACGTAGAGAATCTCCCGCCCCTGCGGAATCTCCGCGCACGGCAGGAACCGGCGCGTGTCCACGCCATTGGCCACCGTAAACGTGCGGCCGGAGGGGCGGCCGCCTTGCCGGATCGCGGCGTCGCGGTCGTCGTCCGACACGGTCCAGACGCCATCGTAGGCGCCCAGCCAGTGCCGTTCAAAAGCTAACCAGCGCTGGTATTCGCGCCGCGCCGCCGCGCCGCGCCCGTTCTGGTTCTCCGCCAGTTGCCGGTACAGGCTGAAGGTCAGATCGTGTTCCACCAAAATGGCCGGGACCTCGGGCGCGCTGTCCCGAAAGGCCGCCATATGGGTGTACTCGATTTCGAGCAGATCCGGCTTGGCGGTCCGGGCCAGGCCGGCGAGCAAAGCCCGCAAACTTCGCGACTGATGCTCGCGGACCTGCCCGGGCAAACGCTGGTCGCGGGATGCCGGCTCGTCCCGATCGAGCACATAGACTTCGCGAAAAATCTCATGGAGCTTTCCGTAATCCACCCGATCGTCCTTTTCGCGCAGCGTGGCCAGGATGAAATCTACCCGGCCGCGGAGGGCGCGGCACAGGTTGTAAATGCGGACGGCTCCGCCATGGGAAAGCGGGTAGGGCAAGAAAGGCGATACCAGCAGCACCTTCAGCGGCGCCGCCGGCGGCCTCCGGGCGAACTGGAGGGCGGGCAGGAACGCGACGCTGCCCCGCGCCAGATCCGGCTCGCGGGGACCCAGGCGCCGCCACCGTTTGCGAGCCAGAACGCGGAACAGAAACGCCCGTTCCTGCACCGGGAAATCGGGCTGCCGGTCGAGCGGGGGCCCCGCCGCGGGCGGTCCGATGCTGTAGGAGCGCCACCCCGCGGCGGCCGCCTTCCAGTAAGTCAGCAGCCACGCCGTGCCCGCCAGGCTGGAGCGCGGAATGCCGAGCGCCGCCAGCTTCCGGCGGTCCACCAGAATCTGCCCGGAGACGGGCCCCATCACCTGGCTCGCTTCGCCCGGCTGCAGCGTCCGGAACGGCGCCAGGGCAAACAACATCGGTTTCCATGCCCGGAAGTTCGCCTGGCGGGACACGGCGAAGGTGCGTGGATCGGCAAACAGCGGCAGCATGTCGTCCACCGGAGCGCCCGCCTCGCGATCCTGCCAGAGAATCCATCGCGCGCCGCTTGCATTCACCAGCCGCTCCAGCTCCGCGCGGCCCCAGCCCGCTCCTCCGGGACTGAATCGCGCCACACCGGCGCCCTCGGCGGGAGCGCAGGAAACTTCGAGCGGTTCCTGGCCGTGCAGCCGCTGGAACAGCTTCCGGTCGGGATACGACAGCCACCGCAGCACCGTCGCCGCCAGCAGCAGCGTTACGCTGATGGTCACATCTTTCACGCGCGTCACGGGACCCGAGCGCCACACATGGTAACTGACCATCCGCCAGAGCGCCCCGCCAACGTCTTTCGTCCGGTTCCAACCCGAGTGACAGGCGTTCCCCAGTCCGCGGCGCCAATGCAGGAGAATATTGCCGGCCGTGCCGGGCAGAAAATCTCCCTGCCGGTTCAACAGCAATGCCCGGAACGGAGGGATCAGGAACGGCGCCACTTTCAAAGGCCAGGTGCCGCGCTCTCCCGTCCACGGGGCCACGCTGAGGCACACCCACCGGGGCCACAATCCCACTTCCGCCTGCCACAGCAGGGCCAGGGAATTTCGGCTCACGTGAACGCTCTCGCAAAGCACCGCCGTCTCCGGCAACGGCTCGGTAGTCGTAAACAGCCACACGGGGATCTCCGGCGCTCCGGCGCGCAGGTGGACGACCGCCCGATGGCAGCCCGTGGGTGTGAAACCGAACACTGCCGCGACCTTGCGTTCGCTCTTGCCGGCGAGCTTCAGAAGCGATTGTAGCCGGGCATGCACATGCGTATTCTATCCAAACCGGCATCCTCTCCGGAGAATCCCGGAGAATGTGTGCCGCGATACCGGGCATTCTCCGGAGAATCCCGGGGAATCCGAGCCGCGCTTTGCGCCCTTAACTTCCGTGAGCGTACGGATACTCCCCAAATGCAGGTTTTTCGCCCCGGCGCGCTTCGGGTAGATTGGGGGTGGATTGGTACAGATTCCGAGGCAGCCTATGGCGTGGTTCCGGTTCATGTCCGCAATTGCCCTGGCCAGTCAATTGGCATGGGGCGCCGACACTCCCGGAAGCAAGTCCCCACCGGCGGTTGACGCCAATGGCAGAGCGCCATCGGTTGGCACCGCGATCCCGCCCGTGCTGCGCCCATCCGAGCCCCCCGATACGCGTGTGGTGGTGTTGCCGGGAGCCGCAACGCAGCACTCCGCGCCGTCGAAAAAGCCCGCGATTGCCGCTCCTCGTAAGCCCTTTGTGCCCACTCCGGCGCCGAGTGTGCCCGCCAAGGCGCCGACCGTTTCCGAGCCGCTGCCGCTGCCGCCGGCAACTCCGGCTGCTGCGCCCGCTACCGCGCCCGTCCCGCCGGTCCGAAAGTCCTTTGTGCTGAAGCCGGCGCCGAGTGTGCCCGCCAAGCCGCCCGTGATTCCCGAACTCCCGCCCCCGCCGGCAGACCCGGCGATCCCGGCCGCCACCGCCCCCGCCAGTCCCGTCAGAAGCCAGCCCCGCGCGGACGCGGAGGCGTCCAAGCCGGCATTTCCCGACGATTTTGCGCGTGAAAGCGCACTCTACTGCCAAAAACAGATCGGGCAGTGGACCGAAGGCGAGGCTCGTGCACTCCTCGGCGACCCCCTCCGCGACCGCCCCGCGTACGACGACAACCAGCTCGAAAACGGGCGCATTTATGCCTTCTCCGACCCTTCCGGCCGCTATAGAGAGATGGAACTCGATTTCGCGCAAAGCGGCGGGTTGCGCGCCGTCTTCGTGTATCCCTGGCAGATGACCTGGCAGGAATGCCGCCGGCTCTGGGGCGCGAACGTCAGGTCCACGGAAGCTAACAGGGGGCGGACCTTCTATTCCTACACCAATCGCCGGCTGGATGTCCTGGTGGACCCCGACGGGAAGGTCGTCAGCCTCGGTCTGTACTGATGCCTCGCCGCCACGGTGGATCCATTAAGAATCTGAAACCTGCCATGCTGGTGGAGCGTTTAATATACAGGCTTCGTAGCGCCCGAAATGGCGTATAGTAGAGCTATACAGGAGTTCCGGGATGATGAATCGTCGGTACAAAGTTTCCCTGGCAGTCCTCGCCGCAGCCGGCTTGCTTCCGTTCGGCGTCCTGGCTGGTGACAACAAGAAGAAAGATCCCGATGCGATCGGGGATCGCGACGTCGGCAAGGGCGTAAACTTCTACTCTCTGGAGAAGGAGATCGGGCTCGGCAAACAACTGGCGCAGGAAGTGGAGCGTCAGGCCAAAATCATCGACGATCCGATTATCGCCGAGTACGTCAACCGGATTGGCCAGAACCTGGTCCGCAACTCCGACGCCAAGGTGCCCTTTACCATCAAAGTGCTGGATTCCGAGGAGGTCAACGCTTTTGCGCTGCCCGGCGGGTTCTTCTTCGTGAACTCCGGCCTGATCCTGAAAGCGGACTCGGAAGCCGAGTTGGCCGGCGTCATGGCCCACGAAATTGCCCATGTTGCCGCGCGGCATGGCACGCGGCAAGCCACTCGGGGCGAGTTGGCCCAAATCATGACGATCCCCCTGATCTTCATGGGCGGATGGACCGGTTACGCCATCCGGCAGGGCGCCGGCCTGGCGATCCCCATGGGCTTCCTCCAGTTTTCGCGCGGGTTCGAAAGGGAGGCCGACTACCTGGGCTTGCAGTATCTCTACAAATCGGGCTACGATCCGACCGCGTTTGTGGACTTCTTCGAGAAGATTCAGTCGATGGAAAAGAGGAAGCCCGGCAGCCTGTCCAAGGTCTTCGCCACCCACCCCATGAACGAAGACCGGATCAAGGCGTCGCAGGAAGAGATCCAGAAGATCCTGGTCTCCAAGCCGGAATACGTGGTGAACACTTCCGAATTCAACGACGTCAAGGGCCGCCTGGCGATGCTGCACAATCACCGCAAGGTGGATACGCAAGATCCCAACCGTCCGCGCCTGCGCCGGTCGCCCGGCAGCGGCAACGGTCCGGTGGACCAGAACGAAGACGGCACCAAACCTAAGCCCGATCAGGACGAGCGTCCGACCCTGAAACGCCGCGACGGGTAACGGTTCGGCCAGCCCGCACCTTTGGCGCGTCCTGGGGCCAGGAAATAACAGGGCGCCGTTTCTCGATGGCGCAGTCTCGCAAGAACAGATTGATGAGGTTCTGATAGGGCATGCCCAACTCGGAGGCCATGTCCTTGAAGTAATCCACCGCCGCGGTATCGAGCCGAATGGTGATCTGACGCTTGAGTTGCTTGGCGTAGGGGTTCTTGCGGGACCGGGAAAAATCGTATTCACTTCTCATCGGAATCTCCAATACAGTTCTGCTTCGTGCGTGGTCGCGCGTCTGGCGGATATCAGCCGGATCACGGAATCGGATCCCCGGTAACAGTGGCTGACAATCAGACAGCGCGCCCGAAAGCTGTAGCCCAGGAGTACAAACCGCTCTTCTTCCTGTGAGTGATCCGGATCATCGATCAAGCGTGCGCTCTCGTCCAGGAAAACAGTCTGTGCTTCCTCGAAGGAGACGCCGTGCTTGGCCAGGTTGGACTGAGCCTTGCGGCGATCCCAGGCAAATTCAATATTGCCCACAGCATTATTTTAGCAATACTGAGTTTTGCGTGGGAAACGATCGGTTATCGCACGGCCGATATCCGCCTTCTGCAGAGCACCCCGCACCAAGCGCGGAATCAGCGCGTCGCGTGCGGCCGCTGGCGGCGACTGGGCAGCGCTGGCGACCCATCCCCGCTACTTGATGCCCGTGTATTGCGCCTTGATGGCCTGCAGGTTCTTGGTCGCCATGGCCTGGTACGGGCTCTTCAACGCCGCGCAGGCGCGATAATAATTGGCCGCGTCCTGCGCCTTCTCCAGCTTGTAATTGGCGAACGCCAAAAGGTACAACACCTCCGGCTTGAGGGCGGCGTTGGACTCCACCAGCGGCAGCGCGCTGCGCAGTTCCTGATCGGCCTGCGGGAACCGGTTCTCGTTCCAGTACAGTTTCCCGTTCATGTAATGCGCCAGTCCGATCACCAGGTTCTTGCGCGTGGTCCAATCCGCGTCGCTCACGCCCTCCGGCTTGGGCCGGGCGGTCATCAGTTCGACGATCTTCACCGAATAGGCGTGCGCTTTCTCCGGCTCCTTCTTGCTCTGCAGGTAGTGGTCGGTCACGGCCAGCAGCATATCCTCGTTGGCCTGGCCCGCGGCGGCCGCCCGCTCCGCCAGCGCCAGCGCCTTGTCGTTGGCGCCCGCTTGCCGGTAGGCGGCGAACAGCGGTTCGCGCACTCGCACGGTGTAATCGCCGGTGGCGTTGCGCTGCTCCAGCATCTCGCCCAGCCCGATGGTGGCCTTGGGGTCGCGCGATTCCACCGCCGCGCGATAGAGCGCGTACTCGCTGTAGGTGTCCACTTGTTTGGCGTAGTCCACGTCCTTCTTCCAGGCCTCCACCTCGTCGGCCTCTTTCGGCTGGGGCGCGGCGGCCATCTTCCGGGCTGCCGCGGAGGCGGCGGCCGAGTACTTCTTGATCGACTCCGCGTCCTTCTTCGCCTCCACCGCTTTCAGGCACTGGAGCGCGACTTCGGCGTCGTCCGGATCGAGCGCCAGCAGTTTATCGCCGGCGGCGACCGCCTTATCCGGATCGTTCGAGCCGACGTAGACCGCCTGGAGCTGTTCGAGTACCCACGGGGTTCCTTCGGCTTTGGGGAATTGCTCGACGAACTGCTCCATGAGCGCGGTTTTCCTGGGCTGGTCGTTTTCCTGGATGAGCTGCTGAAGGAGTTTCCCTTCCGGCTTCGTCAGGTCGACCTCTTCCATCTTGTGGCGCTGAGAGAAAGCGGCCAGGCTGAAGACCATCAGCGTTACCAGTGTGCGCGTGCGCATACGACACCTCCCGGTTTCGACGGAATCTTAGCACAACTGGAGAGCGCTCAGCTCTCAGCTTTCAGCTCTCGGCTTTCAGCTTTCAGCTCTCGGCTTTCAGCTTTCA
>JADGNR010000616.1 GCA_017883415.1 Bryobacteraceae bacterium | reverse complement strand
CCTGGGTGGTGTCAACTTTGCGGCCGGGTTTTGAAATTCTTCCGGCGTCGCAGCAGGAGGTAATCGAGGGACAGATCGTCCTGTTCCTGGGAAAGGATCAACGCAGGGATTAGCAGCAAGGTTCTGGGGAAGATGTGCCCTTGAGGGGAGTACAGCGCGTCCTTCAACAGGTGACCATAGGTTACCAACACCAGGACGAAGCCGAGGGCGATGGCGGCGGTCCGCCGGAACAGGCCGAAGACAAGCAGCCACCCGGCGATGAGTTCGATGAATGGGACGGTCACGCCTGCCGCCAGCAGCATCCAATAGGGAATCCAGCTATCCGCGTAGGGACCGGTGAAGAATTTCTGAGCGTGACCCATGGGCGTCAGGGTGAAGACTTTCCAGAATCCCGCCATGCCGAAGATCAAACCCACGATCACACGGGTGAACAGCGCTGCCCAGCGCCAGGTATAAGTCATCGCGATTGACGCTCCGACTCGGGATGATACCACGGGCGGGTTGCGGTCCATGCTGCGGTATTGCACGGCTTCGGCGACGTGCCTGGCGGAGACGGCGGGAGACTGGCCGAGGTCGGCGATGGTGCGGGCGAGCGGCATACGCGGGTGCAGCGGCTGAAAGCCGCCTCTAAGATTTGGTTGTATCGGATCGCCCGGTCGGAGGGGAAGTGGAGCAGATGTTCAGGAAGGCTCGGCGCACGGTGCCGTAGCCCAACCCCATTTTTCGCGCGATTTCCCGGAAACTCATACCTCGGCCTCGCAGTTCGCTGATCTGGCCGGGCGCAAAGCAGCAACGGGGTCGTCCCACGGAACGCTTTGGATTTCCGGTCGTCTCGACATCTGTTCCATTGGCGCTGATCCCCAGGATTACATCCTCGACCCTGCCGATTCTGCTGAGAACAGGTGCTTCGTACAGCTGGAAATCGGCCTGGTGTAGTTCTCGCATCATGAATTTGCTCGCGGACCGCCGTGACAGGATCAGTGTAAGTTTTTGGCCGGTTCCTTGTCGTGCGAAAACAGACGAAAAGATGCGAAGAATGCGTCGGCTGCGCACGGGCACGTGCCGTTTGATAGGCTGGTGACTTCGTGCTGCCCCAAGCTAACGCCCGGACGAAACTCGATACCTGGCCGGAAATTGCCGCCCACCTGGGCGTGACCGTGCGTACAGCACAAACCTGGGAAAGGACCCAGGGAATGCCGGTCTACCGAATGAGCGGAGAGCGCGCGCGGGTTTGGTCCTATGCCGAAGAATTGGTCGCATGGCACGGGCGATTCCACGAGAAGGTCCCGTTTCAAAACGGTTCCGCCACCTCGACACCGCCCGAGACAGTCGCGGCGCCGGAGGCTGTCCAGGAAACGCAGATCGGTGGTGCTTGGGGGGAGCGACTGTGGGTGGCACTTCACCGGTACCGCCGTGCGGCCGGTGTCCTCCTGGTGGCGGCAGCACTTGGTGTTGCGTGGTTCTGGCTCGATGGAACAAGCGAACCCGCCGAGTTCCGGCTGGAACAGAACCGACTGTTGATTTCAGACAAGAAGGGCCACCCGATTTGGGAACACGCCTTCCCAAGATTCTTTTGGAGCTGGAGCTTCTTGCCGGAAAACCAGGCAGGTTTGGTGCGGATCGGACGACTGGGCACCTCCGGGGAAACTCGCGTACTGGTGAACTACGTACCGAGCGATGCAGGTGAGGCCGGCACCACGCTTTACTGCTTCTCACGCACCGGCCGGGAGCTCTGGAAGTTCACACCGGGCCGCGTCGTACGGACCGCAAGCGACACATTTCAGGACGCTTACATCACCAACGGCTATGTGGTACTGCCTGACGGGCGAATCGTCGTCGCCAGTCACCACCACATGTGGTACCCGGCCCAACTGGCGGTCCTCGACAGCCGGGGAAAGCTTCTGGCCGAATACTGGCATTCCGGATACCTGATGTTCTTGAAATCACGCGACCTGGACGGCGACGGGAAGCCAGAGCTGATCGTTGCAGGCATTAACAACGGCTACCACGCCACCACGCTGCTCGTGCTCTCGCCGGACGACCTTGACGGAACCGCCTCACAAGCGCCGGGAGACCCTACACAACTGGCGGGGATGGGGCCGGCTCACGAAAAGGTGCGTATCCTCATCCCCATGAGTGACATTCCCCGTGCCGTCGGCATAAAGTACAACGTGCCGCAGGCTCTTGAGGTGGGACCAAACCAGATTGAACTGGTCGTTCAAGAGGAGGGCGACAGCGGCCATGCCGGCGCGGTGCACTACACGTTCGACTACAAGTTTCACCTGGTCAGCGTCAAGCCTTCAGACACATTTGTCCACGCCCACCGCGAATTGGAAACGTCCGGTGTTTTGAAGCATGCGTTTTCCCCGGCCGAGATTGATGAGCTGCGGAAATCGGTGCTTGTGCTGAGAAACGACTTCCAATAACGGCAGTCCGGATCCAGAACTGCTTGTTCCCGGCCGTTTCCTTCTCAGTTCCAGTAATTGCGGTCCATGCTGCGGTATTGCACGGCTTCGGCGACATGCTTGGCGGAGACGCCGGGAGACTGGCCGAGGTCGGCGATGGTGCGGGCGACTTTGAGGATGCGGTCGTGGGCGCGGGCGGAAAGGCCCATGCGGCGGACGGCCATTTCGAGCGTGCGCTCG
>JADGNR010000070.1 GCA_017883415.1 Bryobacteraceae bacterium | reverse complement strand
AGCTTATTGCCTGGTCTGAAATCTGGGGACCACTATAGTGATTCGCAGTTGCCCCGTCGTGGATTCGTCCAGAATGAAAGCGAGTCGCTTGAGCGGGCATTCATTGTCAGAGAACCAGTCCAAGATGTCGCTCGCCGATTCGAACCCGTCGGCCATCACCGCGGAATGGCCCGCCAACTCTGTTCTGGTCAGAGGCTAGCGTCGCGGCTCTGGTAGAATGCTGGTTGATGAAGTATCGCGTCTATTTGGAGCCAGTTCGTTTCAACGAAAACGTGATGCATGGATGCATGTTCTTTTCCGGGAATTAACGAGGGTGCGCTGCCTTTATTTCGCCACCAGCGATTGCGGGCAAGACGTAACCTTGAACGATGTCTTTGAGTTGGGGCGGCAACGATTCGGTAGGAAAATCAGCCAGATCTTCGATCCATTGCTGCGCGAAAGCTTCAAACTCCAGTCCGTGAGGAGGCGGATTCTGACGCCATATTCGAGTGCTGTCGAACTCCTCGACTTGCTTTACGGACGCCGGCGACAGGCTGGAATAGGAATCTCGATAAACCCATCCCTTCTCCGGCGTAATCAACAGGCCAAAGGGGTATTGCATGGCTACCATATACCGCTTGAGCGCTTCTTCCGTGTGCGGAAGATCGTTCATTGTGACCTTGGCTTCGATGACCATAACCCGGCCATCGGGAGTGCTGATGAGAATGTCTGGCTGAAACGCCATCGGATTCGCCTCACGTTCAATCTATCAGAAGTTGCCGAGGCGCTGGCTGAGGCCCAGTGTCATCGAGGAGTGCCGGTCGTCAGTTCGAAGTATTCTCTTCCCGCCTCAGTCGGAACCGGATCACCAACGGCGATACAGTCTTCGATATAGAGATCGGCCGCTTCGCGGATGTTCCTCATGACCTCATCGCGAGTGTCGCCCTGGGACACGCAGCCGGGAAGCGCCGGCACCGTCGCGACGTATTCGCCGTCCGCTTCCTGCTCAAGGATGACCGTATAGCGCATAGAGAAAGGCCTTGATTCCGATAATACCAGCGAATATGCCGCCAGGCTCGTAGGCTTCCGCTCTCCCGTCAGAAGATGTTGTAAGCGCTGGCAGAAAGGCTGGAGTGACTCCAACGCTTCCCTGCTGTGTGCCCCTCCGGCGGGCGAAACAGTTTTACCGTATGTACAATGGGAACCATAGAGGGCAGCTATGAATCTCGAACAGGTGGCCCGGCGAGCCAAGGTCTCCACGGCGACCGTGTCGCGCGTGCTCAACAATGCAAGCGTGGTCAAAAACTCCACCCGCACGCGGGTGGTCAAGGCCATCGAGGAGTTGAAATACTACCCCAATCTTCACGCGCGCAGCCTGGCGGGCGGCAAGAGCCGCACCATCGGCGTCATCGTCTCCAACCTGGAGAATCCGTTTTTTTTCGATATTTACAAGACCATCGAGAGCGACGCGCACGCCCGCGGCTATGAAGTCGTCATGGCCAATACCGATTACCGTTCCGAACAACTGGTCTCGAGCATCCGGCTGATGATCGGACGGCGCGTGGCCGGCCTGGCCTGCATTGTGTCGGAGATGGCGCCGGAGCTGATCGAGGAGCTGGAGCAAAGCCGCATTCCGGTAGTGTTCTACGACGTGGGCCGGCCCCGTCCCAACATCACCAATATCCGCGTGAACTACCGCCGCGGCATCGAAAAGGTGGTGGATTACCTGCACAGCCTGGGCCACCGCAAGCTCGGGTTCATCGGGCACCATGCCATCCTGGGGCCGATCAACGAGCGCATGAAGGCGGCCATGGACGCCGTGGCGCGCATCCCTTCGCTCGAAGTCCGCGCCGCCGCCGACGCCGATACGCTGGAGGGCGGGCGGCAGGCTACCCGGGCATTGCTGGCCTCTGGTTTCGCGCCGACCGCGCTGATCTGCGTGAACGATATCATGGCCGTGGGATCCCTGCGGGAATTGCGCGAGCGCGGGATCGGCGTGCCGCGGGACATGTCCGTGACGGGATTCGACAACGTCAAGCTTTCCGAATTCTGTTATCCCGCGCTGACTACGGTCGACATCCCGCGCGAGCGGATAGGACATATCGTTTGCGACAGCCTGGTGCCCCGGCCGGGAAAGCCGCCGGCAGCGGACCCGGAAGTGGTCATCGATCCGGAACTGGTGCTGCGCGATTCCACCGGACCGGCGGCGGCGCGCGAAGCCTGAGAGGGATTCCGCATCTGCCGTACGATAGGCTCGGGCGTCCAACAGTTGACCAATTGTCAGGCGACGTTTACCCTCTTGACATATAGTTTAGTTTAAACTAAATTATATTGCCATGGAGCCCGCCGTGCTCGATGCCCTCGCCTCGCCGCGCCGGCGCGAGATTCTGCGCCTGGTCTGGACCGGCGAGCAGACGGCGGGGGCCATCCACCGGGCCATGCCGGACGTTACCTTCGGAGCGGTTTCCCTGCAGTTGCGGTCGCTCGTGGAGGCCGGCCTGGTGGAGGCGCGCACCGAACGGCGCAACCGCTTCTATCGCGCGCGCCCGGAGGCGCTCGGACCGGTCGCGGAGATCCTCGAGCGGATGTGGGACGACGCCCTGTGGAAGCTCAAACTGGCCGCCGAGTTGGAGGAAACGCGCCGGGGCCCTAAACCGCGCCGGCGCAGGAAAAAGCGAAAACAGTGAGGACTTATGCCGGAACTGCCATACCATCTTGACCGGACTGTTGTGATCCGCGCGACGCCGGAAACCGTTTTTCAATTCTTCACCGACAGCCGGCGATGGGCCGGCTGGTGGGGCGCCGGCTCGACCATCGAGGCCCGGCCGGGAGGAAAGGTGTACATACGCCATGCCAACGGGGTGGAATCCCTGGGTGAGGTGTTGGAAGTGCGCCCGCCCGAGCGGATCGTGTTTACGTACGGCTTTGCGGCGGGCCAGCCGGTGGCTCCCGGAGGCTCGCGCGTGACCATCCGCCTGGAGCCGGACGAAGAGGGCACGCGCCTTCACCTGCGGCACGAATTCGCCGAAGCCGGCCCGCGCGACGAGCACGTGCAAGGCTGGCGCTTTCAGCTTTCGCTGTTCGGCAACGTGGTGGCGAACGAAGCGTACGCCGACGCGGCGAACGCGGTCGATACCTGGTTCGCTGCGTGGAGCATCGCGGACGATACCGCGCGCGCGGAGACATTCGCAAGCATTGCAGCGCCGGGAATCGGCTTCCGCGACCGCTTCAGCCTGCTCGACGGGTTAGCCGATCTGGCGGCCCACGCGGGCGCCGCGCAGCGGTTTATGCCCGGCATCCGGCTCGAGCGCCAAGGTCCGGTCCGGCATTGCCAGGGCACGGTGCTCGCCGGCTGGATCGCAGTGGCGAGCGACGGGAAACAGCGCATGGCCGGAACCAGCGTCTTCGTGTTCCGGCCCGACGGAAAAATCGACTCCGTGACTGGCTTCACCAACCCCTAGAGTGAGATTGGGCTCCCGTCCGGCCCCGCGCCGAAGGCGCGCTCCGGCCGTTGGGCACGCAGGGAGGCCTACCCTACTGGAGCGCTAGACTGAAAGGACATGGTGCGATTTCTGGCGATGGCGATGTTCTGGTCGGGCGCCTTGCTCGCCGAAACGGCGCTGGTCCTTCCCTTTTTCAATCAGGGCAGGTCGGCGAACCTGGATTGGATCGGGGAAAGCATTGCGGAGACCGTGCGCGATTCGCTGGCCTCCGAGGGGATGCTGGTGCTCGACCGCGAAGATCGCCTGGAGGCCTACCGGCGCCTGTCGCTGCGTCCGGGAGCGGAGCTGACCAAGGCTTCCATCATGAAGATCGGCGATTCTCTCGGCGCGTCGCGGGTGATTTACGGCTATTTCGAATTGCTGCCCGCCGCGGACGGCAAAGACCAGTCGAAGGGCTCGCTGCGGGTGACCGCGCGCATCCTCGATCTCAAGCGCACGCGCCAGGGCCCCACGTTCAGCGAGCTGGGCGCCCTGGAAGATCTGGCCACGCTGGAGGTTCGACTGGGCTGGCAGGCGCTGGACCAGATCAACCCCAAGACCGCGCCCTCCGAGCGGGAGTTTCTCAATGCACGCCCGCCCGTGCGGCTGGATGCCGTGGAGAGCTACGTGCGCGGCCTCCTGGCCGCTTCCCCGGAGCAGCGTCATCGCTTCTTCACGCAGGCCGCGCGCCTCGATGAGCATTACTCCCAACCCTGCTTCCAACTAGGGAAGACGTACTGGGAGAAGAAAGACTATCAGGTGGCTGCCGGGTGGCTGGAGCGCGTCGCCCGCTCCGATCCGCACTACCTGGAGGCGCAGTTCTTCCTGGGCCTGTGCCGGTTCAATGGCGGCGATTTCAGCGGGGCCGAGCGGGCGCTCGCGGGCGTGGCGGCGGCCGTGCCATTGAACGAGGTTTACAACGACCTCGGCGCCGCGCAGGCCCGGCTCAACAACTCCGCGGCCGCCATCGCTAATTTTCGGAAGGCGCTGGAAGGAGACAGCGCCGACCCCGACTACCATTTCAACCTGGGCTACACGCTCTGGCGGTCGGGCCAATACGAGGCGGCGGTCGAGAGCCTGCGCGCGGTGGTGGCGCGCAACCCCAACGACGCCGAAGCGACGGCGCTGCTGGGCCGCGCGCTGAAACGGGAAGGCCCGCGCCCGGGCGATCCCCGAAGCGACTCCCGCGAGAGGCTCAAGATCACCTACGAAGAGGCGGCCTACCGCCAGCTTCAGGCCGAACTGGCCCGCTAGGCCCGGCTTACTTCTTGGTCTCGGCCGGCATGGTCTTCTTGGGAGGCGCGGCGGCCCCCTCCGGGGAGACGATGGTGGCCGATTTAATGCTGTCCAGCTTGGGGAAACTCTTGCCCAGGTAGGCTTTGCCCTCCGCCTGGATGCGGCCCTGCTCGGGAGCCTCCCCGTAACCGCTATAGATGCCCTCCACCACGTCCATCCCCTCGGTCACGGTTCCGAAGGCCGCAAATCCCTGGCCGTCCAGGCTGCCGGTGTTGTCGTTCAGGTTGATGAACAGTTGCGTGGTTCGCGTGCCCGGCCCCGCGGTGGCGAAAACGAGCGTGCCTTTCTTGTTGCTCTGTTTCACCGGATCGTCTTTGATCCTCGCCTCCTGCCAGACGGCGGCAACTTTGGGATCGGCCGGAATGCCGAACTGCACGATGAATCTGGGGACGAAACGGAAAAAGGCGGCGTCGGTAAAGAAGTGGTTCTTCACCAGGTTGTAGAAGCGGTCGGCGCCCAGCGGCGCCCAATCGCGATGCACCTCCACCACGAAATCGCCGTGCGTAGTGGTGAACTTCGCCTTAAACAGGTCGGGAGCTTTGGCGGTGAGCGCGGCGGGGTTCATCAGCCGGGATGCGCCCGTTGCGGCCGGGGCGGACTTGGCGGGTGTGGGAGCCGGAGCCTGAGCTTGAGCCAGCATCGCGGTTCCCAAAGTGAGCAATGCAAATAGAGCTTTCATCAGGCCTGATTATACCCGCAGTGCCGCCTCGAATGCATCTCTGGTCGTGGCCCCCGTTGGCGCTCCGTGGCGGCCGGTGCCGTCGCGGGCGGCGGCGAAGAGGAATCCGTATAGAATGGGACGTACCGAAAATGAGAACCCTATCCCTGCTGATTTCGATCGCGGCCTGCGCCCTGGGACAGGCCCCCGCCGGCGGCGGTGAAGCGGCGGCTGCCCGGCTGCCCAACGGCCTCTACGCGATATTCCATACCTCCATGGGGACCATCATCGCCCGGCTGCTGGAGAAGGACGTGCGCGCCACGGTTGAGAATTTTGTAGCGCTGGCCCAAGGCACGAAAGCCTGGAAAGATCCCAATACCGGCGCCATGGTGAACCGGCCGCGCTTCGAGGACATCACCTTTCACCGCGTGTTGCCCGACATCATGATTCAGAGCGGCGACCCCTCCGGCACCGGTTCGTACCCCTGCGGCGTCACCATCCGCGATGAATTCCTCCCCGGCCTGAAGTTCGACCGCTCGGGGAAACTGGCCATGGCCAACACCGGCGCTCCCGATTCCGGCGGCTGCCAGTTCTTCATCACCGAGGGCCCCATGCCCTCGTGGGACGGCAAGTACACCATCTTCGGGCAAGTGGCCGCGGGACAGGACGTGGCCACCAAAATCGGCCGCGCCCCGGTTCACGGCGACAGGCCGGTCGAGCCGGTAAAGCTGATCGGCGTCACCATCGAGCGCGTGGGACCGGAGCCCGCGCAGAAGGTCAAGAAGCCCAAGGAGTGAGCCTTGTGGACAAGCCGATCCGCCTCACACCGTCTCTGCGCGAGAAGGTGTGGGGCAGAACCCGCCTGGCGCCCTGGTTCCCGGATGCGGAAACGCCCATCGGCGAAGCGTGGTTCCTCACCGGCCGCGAGTTGCCGCTCCTGGTGAAGCTGATTTTCACCTCGGAGCGGCTTTCGGTCCAGGTGCATCCCGACGACGGCGAGGATGGGCCGCGGGGCAAGACCGAGATGTGGCACATTCTGGCGGCGGACGCGGGCGCCGCCATCGCCCTCGGGTTTCGCGAGCCGGTCACGCGCCAGCGGTTGCTGGAATCCACGCGCACCGGGGAGATCGAAACGCTGCTCAACTGGCTGCCCGTCACGCCCGGCGAAACGTATTTCACGCCGGCCCACACGGTGCATGCGATTGGCGGCGGCATTGTGCTCTGCGAGATTCAGCAGAATTCGGACGTCACGTATCGGTTGTGGGACTACGGCCGCCCGCGCCCCATCCACGTGGCACAGGCCGTGCCGATTTCGGACCTCACCGTGCACCCCGGCGCGTCGCGGCCGGTGCCCATATCCGAGGGGCGCGAACTGCTGGTACGGTCGCAGCACTTCGTGACGGAGTCGGTGCGCGTAGGGCGGGGGAGCGAGTTTACCCCGTCCGCGGAGACGTGCCAGTTGTGGATCTGCGTGGAAGGCCGCGGCGCCATCGGGGACGAACCGGTTCGGGCCGGCGAGGTCTGGCTGCTGCCGGAACATGGCGCACAGCCGGCGATCCGCGCGGAAGAGAGCGCGCGCTTCCTGCGGACCTGGGTTCCGCGGTAAGCGCTCACTCGGCGCTCACAGGACGAGCGTCACGCCGGTCAGCCCCAGATGGCGGTCCGTGGACCAACACGCAGCCGTGCGGCGCTCATTCATCAGGGCCAATCCGTGTGCGTCGGCGAGCGTCAGGTCCTGATCGGCAAATCGCCGGACAAGCCGGGCTGCCTTGTCCAATTCCTCGGAGTTGAACGGCCGGATTGTGAGGGCGGCTAGCGCATCCAGGGCGGCTGATTTCGGGGCGGGAGCGCCTGGCGTATGGCGCGGCGGACCAGTTCGGCAACGGAGATGCCCAGCGCTTTAGCCTCGCTCTTGGCGGGGCGGACCCCAATGGTCCGGGCCCAGAGGGCATCCCGGCCCCCCTGGCCGGCCTTCGGCCGGAAGCCGACGATGGCGTCGGCTGCGGGCGAGGGCGCCCGCCCCACGGGGCACACCGGCGGTTTCGGACTAACCGCTCTATAATGACTCTATGGTACGCACCCTCGCACTCGCGCTGCTGGCCGCCGCATTCGGCATGGCGGCGGAAGCGCCGCGGTCTGCCGCCGAGGTGCTGGCGTCGGCCGAAACCACGGCCGCCCGCGAGCACAAGAGCGTCTTCCTGATCTTTCACGCTTCCTGGTGAGGGTGGTGCCGACAACTCGATAAGTTTATCGAGACGCCGGAAATCAAGCCCATCGTCGAGAAGTATTTCGTGTTCGCCCGGCTGACGGTGCAGGAGCACGAAGGGAAAACATCGCTCAACAGTCCCGGCGGCGACGAGGTTTTGGTCAAGACCGGAGGGAAAGACTCCGGACTGCCGTTCTTCGCGTTCCTCAGTGAAAAGGGCGAAACGACGGTCAACTCACGGCGGCCGTCGAGCGGCGCGAATATCGGCTATCCCTACGAGCCCGAAGAAATCGACTGGTTCCTGGCGATGGTGAAAAAGGCGGCGCCGGGCATTTCGCGGGACGAGGCGGATACGATCGAGCGGTATCTTCGCAACCAGAAGAAGTAGCGGCGGCCCTATCCGATTCCCAGTTCGTCGATGCGTTCGAGCGGCGTGCCGCACACGCGGCAGATCAGCGCGCGGCAATCGCCGCACACCAGTGGATCGTCCACCGGCTTGGCGCACGTGGGACAGTAGAATTCGGCGGTGCGCTCGGCTTCGGGCATACCGCCATTATCGACCTTCGCGGCTACTTCGCCGCGACCATCGAGTCCACTTGGATCGTCTGCTTGGTTTCGTCCACCGTGCCCGTAACCGTCACTTTTTTGGCGGCGAACTTGGCCGGGGTCTTCTGGTCGCTCAACGCCCAGACGGTCCGGCCGTCCCACAGGGCGTACTTGAAGCCCATTTTCAGGCATTCCTTGATGCACTTTTCGTCGGGCTTGACCTTCATGGCGGTGTGATCGGCGCCGCACATACTGTCGGTGATGGTGCCGGTGATGCTCTTCTTCTCGTCCGCGGCGGCGCACGCCAGGGCTGCCGCCGCAAGCGAAATCGCGATCTTCTTCTTCATTGGATTCTCCCGTTCTTCTTTTCGATCTCGAGCCAGAGCTGGTTGTACCTGGCTTCGGTGATCGGTTCCTGCAACGCGAAATTGAACTCCTTGCGGTCCTGGTAGTGGAGCGCGGCCCGCTCGAACGTCGTGATGGTCAACTGAAGCGGGCCCGAACTACTGATGGTATCGATATCGGAGTAGCGCCAGGTGCGCGACTCGCCGCCTCGGGCGGTGGCATACACGATGGAGTCGGCGCCGAAAGCCAGCGTGCCTTGCGAGCCGGGGCGCCCCCGATGCTTCACCGGGATCTGCCACCGAGGCGCCTCGGGGCCCTGCCCGGCTTCCGCCACTTCGGCCACCAACCGCTGATCCATGCGCTCTTTCAAAAACCGGTACAGCTCCACGGCTGGTATTTTCCCCGTGAACCGGTATTCCCGGTCTGCGCCCGGCAAGTGTTTGCTGTCCTCATACGTCAATAGACGTATACCGCCGGGCGACAGCTTCAATTCCTGGATGTCCTGGTACTTCCAGTGCCAGGCGTGCTTTTTCTCGCCGGCGAAGGAGACGCCGCTCTCATCCACGGTCATTATTCCCAAGCAGCCCTTGCGCAGGTGCTCGTGGCGCACCGGGAACTGCGCCGCCGAAGCCCACACCGCGCCCGCCAGAATTATGCAATTTGCCGTTTTACCGAGTGCCATTTCCAAACCTCGTAGATTGCCGGATACACCACCAGCTCCAGAATGAAGGAAGTAAAGATGCCGCCGATCATGGGCGCGGCGATGCGTTTCATGACATCGGCGCCGGCCCCGGTGGACCACATGATGGGAGCGAGGCCCACGAACATGGTGGCCACGGTCATGAATTTCGGCCGGATGCGCTTCACGGCGCCATGGACGATGGCCTCGCGCAGATCCGCCATGCTGCGCATCCTGCCCGCCAGGCGCCGCTCCTCGTACGCCAGGTCCAGGTACAAGAGCATGAAGACGCCGGTCTCGGCATCCACGCCCATCAACGCGATCAGCCCCACCCACACGCCGATGCTCATGTTGTAGCCCAGCAGGTAGAGCAGCCAGATGGCGCCCACCGCCGAAAAGGGCACGGCCAGCAGGATGAGCATGGTCTTGGCCGTCGACCTGGTGTTCAAATAGAGCAGCAGGAAAATCAGGAACAGGGTCAGCGGCAGCACCACCTTCAGACGCTCTCGCACGCGCGCCATGGCTTCGTACTGCCCGCTCCAGGCCAGCGTGAAACCCGGCGGCAGGGTCACGTTTTCGCGGACCACGCGCTTGGCCTCCGCCACGTAACCGCCCACGTCGCGTCCGGCCACGTCCACATACACGATGCCGTTCAGCATGCCGTTTTCATTGCGCAGCATGGAAGGGCCGGTGGAAAACTTGAGGGTGGCGATCTCCGCCAGCGGGATTTGCATCTTGCCGTCCATGGCGGGGACTAGTGCGCGCCTGAGCCGGTCGAGCGAGCTGCGGGAATCGCGGTAGTAGCGCACGTTGATGGGATAGCGCTCGCGCCCCTCGATGGCGGTGCTCACGTTATCGCCGCCGATGGCGTTCATCACCACCGTCTGGGCGTCGTCCACGCTCATCCCGTAGCGCGCGAGCTGGTCGCGCCGCAGATCGAAATCCAGGAAATAGCCTCCGCCCACGCGCTCGGCGAACACGTTGCGCGTGCCGGCCACCTGCGGCAGCAGGCGCTCGATCTGGACGCCGATGCGCTCGATCCCCGCCAGGTCGGGGCCGTAAACCTTGATGCCCACTGGAGTGCGCACGCCGGTAGTGAGCATGTCGATGCGGTTCTTGATGGGCATGGTCCAGGCGTTGGAAACACCCGGAATGCTGAGTGCCTCGTTCATCTCCGCGACAAGCTGGTCGGTGGAGATGTGGTCGGGCGTGACATGCTCCCAGAACCGGCGCGTCCAGCGCGGCCACCGGTCGTACCACGTGGGAACCTTGCGCCACTGGGTTTTCGGTTTGAGCAGCACTACGGTTTCCGCCATGGAGAACGGCGCCGGGTCGGTGGAGGTCTCGGCGCGTCCGGCTTTGCCCAGCACCCGCGCTACCTCCGGGAAACGCATCAGGATGCGGTCCTGCGCCTGCATCAGGCGCTGCGCCTCCGCTACCGATATGCCCGGCAGCGTGGTGGGCATGAACAGCAGCGTCCCTTCATCGAGCGGCGGCATGAACTCCGAGCCGAGCCGCTGGTAGGCCGGAACGGTCAGCGCCACCAGCGCCACCGCGCCCAGGATCACGGCCCACCGCCAGCGCAGGCTCCAGGCCACTACCGGCTCATAGAGGCGCATCAGCAAGCGGCTGATGGGGTGCTTCTCCTCGGAGTGGATCTTGCCCACCAGCACGCCGTTGACGATCCCCGCCAGCCACCGCGGCCGCAGCCGGAAGTTGTCCTTGCGGAAGAAAAGCAGCCGCAGCGCCGGATCGAGCGTGATGGCCAGCACGGCGGCCACGATCATGGCGAAATTCTTGGTGTAGGCCAGCGGCCTGAACAGGCGGCCCTCCTGCGCCTCCAGCGTGAGCACCGGCAGGAACGAAACCGCGATCACCAGCAGCGCGAAAAAGCTGGGACCGCCCACCTCCTTCACCGCGGCCACGATGGCCCGCTGGTAATCGCCCGTGGTCCAATCCGCGCCGGCCGCTTCCAGCTTTTTGTGGGTCTGCTCCACCACCACGATGGCGGCGTCCACCATGGCGCCGATGGCGATGGCGATGCCGCCCAGGGACATGATGTTCGAGCTCATCCCCATCAGGCGCATGGGCACGAACGCGATCAGCACGGCGACGGGAATGGTGAGGATGGGTATGATGGCGCTGGGAAAATGCCAGAGGAAGATCAGGATCACCAGCGCCACCACGGCCAGTTCCTCGAGGAGCGTCCACTTCAGGTTGTCGATGGAGGCCAGGATCAGCTCCGAGCGGTCGTAGGCCGTCACCACGCTCACGCCCTGGGGGAGCCCCGGCTCGATCTCTTTCAGTTTGGCCTTCACGCGCTCGATGACGCGCAGCGCATTTTCGCCCTGGCGCATCACCACGATGCCCGAGACCACCTCGCCCGTGCCATCGAGATCGGCCACGCCGCGGCGGATGTCGGGGCCGAGGGTCACGCTGCCCACGTCGCGCACCAGCACGGGCACGCCCGAGGGGCTGACCGCGAGCGAGATGCTCTCCAGGTCCGCCGTCGAGCGTGCGTAACCCCGCCCGCGCACCATGTACTCGCGGCCCGTGAACTCCACCAGGCGCCCGCCCACGTCGTTGTTCCCGCCGCGCACCGCCGCCACCACTTTCGAGATCGGCACGCCGTAGGCCGCCAGCCGGTTGGGGTCCACGTTCACCTGGTACTGCCGCACGAACCCGCCCAGCGGCGCCACCTCGGCCACCCCCGGCACAGCCTGCAACTGGTAGCGCAGAAACCAGTCCTGCACGCTGCGCAGTTCCGCCAGGTCGTGCCCGCCGCGGTCCACCAGCGCGTACTGGAAAACCCAGCCCACACCGGTGGCGTCGGGCCCCAGCTCCGTTTTCACGTCCTGCGGCAGCCGCGGCAGAATCTTGGAGAGATACTCGAGGGTGCGCGAGCGCGCCCAGTAGATATCCGTGCCCTCCTCGAAAATGATGTAGACGTAGGAGTAGCCGAAGTCGGAGAATCCGCGGATGTCCTTCACCCGGGGTGCGCCCAACATTGCGCTCACGATGGGGTAGGTGACCTGGTCCTCCATGATGTCCGGGCTGCGGTCCCAGCGCGAGTAGACGATCACCTGCGTGTCGCTCAGATCCGGTATGGCGTCGAGCGGGATGGTTTTGACGGACCACCAGCCGGCCATCGTGGCCGCCGCCACGAACAGGAATACCAGGAAGCGGTGGCGCGCCGAGAGCTCGATGATGCGGTTGATCATTTCAGCCGGCTTTCCGAATCCAGCAGGAAATTGCCCGCGGTGACGACACGCTCGCCGGCCTTGAGCCCGCTCAGGATCTCGGTGCGTTCGCCCGCCTGCGCCCCCACCTTCACCACGCGCGGCTCGAAGTATCCGTTGCCGCGGTCCACAAACACCGTCTGCGTGTCGCCGGAGTTGAGCACGGCCGTCTGTGGCACCATGAGCCGGCGGGCGCCGCCCGTCTGGAGTTCGACCTCGCCATACATCTCCGGCTTCAGCGCGTAACCGGGATTGTCGAACTGCATCCGGACCTTGAGCGTGCGCGTGGCGGCGTCCACCTGCGGCATGATGTAGCTGACCCGCCCGCGGAAGACGCGCCCCGGAAACGAAGCCAGCGTCAAGCCGGCAGCCTGGTCCAGGCGCACGCCGGCGGCTTCGTACTCGAACACGTCGGCCACCACCCACACGGTGGAAAGATCGGCCACGGTATACAGCATGGCGTGCTCGTTCACGTGCTGCTTGGGAAACGCGTTGCGCTCCGTGACGAAGCCGGAGCTGGGCGAATACAGCGTAAGGTTCTTGAGGGCTTCTCCGGTGCGAGCGATTTCGTCGATCTGCGCCGCGCTGATGTCCCACAGCTCCATCCGCCGCCGGGCCGCGGCCACCAGGTTGTCCATGCTGCCGATCATGTCGTGCACCGGATTGTCGCGCATCTGGCGCTGCGCCTTGAGGGCGATCAGGTACTCCTGCTGGGTGGCCAGCGCCTCGGGGCTGTACAGGGTCAGCAGCGCGTCGCCTTGTTTGACGAATTTCCCGGTGAAGTCGACGAACACCTGGTCGATCCACCCGTCGAGCTTGCTCTGTACGCGGGCGATTTTGGTCTCATCGGGCGTCACCCGCGCCGCCGCGCGGATGGAAGAGGTGGCCGTTCCATATTCCGCCGTGCTGAAAGCCACGCCGATAAGCTGCTGCTTGCCGGGCGTGATGCGCACCGTCCCCGCGGGCATATCCCTGGCCTGATACTGGTCTTCGCCGCCGGCATACACCGCCACCAGCTTCATGCCGCAATCGGGCGCCGTGCCTGGCTTATCGGACTTGTACCAGGGATGCATGGGGTCCACCCAATACAGCACTTTGCGTCCGGCGACCGCGGCCGGCACAGCCTTCCCATACCATCGCCCGTACCCATATCCGCCCGCGAACGCGGCGGCCACGCACAAAACCACCAGGATTTTTTTCATTGGACCTCCGTCATCTCTTCCAGCCTGGCCAGCGCCACGTGGAAACGCATCACTTCCTCGTGCACCATCAGCTCGTAATCCACCACGTTCATGAAATTGGAAAACACGGGCAGAAAATCGATCGCGCCCGTCTGGTAACTGGCCATGGAAGATTCCAGCGCCAGTTGCGCCTCCGGGATCACCGACTTCCCGTAGAGCTCCGCCAGTTTCCGCGCCGTTTCCGCCGCCGTGTAATCCTGGCGCACGCGCGCCTGCAGGGACACCTCCGCCGTTTCGTAATTGTGGCGCGCCTCGCTCACCGAGAACTCACGCTCGTTGACCGCGGCGCGCTGCCGGCCCCAGAAATAGGCCGGCAGCTTGAAATCCACGCGGAACTGCCACATGGGCGGCATGCCGCCCTGGTTGAAATAGCCGCCCGAAAGCGTGTAATCGGGATAGTAATCCTTGCGCGCCAGGTTGGCCGCCAGCTCGTTGCGCTCGGTCATCTTCCGCTCGCGCGCCAGCATGGGAGCTTGTGTGCGCGCGCGCTCCAGCGTCTGGTCGAGCGTGCCGGGCAGGTCGCCCAGGGCCATCTCGAGGGGCGCCTCGATATGCCCGCCCATGGGCCGGTTGAGCAGAGCGTTGATTTCGATCTCCTTGCTGGTGCGTTCCTGCTCGTAGCGCACCAGTTGCGTTTCGAAGATGGAAAACTGCGTCTGGGCTTTGAAGATGTCCTGCTGCGCCGCGCGCGACACCGTGTAGCGCGCTTCGGTGATGCGCAGGATGTCGCGCAGCAAGGCCTGGTAGCGCTTCACGTAGACGATGCTCACGGAGGCATGATGCAGCTCGTGGTACGCCTGCTTCAGCCGCGAGACCACGCTCAGCCGCACGGCGCGGTACTGCTCGAACTCCGCGCCGGCCTCTTTGCCGGCAATCTCGCCGCGCAGTTTCTGCTTGCCCGGAAACGGCATTTCCTGCGAGACGCTGATGCCCGCGTTGCTGGTGACATCGCGCCCCAGTCCGGCCACGGGATAGGGCCAGCCATTGGCCGCGTAGCCCAGCGACACGGTCGGGTCGGGCAGGCTGCTGGCCTGGCTGGGCCGCTGGCGCGCCGCTTCATACTTTTTTTGCGCCGCCAGAATCTCGCGGTTGTTTCTCAGCGCCTCCTCCACCAGCGAAGGCAGCGGCTGCGCGCCGGCTATAGCCGGCAGCATCATAATCCAAATACAAACTTGCCTGTTCATTGTTCTCACCTCGGTGGGGTAGGCCTCCTGGCCTGCCCGGCAATAACCAACGTGAGAACTTTAGATGCGAAGGGTGGAGTACAACGAAATTAAACCGGGCGGAGCGTGTTGCGCCGGAACGGAGACCGAAGTCCGGCCATGGGGCAGGGAAACCGGCGCCAGTGAGGCGGCCAACTCCGCGACCATTGGCACGGCCGGGGCATGGCCCGCATCCGCCTTCAGGAACTGGTGAAGCTGCTGCGTCTGGCAACTCACGGGAGCCTGCTTCTTACCGTGGCAGCACTCGTGCGACGGTTGGTGCGTCTGTAATGCCAGCAATAACTGCGGGCAGGAGAAACAGTTCCCCCAGAACAGCGCTACTACCACCAGCGCCGCCATCAACGAAGTGGATACCGCCCGCATGGAAACTCCATTTTACACTAGATCGTGCACCGAGCGGATTTGCGGACTGATTTACCTGTTTTGGCTCCAGTGCAAGACCCGCAAGGCCCGCAGCGTGTTCCATCGGCTCGCGGGGCCGCACGCTTCCAGTTCAAAGAAAACCTTGCCGGGGTAGCCCGTGGCGAGTGCCCACCGGCCATCGGGCGCACGCCGCTTTTCGACCAGCGAGAGCGCGTCGGACAGCCGTTCGTCCCAGGCCGCGCCGCAGTCGCGAAAGTAGTCCAGGCCGCGCAGCACGTCGTAGTGCCACCGCGGCGGAAAAGCGAAGCGGGTGAAGGCGCTCTTCGCCACGGCGCCGGTGCGATGCGAGCGAAACAGACGGTGCACCAGCAGAAATTCGCGCCCCCGCTCCTGGGCCGCGCGCACCGCGTGCGCCCGCGCCGGCCGGAAGCGCTGGTATTCCAGCAGCGCTTCGAGCGCCGAAATGGTGGTATGAAACGAGCCGTGGGTGGCGCCTCCGTAGCCCGGCGTGGCGCGGCAGTTCCATCCGCCATCGGCCATCTGCTGTGCGGCCACGTGCGCCGCCAGCTGGTCCACGCGCGGATCGTCGAAACCGAACCACGAGAGCACCGCCAGCACCATGCTGGAGATGCAGGTTTCGCTGCGCTGGTACCGGCGCGGGTAGAAATTGATGCCGCCATCCCGCCAGAAGCCGGTATCGAGCAGCACGCGGCAGGCGCGCAGCGCGCCCGGATTCCCCGGGGGCAGCCCGAAGCTGCGCAACAGCAGCATGGTGTAGGTGGTGGAGGTCCATTTGGGCGTGTAGATGCCGCTCGCCCAGCGGCCATCCGCATCCTGCAGTTCCAACAGGCGCGCTCCCCAGCCCTCGATGGCCACACGGCCCTGTTCGCGGCGCACGGCCGGTTCCGCCTCCCCGTGCAAGTCGCGCAGAGCCTGCCAGCGGATGGCCGGGTCTGCCGCGAGAAGCCATTCGATTACCGCATCGGACATGGTTGTTGTAATTGTACCGGTCGCCAAGCGCTCGCTCCCGCAAGCTGTACCGGCTTACTCTTCATGAATCACGTCGATGGGGTTGAGCCGCGCGGCGACGCGCGCCGGATACAGGCCGGCCAGCACGGTGACGCACCACACCAGCGCGAGCGCGCCCGCCAGCATTTCGCCGGGAGGATGAAACTGGATGGTCCAGCCGAAGCTCTGCTTGTTGACCACGAACACCAGCAGGAGCGAGAGGGCGAAGCCGAGCGCCAGTCCCAGCAGCGCCGCCAGCAGGCCGAGGAAGGCGGCCTCCGTGAGAATCATGCCGCGGACCTGCCCGGTGGACGCCCCCAGGTAGCGCAGCAGGCCCAGTTCGCGGCGGCGGTCGAGCGCCAGGGCCAGCAGCGAATTGGCCGCGCCCAGCATAGCCACCAGGATGGCCACGGCTTCGAGCGCCCAGGTGACGGCGAAGGTGCGGTCGAAAACCGCCATGGAGTTGCGGCGCAGCTCCGCATTGGGCGCAACGGCGATGGCGTACTCCGCGGTGCGCGCCTGGATCTCGCGGCGGACGCGGCCGGCCTCGGCGCCGGGAGCGAGGTACACGGCGGCGTTGGTGGCGGGTTGGTCCGGGAGATATTTCAGCAGCGTGGAGCGGTCGACAATCACCAGGCCTTGGCTGCTCGAGTAGTCGTAATAGACGCCGGCCACGAGCAGCGCGACGCTGCGGTCGCCGACAGGCACCGTGATCCGGTCGCCGGGACGGATGCCGAACTTGTTGGCGAAGGGCTCGCTTACGATGGCGCGATCGCGGCCGGGCAGCGAGCGCAGAATGGCGTCGCGGTCTTCGCCGGGAAGAAAGCGCAGCCGGCCATGGCGGCGCACAATTTCGAGATCCCCGCCACCCAGCGTGGCGCGCTCCCCGCGGTAATGGAACTCGAGGGAGTGGAAGACGTCCACCGCCAGAACTCCGGGCGTGGATGCGAGAATGGCCGGGACTTCGCGGGGAAGCGGCGCATGGGGGCCGGCGCTCGCGGGGCCCGCGGTGCGGACGTAGAGGTCGGCGCGGAGTTGCACATCCAGCCACAGGGCCACGGTTTCGCGGAAGCTGCCCACCATGATGCCCACGCTGGCCATCATGGCGATGGCGGTGGCGAGCGCGGCCACCACCACCGAGGTGCGCGAGAGCGACGCGGTCAGGCTGCGGGCGGCGAGCAGGCCCGCGGCATGGTGCGCTACCGCGGCGCGCGTGGCCCGGTTGACCGCCAGCACGAGCGCGGGCGCGGCCAGGGCGGCGGCGGCTACGGAGAACAGCGCGGCGGCGTATCCTCCGGCCGGGAATCCGGCGACGGGCGCTGCCTGCGAGAGGACCAGCGCCGCTACGGCGAAGACGGCGGACCAGGCCAGGTGGCGCCGCCAGCGCAGACGCGCGCGGTGCTCGTGCTCCCCGCGGCTCATCGCTTCGGTGGGGGCGATATTCATGGCCTCGCGGGCCGGGGCGAAGGCCGAGGCCAGGGCTACGGCGGCGCCC
>JADGNR010000615.1 GCA_017883415.1 Bryobacteraceae bacterium | reverse complement strand
CACCAATTCGGTGCCGCGAATTTCGCCCTCGGTCCCTTGAACCGGCCTGACCCTCTCAACAATTTTCAATCCCAACTCACGGTGGATCAGCCTTTGTTCGATGCCGGCCAGACGCGGCATGCCGTGAAGGCGGCCGAATTGGCCCAAAAGATGACGGGCGAAGAGCAGCGGCGCGTCCAGACGGAGGTCATCTCCGGAACCGCGCGAGCCTATTATGGCGCTGTTTTGGCGGCCGAAAACTTGAAAGCCGCCGAGCAGGCGGTTCGCTCGGCCGAAGCGGATCTGAAGCGTGCCGATGCGGTCCGCACGGCCGGAATGTCCACCGATGTCGATGTGTTGTCCATCCGGGTGCACCTGGCGGCCGTAACGGAACAGAGGATCAATCGGGCTGCGGACCTCGAGGTGGCTAAGGCTGCGCTCAACGACGCACTTGGGTTGCCGCTCGATACCCCTCACGTGCTGAGCACGCCGTTGGCGGCACTCGATCTTCCCGATGTGGCGCTCGACGGCCTGGAGCGTTCCGCGTCCACCTCCCGCCCCGAGGCGCGCGAGACGCACCTGGCCACGAATCTGGCCCAAACCCAAGCCGACGGCGCCCGCAGCGCGATGCTGCCGCAAGTGAGCTTCCGGGGCGCATTCGAGGCGGATCGCCAACGGTTCGTCGATCGCGGCGGAGCCAACTGGCTCGCCGCTATTTCCCTCCGCTGGAATTTGTTCAATGGATTGGCAGATAAGGCCCGCATCGCGGAAACCGCGCACCTGGTGAAGCGCGCCGAATTCGAGGAACAGCGAACGGATTCGGCAATCCGCCTGCAGGTGCGACGTGCCTACGCCGGCCTGAATGCAGCCCAACAGCGCATTGAGGTCGCCAAGGCGGCCGTGGCAGAGGCCGAGGAAAGCCTCCGGATCACGCAGAACCGGTACGAAGCGGGGATGAACAACGTGACCGACCTTCTGCGCACGGAAACCGCTGTATTGGAAAGCCGTACTCGATACCTGTCCGCAATCCACGATCAGCGGATTGCCGCCACGATGCTCGAACTTGCCGCGGGACGTCTCAACGCGGATTCGGAGGTCTTGAACTAAATGAAGCCGTACTTCATGTTTCTGCCGATCCCTGTTCTGCTGCTGACCTCCTGCGGAAATGAACCAGCGCGTCGTGCCGTACAGCCGCGAACTCCACCGGTGGCGGTAACGATAGCAGCCGTTTCCACCGGGGACTGGCCCGTGAGTTACGAAGCCACCGGCACGGTTCGCGCGCGCACCACGGCCACAATTTCGAGCAAAGTGATGGGCTACGTCCAGCAGGTGAGCGTGCAGGTGGGGGACCACGTTCGCCAAGGACAGCCCTTGATCACGCTGGACGCGCGGGACCTGGATGTGAGCCTGCGCCGCGCCGAGGCCGGCCGCGCCGAGGTCCAGAGCGCCATCCCCGAACTGGAGAATGCCACGGCCGCCGCGAAAGCCAATCTGGATTTGGCGCAGGCGACTTTCAAGCGCATGGAAGAACTGGCGGCGAAGAAATCCATTTCCAATCAGGAACTGGATGAGGCCTCGGCACGGCTCAAAGCAGCTCAGGCGAATTACGAGATGACGCGCTCCCGGCGCACTCAATTGAATTCCAAAATGGCGGGGGTGGAGCAGGAGGTGAACGCCGCTGGAATTATGCGCGATTACGCGAAGCTGGCCGCGCCATTCTCCGGGGTGGTGATCACCAAGACGGTGGAACCGGGGAATCTGGCGACGCCCGGCGTGCCGCTGCTCACCATCGAGCAGGACGGACTTTACCGCCTGGAAGCGTCGGTGGACGAATCGAAACTGGCCTCGGTGCGAGTCGGTCAGGCCGTCGAAGTCGTGATCGAAGCCTCCGACCGCAAACTGAACGCGCGTGTCTCCGAAATTGTCCCGTCGGTGGACTCGGCCTCGCGCAGTTATATCGTGAAACTGGATCTTCCCGCGGCGCCGCAATTGCGCACCGGTATGTTTGGGCGAGCCGTCTTCCCGCTGGGCATGGAAAAGGTGGTGGCGGTACCGGTTGCCGCCCTGATGGAGCGCGGCCAGTTGCAGTCGGTGTTCGTGGTCGAGGATGGCGTAGCCCATACCCGGCTGGTCACCACGGGACGGCGCACGAAGGATGGGGTGGAAGTCCTGTCCGGCCTGAACCCGGGAGAAAGAATTGTGGCGCCGCTGTCGCCGGGGTTGCTGGATGGAGCCAGGGTAGAGGTCCGGCAATGAGCGCTCCCCGGCACCTGGGTCCCGCGGGCCGCGTCGCGCAGGCGTGGATTTCCTCCAAACTGACGCCGCTTTTGATCTGCGCGGCGCTGCTCATCGGGGCGTTTGCCGTGTGGAAACTGCCGCGCGAAGAGGAGCCCCAGATCATTGTGCCGATGATCGACGTGTTCGTGCAAATGCCCGGCGCGGGAGCGCATGAGGTGGAGGAGCGCGTCACCAGGCCGATGGAAAAACTCCTCTGGGAGATTCCGGGCGTCGAGTACATCTACTCCACCTCGAGCCCGGGCATGTCGATGGCGATCGTCCGTTTCTATGTGGGCCAGGACGAAGAGAAGAGCATCGTCCGCCTGAACCAGAAGCTGCTCGCCAATTTCGACCTGATCCCGCCGGGCGCTTCGCAGCCGTTGGTGAAACCGCGCTCCAT
>JADGNR010000328.1 GCA_017883415.1 Bryobacteraceae bacterium | reverse complement strand
GCCGGTGAGGATCAACGCCGCCACCGTGCAGGCAAAGGGGATTGTGAGAGACCTCGATAACTGCGCCAGGTTACTTGCGCCAATCGGGGGGCAAATCAGCTACCGCGAATGCAGGTTCTGCAAAGGAAAGTGCAGGTTTTGCTGGCGGTATTCTGAACGGGCCCGGCCTTCCAGCACTTCGGCGGCGCGCCTACCAGTGCGAACAGACTTCGTGAGGTGAGTTTGATGCCAACTCTTCGGCATTTGCGCGATCCGCCGCGCCGCGCTGACGACCAGGGGCTCCGATTCCGCAACCCGCTGCAAAATGGCAGCCTTACGCCACCCGCTGGCGCGATTGCCGCCCGAAGAGGGCGAGGGCGAAGATACCCAAACAAAGCAGCGCCACCGTCCCGGGCTCGGGAACGGCCGGGGCGGTGGCGTTGCCGGCGAAGCCCAGGCTGCCGAAGTCGCTGCGCCCGGTGTCGAAGTTCTGGGCGGTGCAATTGTCAGAGATGGTGTTGGTATCCAGCGTCACTGCCCCAGTTTGCGCGAAGGCCCTGCCGCACAGGATTGTGGCCGTGGTATTCATGGTGATGCTGGTAAGCGCCAAAATGTTCCCTGCGAAGGAAGTGCTTGAGCCAAGCGTCGCGGAGCTGCCGACCTGCCAAAACACGCCGTTACCCGCACCGCCATTGATCACGTTCACGTTCGAGCTACTTGCAGTCGTGAGGGTGCTCCCAATCTGGAAGACAAAGAGCGCATTCGGGTTGCCCAGGGCGTCGAGAGTGAGCGTTCCGGTCAACTGAGCCGACGTCGAAAAGAAATAGACCCCCGGGGTGAGCGTGAGGTTGCCCAGATCCTGTCCACTCAAGTCGCTGGTGAACGCCATGCCGGCGAACGTATTATACGCAGTCGTCACGTCGGCTTGCGCCTGTTGCGCGGCCGCATCGGTTTGGTGTACTGTTCCCGTGAGGCTGATAGTCCCCAAGCCAGTGATCGAACTGCCGGGCGACAGGCCAAGATCTCCGTTGATGGTGGTGGCACCGGTATTGGTTACAGTCGAGGCACCGAGGACCGCGAAGCTCTGTGCCGTGCCCAGTATGGGCGCGGCCAGCGCTACCGATGGGCTGTAGAGAAACGCGGCGAACAGGATCATGAGGACCATCCGGGCCGCACATACCTTGAACGTGACTGTCATAAGTGTGTTGTTCCCCTTAGAATTCCGGTGTCGACACGCCATCTGCTCCGCAACGCCTTGAGGAGCGGGGCGAGGCTTGCGCGCGCATGTCAGCGTACCTGCCGACTCCACCGGTAGTAAGTATGAGGCCGTTGTTTCAGCGGTGTCAACTAGATTATCCTTAGATTGTATCTAAGAACCGTGGGGGCTGTTAAAAAACGTACAGGTACTGCTTTTGCGGAATTCTATCCGATCTCGGTCAAGGCGGCGCTCTTCATTGTGGGCAAACGCACCAGTGCTCTATTTGACGGTGTGGCATGCCATTGAGCCCGCGCGGGACCCGCGTTCCAGCGGCCTGGAAGTGCGGCTCTGGACACGATAGCCCCCCACACAAGCGGAAGCAACGCTTCGACGCACTACCCTCAGTTGCTCATGTCAGCCGAAGCGCCACTACGGCCATCGACTAACTTCCTTAAGGTATCGCTATGGAGGTGGATGCCGCTGCGTGAATAGCTCACATAGCCTTGCTTTCGGAACCGGTTCATATACTGCGTGACCACTTCCCGCGATGTGCCGACATAGCGGGCCAGCAGCGCGTGAGTGAACGGCATCATCCGTACGGATCCGTCTTTGTCCCGAGTGCCCAATCGCTCGGAAAAGCGAAGCAGCGAGCGGGCCAGCCGCCGTTCGATACTGTCCACCGCCAGGCTCTCGATGTGGCGGGTAAACTCGGCGTTGCGCTGGGCGAGGATCTGCAGCAAGGCCACGGCCAGCCGCGGCCGCTTCATGACCAGGTCCTCGATTTCGGAAATCGCCCAAGCCATCACAGTCACCTTCTCGATGGCTGTGGCCTGTTCAGAGCGGCGGGACCCATCGAGAAAAGCGGACTCGCCAAACAACTCGTCGGGCCGGACGATCTCCAACAACACCTCGCTGCCGTCCGCGGCTATCTGGGAGAGCTCCACCTTGCCCGTAACCACCAGATAAATATTCCTGGGCGAGTGATCCAGACCGTAGATCCTCCGGCCCTTGTCGTACTCCGTGGTGCTGGAGATCGGTAAGTACGCTAATGCATCTTCAACCCGCGTCTGAGATTCTAACGATATCGTGGATGTCACTGTTTCTCCTCTTGAGTACGACTCCCGGCTGTACGATTCCGACGGCTGCGCGCCGGTCCAACGGCGGTTCCCCGGTTGGTGCCCAAACCGCATGGTCCTTTGGATTTGTCATGGAACGATTCCCCTGCATTGCAGCCAGGACGTGTTCGGGCGAAGGGGACCGCGGACCGCTCCCGCGTCGAAACGGCAGGGCCCGGACGGACGTGCCGGCCGGCTCCACGGTGGTGTGTGCGTTCGGCATCAGGGCGTCATCCGGGCCGCCATGGCGGGACGTTGCACACCCATAGCGGTGTTTTGGATTGTCCGCATTTCCGCCGGCGACAGAAGCAAGGCCAGCGTGGATTCCGCCCCCTGGTTTTGATTGCCCCGGCCGGGGTGCAATCCGTCGCGGCAGCCGCCGGTTGGCGGGCAGTAGAGTTCCAGCCCGAGATCATTCCCGCCGAGGAACCAGTCGCAGGCGAGATCCACCTGGTCGTACCACCGCGGGTCGGCGGTGGCGTGGGCCTCGATGGGCTGCTGGTCGAAGGCCGCGCGAGCGCCGTCGCGCTGATAGAACCCATTGCTGCCCATGGGCCGCAGGTGGCCCTGCGAGGGAAGTTTTACGCCCACCAGCCAGTGCAGCGCCGGTAGGCCGCGTTGGTACACGCCCTTGCGCCCCGTGGCGCGTCCATTGACGATCAGGGCGTGAGGCAGTTTGGCGCTGTCATCAGTCAGCCCCTCTTCAAACCAGGTCCAGCCCGGCTCAGCGGCCTGGTCGAAGATCGCCACCAGGCGCCCGTTCAAAAGTTCGCCGGCATCCTTGGCCCCGCGGTCGTTCCTCATCCGCCGCAGATACTCGTGAATGCCAAGCAAGCCGAATGCCCAGGCCGGCGGCGAAGGGAAGTCCGTCACGGCCGGCAGCGCCCGGGAGACGAGCCTTTCGGCCGCCATCTGGGAACCCCCATGCGGCGAGGGCCCCGCCGCGGTGCCCAGCGCCCAACTCGCCCGGTCATGGCAATCGTCGGACCCCCGCTGGCCGAGCCAACGGCGGTCCGTTCCCAGGAGATTCCGGAAACGCGACGTTTTGGGATCGAAGGCAGAGTCCAGGAACGCGGCGTAGGTCTTGGCCAGCGCCAGGACAGGCTTCGGAGCGTCCTCCAACTGACCCAGTAACACCGTCAGAATGAGTGCGCGGGGGTTGTCGCCGGTGCAGTAGCCCTCCGCGGAATTCGGCGCGGTGAAGTGGGCGTGCTCGAAAATGCCCGTCGAATCGGTCCTCGGATGGAAGCGATCCAGATTCAACTCGGGCGATTCATGCGGCCGGCGGGTGAACCCGCCCGCCACCGCTGTGCGGGCCGCCGCTGCTCCCTGCTGTCGTGCCGCCTCGAAGGACCCCATGTAAAGTCCCGCCGTGTGGCTCCACACCATGGTGCGGCCCAACCTGTAGGCGCGATCGCTCATGGCATTCCGGCGCGTTTCGTCGCGCAACAACCCACGCGCCTCGCACGCGATCGCCTTCGGGTCCCCGAACGGCACCAGGACGCCGCGCTGCTCCCCCAACAGCTCGGCGGCATGCCAATACGGCGTCGAGATCACGGCTTTGCCCGCGCCAAACGCATAGGCTAATGTTCCCGAGGTAATCTGGGCTTCGTCCGAATACGGGGTGATGTACAGATCCGCCGCTCCGATAAACTCAGTCAGTTCCTTCAGGTCCACAAAGCGATTGTGGAAGATGACGTGGTTCTCGACGTGGTTCTTCCGGGCGATGGTCTCGAGGCCGAGGCGGTACTCTTCGCCTCGCGTGCGCAACTCGTGGGGATGGGTGGCGCCCAACACGATGTAGACGACGTCGGGAAACTCCGCGACGATATCGGGGAGCGCGTTGAGGACATGTTCAATCCCCTTGTTCGGCGATAACAGCCCGAACGTCAGCAACACCTTCTTTCCGGCCACGCCAAACTGGTCCTTGTAACAATCCGGCGCGACGAATGGTACGTCCGGGATGCCGTGCGGGATGAGATCGATCTTCCCTGAAGGTGCGTTGTACACCTCCTGTAAGAGCGCTTGTCCCCGCTTGGTCATGACCACCAGGCGGGCGGAGCGCGAGATCAATTCCTCCATCACGCGACGCTGGTCGGCGTTCGGCTGGCGGAGCACGGTATGGAGCGTAGTGACCACCGGCGCGCGCAGTTCCCGCAGCAGCGTCAATAGGTTGCGGCCGGCCGGCCCGCCGAAGATTCCGAACTCGTGCTGGAGAGAGACGACGTCCACGTTGCTGCCGTTGAGGTACTCGGCGGCGCGCCGGTATGAATCCAGGTCCTGTTCCTCGATTTCGAATCGAACGGCGTCCGGATAGCGATAGCACCCCCCCACGTCATTGACCGCCACGGCGAAGCACCGGCTTTGGGGATGCCGCGCAGCTACCGCCTCAAGCACGTCGGAGGTAAACGTGGCAATACCGCATTTGCGCGGCAAATAGTTGCCCAGAAACGCGATCGTTCGCATGCTGGAGGCTGTTTTCATGGCTGGACTACGCGGCATGGACGAGCGTCTCGCTCACCGAGTCGGTTCCCTCCCGCCCCTCTCGATCGGCCGCCTCCTGACACTGGATACAACACGGCGCCCAAGGCACGGCCGCGAGGCGTTTTGGGCTGATCGCCGATTCGCACTCCCGGCAGGTTCCAAAGGTGCCGTCTCGAATTCGCCGCAATGCGGCTTTCACGCTGCGCAGCAGGATGGACTCGCGGTCCACGTTGCGAATCGCCATCTCCCGTTCCGTCGCGTGCTGAATCTCATCCATCTGGTCCGCGCTCTTCTCGATGGCGATGTCATCCCGGTTCCACAATTCCCGACCCAGTTCGGCCTCCTTCTTTTCGAGGATCTCTTGGAACCCGTTCGTTCCGGCATGTGTTGTCTTCATAAGCCATCCCCTTCCGTCTGTATGGGTCGCTGTCGTATTTAGCACGGGATGGTCCAAACAGAAACACCGCCATTCGGAGGCAGAGCCGTTAGGCCGCGTGGGTTCAGGCGGAGAATTCACCGGTAATCGACATGCAAAGGCTGCACCTGGAAATGCGGATTTTGCCGACGCCAGACCCCCGCCAGTGACGGTTCGTCCGGTTACGGCGAAAAGCCGCGCGACGCCGCGGCCGCTTGATGGGGGATCCCCGGCGATTCACCGGGCGGAGATGCAAGACCTGCACTCGAAGTGCCGAATCTGCTCGGCTCAAGCATCTAATCCCAACAGACCGCTGGCGGGCGACGGTGGTCACGAACGTGCGATCATCCTGCCGGGCCCATCGTATGCGTGATACACATCGAACTCCTTTCGTTCTCGTTGTTCCGGCGTGGCGCCGGCTCCGGAAACTCAGCTACTCCGCCCTGGTGGGGCTGTTGCTTCTGTTCCTGGTCCCAGCCGCCCACTCCTATTCCGTTCTCACCCATGAAGCGATTATCGACTCCACCTGGGACAGTGCCATCAAACCCTTGCTGCTCAAGCGGTTCCCGGCTGCCACCGCCGACGAGTTGATGCAAGCACACGCCTTCGCCTACGGAGGGTGCATTATTCAGGATTTGGGGTACTACCCGTTCGGCAGCAAGTTCTTCAGCGACTTGACCCATTACATCCGCAGCGGCGATTTCGTCCTCAACCTCATCCGCGACTCCCAAGACCTCAATGAGTACGCCTTCGCCCTCGGAGCGCTGTCGCACTATGCCGCCGACAATAATGGCCATCCCATCGCCGTGAACCGGGCGGTTCCTTTGTTCTACCCGAAGCTGGGCCTAAAGTTCGGCAAGGTGGTGACCTACGCCGACGACCCCGCTGCCCACGCCAAGACGGAGTTCGCCTTTGCTGTGTTTCAGGCCGCCAAGGGCCGCTACGCCTCCGAAGCGTACAAGAACTTCATTGGATTTCAAGTGGCGAGGCCGGTGCTCGAGCGGGCGTTCGAAGATACCTACGGAATGAGGTTGGGAAAGGTATTCCTGGATGTCGATCTCGCCGTTGGATCCTATCGCCGGGCGGTGGGCACGATTCTCCCGGCAATGACCAAAGTTGCCTGGCAGATCAAGAAACAGGAGATCAGAAAAGACGCTCCCAGTGTCACGCGCAGGAAGTTCCTCTACAATCTATCCCGCTCCAGCTACGAAAAGAATTGGGGCGCGACGTACAAGCGGCCGGGGATCCGGTCGCGGATCATGGCGATTCTGTTCCGCATCGTGCCCAAGGTGGGTCCGCTTCGGCCGCTGCGATTTGAGAGGCTGACACCGGAAACCGAAAAGATGTATATGGCCAGCTTCAATTCAACCATTGACCGGTATCGCGACCTGCTTGCAGAAGTCAATGCGGACAGCCTCAAGCTGCCGAACGACAATTTTGACGTGGGAACATTCACCGCGGCGGGAGAGTACAAGCTGGCGGATAGCGCTTACTCGCAACTCCTCCACAAGTTGC
>JADGNR010000614.1 GCA_017883415.1 Bryobacteraceae bacterium | reverse complement strand
TAGGCGAATAAAGGGCGAAATACAATAGTAGTGTTCGGATTGCAGCCGTTTCGGAAGTTCCGCGGAACAGGGAACGGCGTTGTGGAGGGGGTAGGAGTTGCGGGGGAGGCAGCGGATCTGCTGGCCGTTAGGCGACGGCGGGCCTCTGGCGGGTGATTCCTCCACGCGAAGCGGTCGAGTTGTCAAAGAGCAACGGAGCGCTGCCAGCCGTCCGCGCGGCGCCGGCTCAACCGGTGTCGGGCGAACTGCGGAACCCCAGGGTCAACCAGAGGTAGTCACACAATTGCTGGGCGGAGCGCACGCCATGGTCTCCCCGGTGCAGAAAGCGCAGCCGGTAGAGGCGTTCGATCACCATGGCGAGAGCGATCAGCAGCCAAACGATCAGGATGCTGTTGGGCTCGTGATGACAGATATGCTCCATGCCATAGCGGTTCTTGCCATCGTTGAAGCCGCCATTCTCAATCTCCCAGCGGCTCTTGGCCATGCGGTAGAAACTCAGGCTACCCAGCTTAGCGATGGAGAAGTTGGTCAGCCATTCGGCTTGGATCACGGTGCCATCGGGCTTGTGCTGGCGGTAGCGCAGCACGCGCACGGTCGGCCACTGCAGGGTCTCCCAGGGGTCAAAGTCATCGGCGTCCCAGACCTCGACTCGGTCGTCGCCCTCCTGGAACACCGCGTGGGGCGGTTGGCCATCAAAGCGCGCGCGTACGGCGGCGGCCAACAGGGGAAGGTTCTCCTTGAGGCGCGCTACCACCGGCAGGCCGACCTCCTCGGTGGTGTGCAGAAAGGGAGCCGTGGCGTATGCCCCATCGCCCACCACATAGTCGGCGAAGCGTGGACCCAGGTGCGCTACCGCGCGCCGCAGTAAGCGCTGTGCGGCGGCATACTCGCTGTCGCCGGGCCCGTAGGGCTCCACATCGATGGGCAGCGTCAAGCCAGTGCCCACCACGCTGATCAGCACAAAATGATGCAACGAACCGTGCACCTCGCCCTTGGCATCCTTGATGGGATCGCACAACGGGCAAGGTTCTTTATAGGTGCGCCCCGCGCCGGTGCCGTCCAGAGCCAAGCCGATGAAGCGGCTGTTTTCGAAAGCTTTGTTACGCTTGGCCTGGTGCAGCGCTTCGGCCAGAGCCAACCGCGTCGTCTCCGGGTCCATACGCTCGGTGCAGTAGGCCAAGGCATCATCGCCAAAGGCCGCTTTCACGCCTAACCCAACTCGTCCCGCGGAGTGGACTAACCACTCCAGGCGCAAGAAACTGGTCACGCGCAGGATGCGGCTCATCACCACTGCCCAGACGATGTCCGTCGCGGCAATGTGCGGGTGGATCCGGCCATCGCCGGGTTGCCGGAAGTAGGCCTTCAAAGCCAGACAATGGCGGGCATAGTTTTTAATCTGGCGAGCCTGCGGCCCCTTCAGCGGGGTGGCTGTTGTTTGCGCCAGAGAACCAGCAACTCGGCATTGGCCGTAAGGACCTCGCGCAGAGCGTCCTGAAAGGCGCGGCCGGCTTCGACACGCCGGCGGACGTCGTCCACCCACTGTTTGGGGATGCGTTCGACTCGTTTCTTGCCGGCGGCCATGAAGGTCAATGACCAGGCGGCGTGCCCCTCGCCTTTGGCGCAATGGCACGTGGGTTTACCGCAGCGGGTATGGCTGACGGAGAGAGAGCCGGGAAGCAAATCTTCGGGAAACGGGAACTGGCGGAGCAGCGCAAATTTGCGCTGGCGGAGCCGGGCGGCATCGGGGCCCTTGGGCTGCGGTGTCATCTTGCGGTAATAATACTACAAGAACTGATACAAAGCCAGCACAATCTGCGAGTGCGAAAATAGCCACACTCGGAAACGGGTTAAGCTGCTCACGTCCCGCCCTGCGTTCTCAGGGGCTTGACGGATTCTGCATTAGTAACGGGCCGAGACTGCTGTCCCCACACCCAGCCGAGTTCCTTCTCGAACCCTTCAGGCCGAACATCTACGAGCCGAGAAATCCGGTACGGGCCGTAGACACTACGCCGTTGCGGGAGGTTGACTCGATGACAGGGGCGACGATACGTTATTCGATGAGGGATTCAGTTCTGGCGACTCCTAGCCTGAAAGCGGCGAGCTCGCCTGATAACGTCGGCCTGAAAGGGTACGTAAAGCACTGGCGCTGGAGGAAACATCATGTCGAGGGACGACGGGATCATCGGGGTATCGGATCACGGCGGTTGGGCGGTGCTGGTGACGGTCGCGGGCGACGGGACGCTCCTCGACCGTCGCCGCGTCGAACTGGTGGACGAGGACCTGCCGAAGATTCCGCACCACAGCGAAGGGCAGGCGCTTCCGCTCCATGAGGCAGTGGCGCTGGTGGAGCGCGTGCGGGTGTCGGCGGAACGGCACGCGAAGTTCGGCCTGGACGCCGTCGCAATGGCGGTGCCCCAGCGCATCCTTGGGGTCGCGCTTCGCCAGTGTCCAGAGCTGCCACCAACCATTGCCGAGCGAATCAAGGACTACCGGGCGCAGAACGTTGCCGACTGGGTGATGTACCGCAAGGCGCTAGCCTCCGCGGCCGAGGCGCGGGGTTGGGCCGTCCACTGGTACGACGCGAAGAAGGTGTTTGATGCAGCGAGCGCGGCACTGCGCACCGAGGACCTCGATGCCTACTTCCTCCATCTGAGGAAG
>JADGNR010000327.1 GCA_017883415.1 Bryobacteraceae bacterium | reverse complement strand
GTATTCTCCGTCGCGGACAACGGTCCCGGTGTGGACGCGGCCTTCCAGGACCGCGTCTTCGGGGTGTTCAAGCGCCTGCACGGGAAGGAACATCCCGGAAACGGACTGGGACTGGCATTCTGCCGGAAGGCGATCGAGTCGCAGGGCGGCCGCATGTGGATGGAGTCGACACCTGGGGCGGGATCGACATTCTATTTCACCGCGCATCCGGCCGATTAGCGCTCCGCGCCGCCGGCTTTTCCGCTACCTGAGTACAAATCCCACAGGCAACTCTTTCTTTGCGATGGGCAGGAATTGCACCGAGGGCGCAGGCCCATCGAGCGGATCGCTTGTGTCCACAGGCCTTCCGGTTGGCTCCCAATTTGCTCAGCTAAAAGCGAATTGGCAATCAAGACTTCGAGACCAAAGACTCTCAATCGTACATTTTAACGGTTTTCGGGGTTTCCGTCCAATTCCTAATCTGAAGGAAGGAGAGATCATGCCACAAACGAGAGATGCCAAAGGGCGGTATATGCAGAGTGTTCTGGCGGCAGACACTCTTACCGGCGATCGGGTCGTCAACCGTCAAAAAGAGGATCTCGGAACCATTGAGCACTTGATGATCGACGTGGAAAAGGGCCGCGTCGCCTACGCGGTTCTATCGTTCGGGGGGTTCCTGGGTATGGGTGATAAATTGTTTGCCATCCCCTGGGGCGCCCTCACGGTGGACACCGGTGACAAACAGTTCGTCCTGGACGTCGACAAGAAGTTCCTCGAGCACGCTCCGGGTTTCGACAAAGCTCACTGGCCGGACATGTCCGACCGCGCATGGGGCGCCGAGGTCTCCACCTATTACGGCGCCAAGCCCTATTGGACATAGAGTAGGCAGCACCGCGGAATACCCGTCGGGGCGGGCGACGTGAAAGTCCCGCCCCTCGCCCGTCAGACAAACTTCAATCACAGGAGAGAACAGATGAAGCCGAGCACGACCGATCAGATTAAAGGCAAGTTCCACGAGGTGAAAGGCAAAGTCAAAGAGGAGGTAGGCAAGGTCATCAACGATCGCAACTTGAAGTCGAAGGGCAAATCCGAAAACCTCGCCGGGAAAGTTCAAAAGAAAGTCGGGCAGATTAAGAAGGTCTTCGAGAAGTGATCGCGGGCGGGGTCTGTCCCGGTATGGACCCCGCGTTCCGAGGATGTATACTCGGGGCGGCTGGTGCCTGGTCAAGCGACCATGGGAGCGGCCGCCTTGGGGCGAACGAGTTCCTGCACATGCTCCACGGCCTCCGCCAGGCTGGTGGAGAGGCGATCGGGCTGCGTTCGCTCGAAACGCGCCTTGGCTTTGTCCATATCTCCGCTGAATCCCCAAACGCAAACCACTACTTTCAGCTTTGGAAATCGTTCCCGGATCTGCTTGCACATGGCCCGCGCCGGCGCGAACGCATAAGGAGGCAGGGCCGAGATGCAGACGACGTCGCTCCGTCTGGCTTCAATCCATCCGATCCATTCATTGGGAGAAGGCCCGGCGTTGGGAAAGGACAGCGCCGCGAGCCCCTTTTGCTCCAGGATCTGCGCCAGCATTGCGGCCGTGATCTCATCGGCCCGATCATGAGCCGGCAGACAAAGGATCCTGGCGTCGGGACGCTCCGCAGCGTCCGGCGCCGGTGCGGAATCTTCTTCGGATGATTTGCCGGCAAGTTGGTACTCGGAAAACTCGGCGATCATCTCGTCAATGCTGAGAAAGAAAAACTCTTCCCTGGCGGCGTCAATTGCTCCTTTGTGGCGGTCCTGCTCGGCCATGCTCAGAGTCGGGATGAGCACCGAGTCGTATAACTCGACCAGGGGCCTTCCTTTAAGAAACTCGACCACGATGGTATGCGCTTCCAGTTGATCCATGGCCAGTAACCGCTGGTAGATTTGGGCTTCGGCCGCGAGTGCGGGTTCATCCCCCAGCAGGATATGGAGAAAAGAGAGTTGCGGAACATAGCGCCCCAGAACCACGACGCAGACCGTCAGAGGCGTAGACAGGATCAAGCCCGCTGGTCCCCACAGAACGGTCCAGAAGATGGAGCTCACCAGCAGGGCCAGGGAAGAGATGCCGACCTGGGCGCCGTAGAGCCAGGGTTCGACGAAGTTGGCGACGGTCAGTTCCAGGCCCGCCACCAGCAGGAACACGAGCAGCGGCCGGAGCCATCCATCGAACACGGCCAGCGACAGCGCGATCGGCAGCGTCGCTGCCACGAAGGTCCCCACGTAAGGCACAATCCGCAGGATGCCGGCCAGCACTCCCCACAGGGCGGCATAGGGTACGCCAATCAGGTAGAGACCAAAACCAAACAGAGCGCCAAAGGTCGCATTCACCAGGAACTGCATCAGCAGATATCGGCTGACGCGGCGTGATGCGTCGTCGAGCGCTTGCGTCATGAGATTCAACTGACCGAGCCCGACCAGCCGCAGCAGGCGGTTCCTCAGGTCTTCTCTTTTGAACAGCATGAAGATTGTAAATATGACGACCATTCCCGCCCGTCCCAGAGGCGCCAGAACGGGCGTGCCCAGATCGCGAAACTCCGTCCATCCGTTGGACGGGGGTGGGACAATGCGAACGGGGACAGGAGAGAGGGGCGCAGGCGGCGTCTTCGCCTGCTTCTGAATCTGACCCTGCGAAGGCGAGGCTGGGCCCGGAGCGGTGATCTCCCGCGCGATATCCTGCATGCTTTTGGCAGCCTGGCCCAGATGCCCCGTCGAGGGGAGGTGAAATGCTTCGATCTTGGCGTGAATGTTCTGGCGGTACAAGGGGAGCTGGCTGGCGACGTCGACCAACTGGCTGGCGATAATCCAGCCGATGCCTCCCGCCGCCACGACCGAAACCAGAACGGTCGTAAGAACGGACACGATGCGGCCGGTGTGCAGCCTCTGGAGCAGGGCCACAACCGGAGTCAATAGAAAAGTCAGGGTGAGGGCAAATGCAAAAGGGATCAGAATCTCGCGCGCGAAGTACAGCGCCACGATCGTTGCGATAAGGACGATGGCGCCCGCATCGCCCCGGAGCTGCTTGGGCGGGGTGGCGACGACTGCGGGAGGCAGGTCCTGTTTCATAGAGATTTTCCCGACAGACGCAACACGGAGCGATCGCGCTGTTCGCGGGGCCGTACCGCCGGAACAGCACGCCTCCTAATGGGACGGATCTTTCCCCCGCGTGGCCTGGACGCCCTTCAGAACCGCCAGGCCGAAGAGCACAATCGCCCCCACGACGATCCAATGCGCGGGCATGTGCACGATCACGGCGCCATAGATTAACCCGCCGATCAATATCAAGAAGCCGACAATGTAAAGCCCGAATGACATGGTAGTTCCCTTGGCGCGCCTGGCGCCCTTAGTGGATCATCCCAAACATGTAGACCAGGAGTAGGATGAGCAGGATGGTGCCTAGCCCTACGCCCGCACCGCCGCCGTAACCCCAACGGCGGTGGCCGTAGTACCCACCCCCGCCGCCTAGCACCAACAGCAGAATAATCACTAGTAGTAACATGGTCTGTCTCCTTTTCTCCCGGCCGCGGAATCGAGCCTCTCCGCTCTACTTCTCGAACAATTGTTCCACCTGGCCCACTTTCTTTTGGACCTTACCGCCGATGCGCTCGCTCTTGCCTTCCGCTTCCAGGTCGGGATTGTCGACGGCCTGGCCGACCGTCTCCTTGATTTTTCCCTTCACTTCGTGAACCTTGCCTTCGATTCGATCTTTTGTGCTTGAGTTCATCTGCTTTTCTCCTTATTTTCGATGGTCAATGGTTGCGGAGTTAGGTGCCGGCTTTCTTGCCCAGCGGCTTCCTTCACTCCGAGGAAGTCGCCTTCTGATTCTTCACCTGCAGTTCGTTCACTACCTGCCGCACGTTGGGAACGGATGCCGCGACCCTTTCGGTTTCCTGGCGCTTGGCTTGAGAATCGACCTCGCCGGTCAGGGTGACCACGTGGTTCTTGACCACGTACTTTATGCCGTCGTGCAGCTTGCTCTGGATGAGCGCGGCGTCCAGGTTCTGCTCGATGCCCTTGTCCAGATCGGAGTTCATCGTTCGGGCATCGCTTTCAGCGCCCAGCGGGACCACCGCAATCTGGTCGGCCACAACTTGTCCGCCGGCAATGGACTTTGCAATTGCTTCCGCTTGCGCCTTGTCGCGGTCCGTTTCGACGTGTCCGCCCAGGGTCACAACGCCCTTATCACGATCCTGGGTGATGGAGACCTTCTTCAGTCCTGCCTGATCCAGCTCTTTGCGGATGTTATCGGCAACGTCGGGTGATTTGGTGCTCTGGGAACACCCTGCAAGTACTCCGGCGGCGACCATCGGCAGCAGTGCGAACCAACGAGTGCGAGCCTTCATATTTAGCCTTTTCTCCTTTGCTCGACCGTTACTTAAAGCAGATTTGGGGCCAACGCGCGCGGGACCGTAACCGGGGCCGTCCCGAGTTGTTGTGGGTCGCGCCGGGTACCGGTATGCACGCGAAGTGCAGGTTCTGCCTCTATCCCCTTAGGCGCCCTATGGCCTATCACGCGGTTGCAACGCGGCCACGCACGTGCATTGCGAATGCCCGGAGAGTGGTGAAGATATGATCCAGCCGACACGGATACGGCGCACCTTAGCTGCGCTTTTGATGTATTCCTCGTGCGCCATGATCGCTTATGGCCGTCCCGCTGCTACCCTGCGTTCTTTGACGGGGCAAACGGAAACCATGTCCTTCCTGGCCTGGATCGGTCTCGGCCTGATTGCCGGATTCATCGGCAGCAAGATCGTCAACAGGCGAGGCGAGGGCATTCTGCTCGACATCCTATTGGGCGTGGTCGGCGCTTTTGCGGGCGGCTGGCTGTTCCACCTTTTTGGAGCTCGCGGCGTCAGCGGACTCAATCTTTACAGTCTCCTCGTGGCAGTGATCGGCTCTGTGGTCTTCCTGGTTCTTTATCACGCCCTCTTTAGACGGAGAAGAGCCTGGTAGGGCGCCTGCCGCTGGATTGGTTTGCAGTTTGGCAGTAAGAAAGTGACAAAAGGAGAGCGTGTTATGGTTCTTAAACGAGTGATCGGATTGGTTTTTGCAGGCGCCCTGGCATTCAGCGCCGTGGGGGCCGGCATTGTGGTTCGCATCGCGCCACCCCGTGTCCAAGTCGAGAGGCGAGGGCGGGCGCCCAGCCGTAATCATGTGTGGGTTTCCGGGTACCAACGGTGGGACGGCAACGCGTACGCCTGGGCTCCGGGCCGGTGGGAACAGCCTCCGCGGGCCCATGCCCACTGGGTAGCCCATCGCTGGGTTCACCAAAGGGGCGGCTGGGTATTGGTTGAGGGGCACTGGCGCTAGTCGCCAGGTAACGTTTGTCCAGACCCAGGGTTCGGGCGGCAACGATGATTCGTTTCGTCTTCACGGCCATGCTGTTCTGCCAGGCGCAGATCTATGCGCAACCAGGACCGCAACCGCCATGCGGAAGGGAAGCCGTGCCGCCCTATCCTGGCCTGGATTCCTCGCCCACCGTAAAGTTCTGGAGCGAGACCGACTTCGGCCGCGACTGGAAACCGCCCGCCTGCACCGACTGGGCTGTGGCGGGTTTTTCTACGTTAATCACCACCGTCGCGCGATTCCGTTATACCTCGGGAGCGGAGGGCTTGCTGCGCCACATCGGGGCGGCCTCGGAACTTGCGGGCATGCGCTACTGGTCCACCACGCACAAGCAATGGCAGACGCTAATTGTGGACGCCTACTCCTTAACCGGCTCGCCGCCGGGTCGCCGTCGCGGGGACTTTACCACCGATGAGCTGAAGGCGGGCAACATACTCTACCTGGAGCAGATCGATAACCTGTCGGGCGCAGCGATTTACCAGATGCGCATTGCCGAGGTTTCGGCGGACCGGCTGGTCTTCGAAGTGGAGAATGTCAGTACCATGCGCTATTTCTTTCTGACCTTGTTCCATCCCGGTGAGATGCAGTCGATTTACTTTCTGGACCGCGAATCGGACGGCGTGTGGCGGTACTACAGCATCGCGCGCACCGGACGCAACGCGAGCCGGCTGGCCACGGGACATCCGTCCTCTTCGATCAACCGGGCCGTGGCATTCTATCGTGCGCTGGCGGGAATCCCCACCGACCAGGAGCCTCCGGCGGCGCGCTGAAGGCGGCGATGGCCGGCCGAGCCTGGCGATGCCGCATGCCGATGGCGTTGCCGAGCTTCAGTTCGACGCATCGTAACCGATCCGGGCCGCTTCAAAAAGTTGCCGGCGAATCTCGATGTAGCTGGCGTACGCATTGTTTTCCAATATGCGCTGCTGCACGATTTCCGAGCGAATCTGGATCGAGGAAGCTTCGGGGAGACATAGGCCGAACAGTTCGCACATCCGATCGGCCTCGCGCACGAAGTGCTTCAGCGTTTCCCAACACTGCGCGTGCAGTTCCGCAAACTGTTGCGGGTTCATTGTTGCTCCTTGTCAGTTCGTGCTCCAGCACAGGCACATGAGAGGCGGCCCGCGGGTCCCGGACCGCCTGGCGCCGTTCCCACAACCCCGCTCATTTGGAAAGTGGCGGTCCCGCCGCAACTACCGAAGGATGTCGCAGGTCCGCATCCACAGACCGCAATTGACCGAGTTCCTCGAGCAACCGTTTCCAATCGCCGTTGTCGGTCTTGGTCGCAATAGGAAGGCTGAGGTCGTGGTAGAAAGCGAGGATATCGCCTCGCAGCTCGGGAGGCATTTCCGTATAG
>JADGNR010000613.1 GCA_017883415.1 Bryobacteraceae bacterium | reverse complement strand
GCCGTTTTCACCGCGGTGGGGCTGGCGATCGGACTGGCGCTGGTGATTCCGCTGGCGCGCAACGTCGTTCCGAACTTTGTGGTCGGGACCAACCCCTTGGGGGCGATCGTTTTGCTCGGCGTTCCCGCGCTGCTGGCCGCGGCCACGATGGCCGCCTGCTGGATTCCCGCGCAGCGCGCCGCCAAAGTGGATCCGACGCGGGCGCTCCGGCAGGAATAGCGCAAGGTGACGCACAGGGTGTGGACGCGCCGTCCGAAACCTGGACCATGGCGGTTCTTGTGGCGCGCCGCCGGGCGCTTTGGCCGGATGGTCGCGGAGCGCTTACAGCTCCAGCAGATCGCGCACCGGCTCTCCACCATCCGCCGCGCCGACACGATTTTCGTGGTGCAGGACGGCACGATTACCGAACGCGGCACGAAGAGTTGCTGCAACTGGAGGCTTGTACGCGGAGCTGTACCGGCTCCAATTTCGGAGCGAAGAAGAGGCGGTGGGTGGGCGTCCGGCCAGCCTTCAGAGCGCAAGGTCCCCATAACGCCGTTGGGCGGTCGCGACACCGAATCTCTGGTTCATCGACCGCTTGCCGGGTATGGTACGAGTATCGTAATATGTGAAGCGTATGATCCGTTCCTGCCGGGACAAAGATGCACGGCTGTTGCTGGAGCGGAAATTCAGCAGACGCCTCCAGGCGATCGAGAAGTCCGCCCGTGTCCGGCTGGAAGTGCTCGATGCAGTGACATCGCTGGGAGATCTCGAGTTACCGGGTTTTCGGCTGGAGGCCCTCAAGGGTGACCGGAAGGGACAGTACAGCATTCGAATCAATGACCAATACCGGATCTGCTTCAGGTGGCGGGACGGGGATGCCCACGACGTGGAGATTGTCGACTATCACTAGGGGACTGAGATGGCAATTCAGAAATCAAAACGGCTTCCGCCGCTTCATCCTGGCGAGGTGCTTAAAGAACTGCTGGCCGATGCAGGATTGACGGTCAACGCGCTGGCTCTCGCCCTGCGAGTACCCGCAAACCGAATCGGGGGAATCGTCAAAGGGCAGCGAGGCATTACGGGCGACACATCACTACGATTGGCCCGCTATTTTGGAACATCCGCTCAGATGTGGATGAACCTGCAGGCGAAGTATGACCTCGCCATTGCCGAGGACGCGGCGGCTGCCCGCATCAAGGCGGAAGTGCGTCCTCGCGCTGCGGCCTGACCGGGCAGTCCGCTCCCCGGGTGCGTATCGGTGGCCGTATGATTCCGCGGTGCTGAGGTCCTCGAACGCCGTTTGGGGTCAGAGTACGACTCAGCGACTACACGGCCAAATAGACTACTTCGAGTGGGCGACCGGCCGCTCGGGAATCACCAAGGCGAGCGGTCCCGAACAAGGCTGCCATGCCCGCTTACGGTAGCTGATGGCTGACTGTTGAAGTCCATCAACCAAGAGGCGCCTTAAAGAAGCTATCGAGTTCAGTTGCAAGCTTCTCCGGCTGCTCTTCTGGAATGTAGTGCCCGCAAGACCCGATTTGACCTCCCCGAATATTCTCGCAGAGAGGCCTCATCAATTCATGGATGTCCGGCGCGCTGCCCACATCGCCTCCCAGCGCTAACACGGGTGTCCTTATTTTGTTAGCGAACAGCTTCTGGTTTTGCCGCAAATCCTCTTCGACAGCCCTGTAGTAGCCGAGCATGCCCCGAAGGCCGCCCAGAGAAGCGTAGCATTTCACGTACTCATCGATATCAGCCGGCTCGAAGGTCGCCATCGGATTAGCGGACTTCTTGTTGAAGAACCACTCAAGCAGTACGCGCTCTTTTCCGGCAAGCAGCAACTCCGGAAGATCAACCACGGCATTGAACAGGAAGTGCCAGCTTCTCCAATTGGAAGGAGATGCGATCGATACTTCGGACTTCAGGGTTATACCAGGAATGTTCCCGTCTATGAAGACGACGCCATCTAAGTCCGCGGCGTATTGGTGTGCATAGGGGAAGCCAATCCATGACCCGACGTCGTGCCCCACGTAAAAGTGTCGCTGCACTCCCAACGACTTCAGAAGGCAGTTAAGTCGGGATGCCGTAGTTTGCGTGTCGTAGCCGTTCAAGGGCTTGTCCGAGTAGCCTTGGCCGGGAAGATCGATCGCAAGAGTACGGTAAGAGCCAGCCAGCAACGGCTGGATCCGACGCCACGCATATGCGGTCTGTGGAAAGCCTGCAATGAGGACGACCGTCGGCCCGACGCCTCCGTCGACGATGTGGAATCGAATCTCCCCGTTTTGAACGAAGCGCCTGGCAAATCTCATCCCGCCAAGTTCTATCATGCCGGCCATATCGGTTCTCTTCCTCAGTTGAATCCAATCATTTGCAAATCAAACCTTCCCCACACTCTGAGTGAAGCACAACGATGAGATCAATGGCTCAATGTCGGGGCTCATCGTGTGAGGATAATCTCCGATAGCCTCCCCCACGTTTGCTGTTGGCTACCGATTTCGTCCGGATCGCGCCACTCGGAATCTGTGCAGCGGGTTAACTTACCGTATCACGCCCATCTCGCCGATCTGCCCCGCCGTCGCGCCCCCGAAGTCCCGATCTGGGAAGTTGGTGAACATGGTGGCGGTCGGATAAACCGCGTACTCGGCGGGCTGTCCCGGATGGCTCGTGGCAGCCCTTCTGCGAC
>JADGNR010000069.1 GCA_017883415.1 Bryobacteraceae bacterium | reverse complement strand
ACTAGCAGAACCGCCCATCGGAGCGGGGCGCCGCCCACTGGCCGCGGGGAGCCGCCGCTCGGCCCGCATCCCACCAGCGGAGCCGCCCATCGGGCCGGGGCGCCACCCTCATCGGCCGCGGGTCGCCGCCGCTCGGCCCGCGTCCCACCAGCAGAACCGCCCATCGGAGCGGACGTGGGCGCCGCGCGTGCCAGCGATTCTTTGCAGCGGCTCGGGTCGCCGTGTTAGCATCGAAATATCTGCGTGACATCGCGGGGACGTAGTTCAGTTTGGTTAGAACGCCGGCCTGTCACGTCGGAGGTCGCGGGTTCGAACCCCGTCGTCCCCGCCAAGCCTTTCAATCACTTAGAGCCCTGGGTTGAAGCGGGCCTACGTGGGCGCCAACTTCGAATCCTCACCGCCTGCCCGCCGCACGCGTGCGACCCGTCCGCGCCGTCTCTCGGCCGGGTCACGCGCATCAGGCAGCGACGAATAAAGTCCGCCATCCTCTCGTAACCCGCTTCCGCTTGGCGGCGTTCGCCCAGTCCGGCCTCGATGTCGACACGTTGGCCGCCCGGCTCCAGGAGGACAGCGCGATGTCATTCGTCAGATACTGGAACGACACCAGATGGCCGTGATCGCCGCCAACAGCGCCGCGCTCAGGACGGCCGCAGCCAGTTGAGGGAACAAGCGATAGGAGCACACGACATGGCAACTCTCGAGCCGCTCACGAAACGGAAGGCCTGGAAGGCTCTCCAGGCCCACTACGAGCATGTTCGCGCATTGCATCTGCGAACTCTTTTCGCCGATGCCCCCCAACGCGGTGAGCGGATGACGGCTGAGGCCGCGGGCATCTTCCTGGACTACTCGAAGAACCGCATCACGGATGAAACCGTCAAGCTCCTCATCCAACTGGCCGAAGAATCGGGCCTGCGGTCCCGCATCGACGCGATGTTTGGCGGGGAGAAGATCAATGTCACCGAGAACCGCGCGGTCCTTCACGTGGCCCTTCGCGCGCCCGAGGGGGCATCCATTCTGGTGGACGGCGAAAACGTAGTGCCCCAGGTCCACGCCGTGCTCGACCGGATGGCGGACTTCTCGAAGCGCATCGGAACGGGCGATTGGAAAGGGCACACCGGCAAGCGCATCCGCAACGTCGTCAACATCGGCATCGGCGGCTCCGACTTGGGGCCGGTGATGGCTTACGAAGCGCTGAAGCATTACAGCGATCGGGCCCTGACCTTCCGGTTCGTCTCCAACGTCGATGGCACCGACTTCGCCGAAGCGGTCCGCGATCTCGACCCTTCCGAGACGCTCTTCATTGTCTCTTCAAAAACCTTCACCACGCTCGAAACCATGACCAACGCTCACTCGGCGCGCGCCTGGTCGCTGGCCGGAATGGGCGGTGACGAAAGGTCGATCGCCCGGCATTTTGTCGCGGTCTCGACCAACGCGGCCGAAGTAGCGAAATTCGGGATCGACACCGCCAACATGTTCGGTTTCTGGGATTGGGTCGGCGGACGCTACTCGATGGACTCGGCCATCGGTCTTTCGACCATGGTGGCCGTCGGCGCGGAGAATTTCCGCGCCATGCTGGACGGCTTCCGCCAGATCGACGAACATTTCCGCGCTACTCCGTTTGCGCGCAACCTCCCGGTCCTGATGGGCCTGCTGGGTGTCTGGTACAGCGACTTCTTCGGCGCCGGGACGGTTGCGGTGTTGCCGTACGAGCAGTACCTGAAGCGATTCCCAGCTTATTTGCAGCAGTTGACCATGGAGAGCAACGGGAAGCACGTTACGTTGGATGGAGCCGAGGTCACCTACGCGACTAGCCCGATCTATTGGGGCGAGCCGGGAACCAACGGGCAGCATTCCTTCTATCAGTTGATCCATCAGGGCACACGGCTCATCCCGTGCGACTTCATTGGGTTTGCAAATCCGCTCAACCCGCTTCCCCGCCACCACGACATGCTCATGGCCAACGTCTTCGCCCAGGCCGAGGCCCTGGCGTTCGGCAAGACGCCCGAGCAGGTGAAGGCCGAAGGCACACCGGAATGGCTGGTGCCCCACAGGGTTTTCGAGGGCAATCGCCCGTCGAACACGATCCTCGCCGATCGGCTCACGCCGGAGGTCCTGGGCAAACTGGTCGCCCTGTACGAGCACGCGGTGTTCACCCAGGGCGTCATCTGGCAGATCGACTCGTTCGACCAATGGGGCGTGGAGCTGGGGAAGGTGCTGGCGCAGCGCATCATTCCCGAACTCGAAAGCGCGGCGGAGCCCGAACCGGGCCACGACAGTTCGACCAACAGCCTGATCCGCCGATACCGGAAGCTCAAGAAGGCCCGATAACACCACGGGTCCGGGAGTGCGTCCTATGTCCATATACGTTTTGGCATTTCTGATCGGGGTGATCGCCGGGCTTCGCACATTGACCGCGCCGGCGGTGGTGAGTTGGGCGGCCCGTCTCGGTTGGGTGCACTTGGAAAACACGTGGCTGGCCTTTTTGGGCGCGCCGGTTACGCCATACATCGTGAGTGTGCTGGCGATTGGGGAATTGATTCATGACAAGCTGCCGAAAACCCCCAGCCGGAAAACGCCGGCGCCCTTCGCCGCGCGCATTGTCATGGGTGCGCTGTGCGGCGGGGCCCTGGGCGCAGCGAGCGGGGCTCTACCGGGCGGTCTGGTGGCGGGCGCTCTCGGCGCCGTGGCCGGAACGCTGGGCGGATACGAGGCGCGGATTCGCGCCGGAAAAGCCATTGCAAAAGATTTTCCCATCGCTCTGATCGAGGATGCCATCGCGATTGGCGGGGCGTTGTGGATCGTTTCTCGACTGTCCTGACACGCCATTTCGACGCGATCGTCATCGGGACAGGCCCGGCTGCGCCTTTTCTCGCCCAGCGCCTCGCAGCCGCGGGCATGCGCGTTGCGATGAAGAACGAAGCGGTGTGCCAAGGCCACGCCCGGACGCGGATGGCGGGGTGCCCGCTGGCCCCGGCTCGGCGGTCTGGTTCCGTTCGGCCCTGCCTTCGAGCCCGTCGTCCCCGCCTTCTCTGCCGAGCCACCGGCCACGCCCGGCGGAGACGCGATCGAACGGTCAGCAGACCGTGGCCGCTTCCACCTTGTCCAGTCTCACGCGCAGCCGTTCCAACTCGTCCTCGAGCACGGCGCGTTCCCGCTGGGGCTGGCTGGTGAAGACCGGATTATTGACCCACCAGTCCATTCCCATCTCCCTGGCCTTGTCCACCGAGCAGATCACCAGGCGGATCTGTATCGACAATAACTCGATGTCTACCAGCTTCACTTTGATGTCGCCCGCGATCACGATTCCCTTGTCGAGCACTCGTTCCAGAACATCCGCCAGGGTGGAGGACTGTACCGCGTGCGGCATAGTTTGCATACTCATATAAACTCCCTTTTCTTCGCGAGGCTCAGAACACGCGTCCCAGTGGACCAAGATCCAGATTCAAGTCCCGCTCCTCTAAACCGAATTCCTTGCGCAGCCGATCGATCTCTTCGGACTGGCGCAGCAGAGTCAGGCCCAGCCGCTCGATCTGCTCGTCGCTCAGAGAGCCGCCATCGATCCGCCGCAAGGCCTGGCGCTCCAGCAGTTCGTGAAGCAGTTTCACTACCGTGAGGACCAGTTGCCCCAGTCCGTTCTTGACGTTGTCCGGATCCAGGCTGAGCCGGGCGTGCACGGGCGTGTCGGGCCGGCAGCTCTCCACCGGATGCATGACCTGCGCGAACTGCGTCATCGCTTCGGATTCCACTCTCATCCTCATCCTTTCCGTGCGGTTTCCACCGACATCAGCCTCAATTGCAGTCCCAAATAGACCAGATCCACGCCGGCCAGCGAGATGGTCACTTCGCCCGCCACCACGATGCCCTTGTTCAACACCCGGTCGAGGGTCTCACAGAGCGACACCCGCCGCCCGTCGTCCAAACGCGCGAGATCTAATGGAACGGCATTTCCATTTCCAGTCATACAGGACTCCGGTACAGGACACTCGCCAGCAGCGCCAGCCCGTCGATTCCGGCCGGCTCACCCTGCCGGTACACGGATACCATCCGCCGATCCGGGAACGCCTCGGCAAAGCCGCTTGCCACGGCGGACTCCCGGGCCCGCACACTCGAGCACAGGCGGCAATCCGCCGGCGGCGTCAGGCGGTTCAGGAAGATCAGCGGTGCGGCGATTCCCATTCGCCCGCAGGCCGCCAGAAGGTCCCGCGTTTCCTCGAAGGCCATTTGCGTAGGAATGCCGACGGCGTACAGGGCCGAGCGCGCGGAGTCCGCCAGGATGCGCCGAAAGGTCTTGAGGTTCTTCGAAAGAGCAATCAGCCGGTCGGTAAAACGCGGCAGCCGCAACACGTTCTTGTACTTGAGCAGCAATCCGAAGAAGGTCTTCAACCAAAGCTCGATGAGCCGCGGCAGTTCGAGCAGCCGGATGAAGTGGCCCGTGGAAGCCGAATCGACCACCACCAGGTCATAGCGATCGCGCGCCAGCAGGTCGACCACGCTGGTCAACGCCATCAACTCCTCCACGCCGGGAGGCGCCAGTTGCAGGACCTTTTCGAGCGCGGCGCGGTCAAAGGCGACTTCGAACCCTCCCGCGTGCGGGTCCAGCCACTCGCCCAGATCGCTCTCGCACTCGCGCCGAAACACATTCAGCTCGGCTTGGGCGTCGATCTCCATGGCATCCAGGTTGCCACGGACGGGGGACGGGTGCCGTCCGATCCCGACCCGCAGACAGGCGGACAGCGCATGCGCCGGGTCGGTCGAGAGCAGGAGGATGCGTCTCCGCGGGAAGTCGCGGGCCATGCGCAGCGCCGTCGCGCAGGCGAGCGTAGTCTTGCCGACTCCGCCCTTGCCGGAGAACAGCAGCAGTTGGACTTGTGCGGAAGGCGGCGCGGCCGGCCCCTCGACGCACGGTCCGGGGACCGGCGCGGCGGCGGTCTCCGTCTGGGACGCCGTGGGCGCCACGAAGAGCTGCGCATGGTCCCAAAACCCGGCGAGCATGCGTTCGCCACGGACTTCTTCCTCGAGCAACTCCACCGTCCACAGCCGCCCCGCGCCGGTCGTCTCCGCCAGCCGCATAATATGCTCCCGCTCGCGATCGTGGTCGCGCGAGCAGGTGGGGCATGGGCTCGCCCCATGCACCTGGTTGATCACCAGGTCCGCAACCGGCACCTGTAGCTTCCGCAACTGGTTCCACAGACCGGCGGTCTCCCCGACTCCCAACGCCTCGGCGGTCGTGACCGGAACGAAACAGCAGCGCGCCGGATCCCGCAGCAGCGTCTCGATGCGATCGAGCGCGGCGCTCCACCGGGAAACCAGTTGCTCGCACGGGTCGTCCGCCGTCTGTCCCTGAAAGACTTTCTTCATATAGCGGCGCTTGGCCAGCAAGGCGTCGAGCGCCGCCACCCACATCCGAAGGTTCCCCGGCATGCTCAGCAATTGCAGGGTGTGGCCACTGGGAGCCGTGTCCACCACAATGCCATCGCAGGCGCCGTGTTCGAGCAGGTCGGAGATCTCCAGAAAGACGGCCAGCTCGTCTACGCCGGGAAAGGATACGCTCAACAGTTGGTCGATATCGGCCTCGTCGAGAAACGTTCCGGCCGCGGCGATCTCCCCCAGCCGGTCCCGCTCGCCGGCTAGAAACGCATCCGCCCTGTGCCGGGCGTCCAGTTCCACCACCGTCAGGTTTCCCGGAAGCGTGCAATCGCCCAGACTGTCCCACAACGAGTGCGCCGGATCGGCGGAAATCAGCCGGAAGGCTTTTCCCGGCGCCGACCGCGCGATGCGGAGCGCCGCGGCGGCGGCGCACGTCGTCTTCCCGACGCCGCCCTTGCCCCCAAACAGGAGCAGTTCGAGGCTATGGTCGAGAAATCCCGGCAACAAAGAATTCATTCCACCTTCCCGGCCCATTCCTCGTCTGGCGCCAGGGCCCCCGGCCTCCGCCGCTCTTCGATGGCGTCCAGCCGGTCGAGCAGGAGCTTCTCCCCCGTATCGAACTCCTGCTCGGTGATGGCCTCGGTCTCCAATTGCAGATAGAGATTGCGCAGTTGCGCGGTGATGGATTCCGACTCGTTGGCCATCTCCTCCTGGGCGGCTTTGTGGACCTCTTCGAAGATCCACAGAACCCCTCGCGCCGGCGCCAGCAGAATGTCATCGATGAGAAACATCGGGCGCTCCGTTCACAACTCCACTTCCACATCCACGAAATTGTGCGGGGCCCAGGGGCCGTTGTAGTCGAAGGCGAAGTCGTTGTCGAACAACTGCGCCGCCTGAAACACGGCGGCCGCAAAATCCTCCTGCCGGTCCCGCGCCACCAGGCAGGCCAGATTCATCACCTCCCGCTCGGTGCGGCACTTGTTCGGCTTGCTCTCGAAACACGCCGTCGCAACGGCCCGCTCCACCTTCCCGGTAAGCCGTTCCCGATCCTCCTCGAGCAGGCGGGCGAACATTTGTCCCAACTCGATCCTGTCGTCCTGGTTGGCAGGGCGGGTGGCCGCCAGCAGGCGGTCGCGCACCTCCCGCAGATCGGGATGCACGTGGACGAAATACTCGAAGATGTTCGGGACTTCCCAGGTGACGCGCAGCCCCATCTCCACTTTGCCGGCCACGCGGTCGAGTTGGCGCAGGAACGCGCGCCGGTTCTTGGCGAGAAACTGGCGCACGGCGCGAGGACTGTCGCTAATCGTGCCGAACGTCATGGGCATGGGGGTGGCCGCGAGGAGGAGGAGTTGCTTGAGCACTTCCTGATGCGCCGCCAGGTGCCGGCGCTCCGGGCGGATCCGGGCGCTCGGGACCGTGCTCGCCACCGCCGCGATGTCCCCCTCCTCGATCTTGTGAATCCCCAGGTTGTCGATGCCCGCACAGGCGGGAAGCGCATCCTGGGCCCGAATCACCGCGTACAGATATCGTCTGCCGGGAGCGAACCCCGGTTCCGCCGTTCTGACCGGCTCCATCTCCGCCGCCGTACCAGCATATGCTTTCATGGCCTAATCTCCTTGCCGGGTCAGTATCGGATGCGGAACCCGGTCCCGCCTTTTGGCGGCGGGGCCTTGGCTTCGACGCTCGCCTGGCGCATGCTGTTCTTCGGAAACGAACCGGGGATCTTTTGCAGCAACGCCTGCTTTTCTTCTTCGATCTCTCCGATCCGGGTATCCAGCTCGGCGATCCGCCGGCTGGCCGCCTTGCGTTCCAAGTCGCGCCTGGCTTTTTCCATCTCGAGGCAGGTGATCTGCATATATGTGCGGTAGGGCAGGGCCCGCTGGTCCGCCCGGCGCGACAAGGTGCGTATGTTTTTCAGACCTCGGCTCAAATTTGCCATGGGGTTGGTTCCTTTCCCGAACTACCCGGGACCGATTCGTGCGCGGCCGTTCGATCGCTTGCCGGAATGATTGCAGACCCGCGCCATGATCTCTTCCACTTCGGCCGCCATGGGGGGCTGTCCGTCGTGAGTCACCTTGGCGGTGTCGGCGTACAGCACGTCCCGGCACACCCACTGGAACACCGGATCGTCCAGCCGGGCGTGCGCCTGGCGGTGCGCCAGGATGCGGGCCACGGCGATCGAGGCCCGGACGGTCGGCCGGTGCGCCCCCACGCGGGCTTCGCGCAACTCCCGCACGATGTCCACCACGGTCTCGGCGTCTTCCCGCCCGATTCCGGACCGGGCCAGGGTCACCTGGATCTCCGTGTCGCGGTCCAGCCCGCTGATCCGTACCGTAATCATGCGGTCCATCAAGGCGTCCTGCGTCTTGTGGACGCCGGCGTACTCCTCCGGGTTGGAGGTGAAGATCGCGCGGAATTCGGGGTGCACTTCCAGATACCCCGCGCCGGACCGGCGCAGCCCCGGCAGATTCAGCATGCGCTCTTCGAGCACGCTGAGCAGCGCGTTGTTGGCTTCCGGACGCGAGCGGTTGAACTCGTCGTAGATCAGCGTGTACCCGTTCTGGCAGGCGGTGGTGAGGCGGTTGTCCACCCATACCGCATCCATGTTCTCTTCGGTCCGCAGCACGGAATGGATGTAGTTGTCCACCACGCGCGACTTGCGGTAGCCCGAGTCCCGTCCCACCAGATCCGAGCTTCCGAACTCGTCGTCGCCGTGAATCAGGGCGACCGGGCGTCCGCGTTTAGCGGCCACGTGATAGGCCAGCGTCGATTTTCCCGTTCCCGCCGGCCCGGCAAAGTGAATCGCGTACCCCACATCGAGGTAAGCCAGCGCGCGGTCGGTCAATTCCTGCACCTGCGGCGTGGTCACGAAGTCTTCGCTCGCCTCCGGCGTGACGTTGTCGTTCAAGGGCTGGACCCGCACCGTCACCGCCATCCGTTCCGTCAGGTCGACTTCTCTCATTTCGATCCTTTCTGTAGGCAGGACAGGCTTCCGCCTGTCCTGTAACTCGGCCAGGCCATCCCTCAACAGGGCCGTCCGCTCCAGCAGAGCCGAACCTCGCCCAGGTCCATGGCCACTTCGCGCCGCAGGGCGCTCACCTCGCTCTTCAGGTTCTTCAGAAAAGCCGCCCGTTCCGATTTGGTCTGCTTCGCCATTGCGCAACGCGCGTCTCCCAGCCGGCTGCAGAAGCCGGCCATCGACACCGACAGGTCCTTGCTCCCGCGAGCCAGATCCGCCATCAGCGCCGCCCGTTTCCCGTGCAAAGCGACGATCTCACCGCTCAAACGTGTCATATCTTCTGCTATCACGATGCGCCGTCCTTTCTTCTGTGTTCTCCGAGCGGGGAGGACCCACCGGCCCCTCCCCCGCTCTTCATGTCTCGGGCCCGTTCCCTGCCGTCTAAGCGGGGGCGGCCGCGCTCGAGGTCAAGCCGATCGCTTCGGCGTACTTCAAGTACGTTTCCACCGACGCGATGACTACCCGCGCCTCGACCGAGAGCAGCTCGATTCCCACCAGGGACACCTTCACCCAAGCGTCGATCACAATTCCCTTGTCGAGAATGCGATCCACTACTTCCGCCAGACTCGATGAGTCTGTAGCCTTTGCCACTTTTGCCATGTTCTTTCTCCTTTTTGAAGTCGGCGTTTGCACACTTCCTGTGTGCTTGTGCGCTCGTTGGGTCTAAGTGCAAGCCAGTGCCCATCCGCCGCCCCAGACCCGCTGCCGCATGCCGTCCTGTCCTCAGCCACTTGGCCCATACTGCCGGCGCATTTCCCGGGGGTAGTACGGATTCCGATCCATGGCGCCCGTTCCCGTGTGCGGAGTTCACTCCCGTCCTCCCCGCTTCTGGATCGCTTCGGCCACTGCCCGGACAATCTCCTCGTGCCGGAAGGGCTTGGCGACGAAACACTGAATGAGACCCTGCTGCAGCGCCGTCTGAATCGCCAGGTCGTCCTGATAGAAGTAGCCGGAGACGACGATGATGGGGAGAGACCCATCGATGGCCCGGACATGCCGCGCCAGTTCGAGCCCGTCCATGTCCGGAAGTTTGGCGTCGAGCAGCGCCAGAGCGAACGACCCCTTCCGCAGTTCGCCCAGGGCCGCCGCCGCCGTAGCCGCGCGCCGGCAGCGTGTCCCCGGCTGCCTCTCCAGGATTCGCTCCAGCGCCCAGCAGGCGTCCGGCTCGTCATCGACGATGAGAAACCGGCGCTCTTGCACCCGCACCCGTATTTCCTTTCCCCGAAGCCGGTAACTGGACCGTAAAGCTGCTGCCATGGTCGGGTGTGCTCTCGACCTCGATGGACCCGCCATGATCGGCCACAATCGAGTAACAGACCGAAAGGCCGAGGCCGGTTCCCTTACCCACCTGCGCGGTGGTGTAGAAAGGATCGAAAATGCTGTAAATGTCGGCTTCGGCAATCCCGCAGCCGGTGTCGGAAACCCGCACCGTCACCGCCGCCGGACTGCGGCTGCCCGAGACGGTGAGACATCCGCCGTCGGGCATGGCCGTCAGCGCGTTCAGAAACAGGTTCAGAAACACCTGCTCGATCAGTCCCGCAATTCCGCAAAAGAGGAGCTGCCCCTCGGGAAACTGGCAGGCAATCTCCACTTTTTGAATCCGCGCCTGGTTCGCAATGAGGGCCAGCGCCTCCCGCAGGGAGTTCGACACGTCGAACTCCGCCATGGCGGGCTTGGAGGAAGGGTGCGCGAACCGCAGCAGATTCTCGATGATCCCCGAGACGCGGAGGATTCCCAGGTGGACCTTTTCCGCGCATTCCTTGCGGAACTCCTCGGTAATGTCCGATTCCATCAGAAACTGCGCCGCCGAGGAGGAGATGGCCAGCGGCGTGCGAATCTCGTGGGCGATTCCGCCGGCCATGACCCCCAGGGCGGCCAGCTTCTGCGATTGCAGGAGCTGATGTTCCAGTTTGCGCCGTTCCGTGAGGTCCCGGCCCACGGCCACCACGCCGGCCATTCGCCCCACGTCGTCCTTCATCGGGGAAAAGGCCCAGGAGACGGGAATCCGCGCCCCGGAACGGGTCACCAGCGCATACTCCACCTCCAGCGCCGATCCGAGACTGGCCGGATCGGCCAGCAGCGCGCGCATCGACGGGCGGCACTCTTCGGCGCAATAGTCGAACAGCAGTCCGCCCTGCAGGTCGCTCAAACGGTAACCGGAGATGCGCTCGGCCGCCTTGTTCCAGGTGAGGATCCGTCCGGTGACGTCGGTCGACAGCAGAATCTCGCTGGCGCTTTCGGCGACGCTCGCCAGGTGGCGTTCCACGCGGCGCACTTCCTCGCCCAGCCGCAGTTGCTCGGTGACGTCCTGCATCTCCAGCATGACCAGCTCGTCCGGCGTGCCGGCGGCGATGGGCACGATGCCATAGTAGTAGGTTCGCAGCGGAACCCCGGGGCCGCGATAGGTCAGCCGCTGGCCCTTGAGCGCTTGCCCGCTTCCGAAGGCCCGTTCGATCTGGCGCAGCAGCGGCAATTCTTCGAGAATGACGCTCGGGAACACCTCGTTGAGCGGCCGGCCCAACGTCGTGGCCTTCGTCCGCCGCGCCCTTTCGAGGAAATTGCGATTGGCCTCCACCACCCGCAGGCTGCGGTCGATCAGCAGCACCGACAGCGGAATGCTGTCGAGCACGGATCGGTACAGCAGCTCGGGGCGTTGGTCTTCGCTGGCATAGTTCGCCATCACCGGCACCGGGCGCTTCCCCGGGAACCGGCCCGCGCCGGCCACCAGCCGCAGGGGATGGTGGCGCCCTTCTTCGTCCGGGGGCGGCAGGGGACCGGCGGGTGCGGCCCGGCCGCGAACCGGGCCGCGCGCACCCCCCCGCTCTCCACCGCGCGCAACCCCTCTCGCCCCCCCCCGCTCTCGGCGGCCGGGGCCGGATCAACCGGCATAACTGGCTTCATGAGAATCCACTCCATTCACAAAGTTGTAGGGAGGCCAGGGACCACTCACCAGAAAGGTGCGTCCCTGGCCGGAAACGATCCGCCGCAAGCGCGCGCGAAAGCGCCCGACCACGGGGCGAGGCACCAGAAAATACAGGGAGACCAGGCGTCCGGCGCCCGCGGGCCGGGCCTCCCGCCTTTCTTCGGAATAGAGACCCGACAGCCCGGCGCATACCCCGCTGGCCCATTCCCGCTCCGCCGGGGTCAGTTCCGCTTCCGGGCCACGGCGGCGCCGCAACGCCGCCAGATACGCCGCACCCGGTGTGGCCGGCAGGGGCGCCGGCGGGCCCTCCCCGGCTGCGTCCCACAACACGCGCAGCCCCATTTCGACTCGATTCTCCACCCGTTCGAGCAGCGCTTCATACCGGGCCCGGTCCTCTTCCAGCAGACGCACCGCCGCCGCTTCGTCTTCGACCAGGCATCCGTAGCGCAAAGGAATCACGGGCGCGACGGCGTGCAGATCCGAGATCACCCGCTCATAGCGGAGGAGTTGCGTGGCTTCGGGGGGCGTACTCCCGCCGCTGTGGAGGGTGACTGCCGCCGCCAGGTTCCCGCTGGCGAAGAAGGAGACGCCCCGGCCACCCGCCGGCCGCGCGCCCCGGTTGCGCAGGATGCAGTGGACCAGGTATTTCATGCCGCGCCTCTCGCCAGCGCCGGAGCGAAGCTGTAGGCGGGCCAGGGTCCGCTGAGCGAGTAGTGCAGGCCCCGGTCCCGCACCTCCTCGGCCAGCGCTTCCAGCCGGCCGGCGAATGCCGATTCCCCTTCCGGGAGAACCAGGAAGGCCCAGTCGGCCACCACCTCCGCGCCGTCCGGGGAAGCGGTAATCCGCACCGGCCTCTCGCGGAATTCCTGGGCGGATTCCTGTAACCGGGCCGCCGCGTGCCGGCACACGCCGGAAAGCCACCCTCCGACCGCGCGATCCGCTTCGCCGCGCAGCCGCATCTGCTGCAGGTAGCGCGCGCCGGGTGAGGCCGGCGCCGCCGGTGCGCTCTCCGCCAGGATTCGCTCCCGCGCCTTTTCCCGATCCAGGCGGCCCTTCACCGACCACTCCCGCGCCCGGCCCAAAGAATCGAAAAACCGGGTGATGACCTCCTGCTGGCCGGCAATCAGCCCGCCCAGGCTCGCTACCGAGGTGAACAGCGTCGCAAAGCGCGCCGGCAGCACCGGCCCAAAGCGCATCGCTTCTTCAATCACCCGTTCATGCCGCAGCCCGCGCGGCCCCACCCAGGCCAGATCCCCCAGCCTGGCCTCCGCGGTCTCGTGACAGAAATCATCGAGACCCACTTCGTTCCAGACGGCGCTGACCCCGCCGAAGGTCTCTACCAACACCCCGCTGGCGCCGTCGATTCCGGGGGCTTCGATCGCGCGCAGGCCCGCGGCGGGCGCCAGGCAGTAGAGATAGCAAGCCGTGGGGGTGGACGCTATCGTCGGCGTACCTCCTCCACCGCCAGATCCAGATCGGCGCCCTGAATCAGAACCTGGCTCTCCCCGGATCCTTCCGGTTTAGCCCCGGCAATCACGCGGCGCACGGCACGGAGCGCCGCCCGCGTGCATACCGCCTGGATCTCGGCTCCACTGAAGGTGTCGGTCCGCGCCGCCAGGTCGGCTCCATCGATTCCCGCCGCGAGCGGCTTTTCCCGCAAACACACGGCAAAGATCTCCCGGCGGCCTTCCTCGTCGGGGAGCGGAATCTCGATCAACTCGTCGAACCGGCCGGGGCGCAGGATCGCCGGGTCCAGCAGGTCGAGGCGATTGGTCGCCCCCAGCACCAGCACCCCACGCAACTCCTCCACCCCGTCGAACTCGGCCAGAAACTGGCTCAGCACCCGTTCCCCGACATGGGAATCGGAGGAGGAAGCCGCCCGCGCCGGCACCAGCGCGTCGATCTCGTCGAAGAAGATGATGCAGGGAGCCGCCTGGCGCGCCGTCCGGAACACTTCGCGCAAGGCCCGCTCCGATTCCCCGACGTATTTCGACAGCAACGCCGGGCCCTTCACCGACAGGAAGTTCACCTGGCTCTCGGTGGCCACAGCCTTGGCCAGCAGCGTCTTGCCGCATCCGGGCGGCCCCACCAGCAGGATCCCCTTGGACGGCCGCACCCGCGCCGCGGCGAACACCGCCTCGTGCTCTAACGGCCACTCCACGGTCTCAATGAGACGCTCCTTTACCGGCGACAACCCCCCCACGTCGGACCACTTCACTTGCGGCGTCTCGACAAACATCTCGCGCGTTGCCGAAGGCTCGACGTCGCGCAGCGCGTAGACAAAATCGCTCATCTGGATTTCCAGCTGCGCCAGTTGCTCGTAAGGGATGCGCGCCAGCGCGAAATCGAAGTCCGGAAGAATGCGCCGCAGACAGCTCATCGCGGCTTCCCGGCACAGTGCCTCCAGATCGGCCCCCACAAACCCGTGCGTGATCGCCGCCAGATGGGCCATATCGACGTTGTCGGCCAGCGGCATCCCCCGGCTGTGAATCCCCAGGATCTCCTCGCGCCCCTGCCGGTCCGGCACGGGGATGGCGATCTCCCGGTCGAACCGGCCGGGCCGGCGCAGCGCCGGATCGAGGGCGTTGGGCAGGTTGGTGGCCGCGATCACCACCAGTTGCCTGCGCTTGGCCAGTCCGTCCATCAGCGCGAGTAGTTGCGCCACCACCCGCTTCTCCACATCGCCGACCACGTTCTCGCGCTTGGGGGCGATGGCGTCGATTTCGTCCAGAAAGATGATGCTGGGCGCCTTGCGCGTCGCCTCCTCGAAGATCTTGCGCAGATGGGCTTCGCTCTCCCCGTAGAATTTGTGGATGATCTCCGGCCCGCTCACCGAGAAAAAGTTGGCTTCCGTCTCGTGCGCAATGGAGCGCGCGATGAGCGTCTTGCCGCAGCCCGGCGGCCCGTGCAGCAGCACGCCATTGGGCGCATCGATCCCCAGCCGCTCGAAGACCTCCGGGTACCGCAAGGGAAGCTCGATCATTTCGCGGATGCGATGCAATTGATGCTTGAGCCCCCCAATGTCCTCGTAGGAGGCGATGCGGGCCGTGGCTTCGGGAGTTCCCGCCACCCCCGTTTTGCCGATCACCAGCTGGGTGGTCGGCTGGATCAGCACGGCTCCCTTCGGCGCCGTCGTCTCCACTTTGAAATCGGCCCAGCGGCTGCCGAACAGCGTCGCCCGGATGCGGTCCCCCTCGATCACCGGAAGCCCGTCGAGCAGGCTGCCGATATAGTCGAGGTCGCGTTCCGCCGGCGTTACGTTGATCGGCGTCAGCACCAGCCGCTCCGCCGGCCGGCAGACCAGCTTGCGCACTTGCACGAAATCGTCCAGCCCGGCGCCGGCGTTCTCGCGCGCCAGACCGTCCAGTTGAATCCGCGACTGCCCGCGCAGATCTTTGTGCGCCAGCATGGTCTTGCACACGCTCTGGCGTTTGCCGGTGATCGACACCACATCCCCCGCCGCCGCGTCCAGCCGGGCGAGGTCCTCCGGCCCCATGCGGGCGTAGGCCCGCCCCACGTCCTTGCTCAGCGCCTCGGTCACCTTCAGCTTCAGGGTGCCTGCTTCCGTTTTCACCATGGGATTACGCCTTTGTCCGGCGGCACTTGATCTCCAGCACCCCGCTGTGGCAGCTCCACTCCACGTTCTTTTGGGGAATGCTCTCGGGCAGCAGCACTTCTTTTTGATACTTCTTGTCCCCGTGCGCGGCCGCTATCGTCAGCAGATCCTCCTCGACTTCCACGCGAATGTCGCCGGCCGAGATGCCCGGCATTTCGGCGACCACCAGGATGTGGTCGTCTTCCTCGAACACGTCCACCAGGGGCTCGCGCGTCTCCTGCACCACGGTGTGCCCCGACTTGGCGTCCTTGCGCAGATTGCCGAACGGCTCGACGCGTGGCTTGTCGCCGTCCAACCCCACCTTCACGGTGAAGCCGTAGATCCCCTTCACTTGCCCGCCGTCTCCGCCAATTTCGCCGGTTTTCGATAACGACCCGCCGCTTTCGGAGATCTCCTCCAGCTTCTCCACCAGGTCGCCCAGGCCCTTCAGGATGCCGCCGATCCCGAGATCGAGCCCACCCGACGAGGTCTTTTTCTTGTCGTTCCGTTTGTTGGTCATAACCCGTATTCCTTTACTTTGCCGTGCATCGTTTTATAGTCCACATGCAGCAACCGGGCCGCTTTGGCCTTGTTGCCGCCGGCTTCGAGCAGAACGCGCGCAATCGCGTCGCGCTCCACCCGGATCGTGCTCCGCCGCACCAGCGTCCGCAACGGAAGGTCCCCCCCCATATCCGGGGGACCGGCCGGCGGCTCGTGCCGCCGGGGATCCAGATCGAGGTGCTGCTCGGTCACCACGTCGCTGGCCAGCAGCACCGCGCGCCGGATCACCGACCGAAGCTGGCGCACGTTGCCCGGCCACGCATACCCCACCAGGGCTTCCAGGGCCGAATCGGAGAAGCCCGTGACCAGCTTCGACAGCTCCGCATTGGTCCGATCCAGGAAATGCATCGCCAGAAAGGGGATGTCGTCCTGGCGCTGGCGCAAGGGCGGGATCCGCACCGTGAATTCGGCTAGCCGGAAGTACAGATCCGAGCGGAATAGCCCGGTCTCGGCCCGCGCCTGCAGGTCGTCGTTGGAAGCGGCGAGCAGCCGCACATCCACGGGAACCGGCCGCACTCCCCCGACCCGGTACAGTACCTTGTCCTGGATCACCCGCAGCAGTTTGGCCTGCGACGCCAGCGGCATATTGGAGATCTCGTCCAGGAACAGCGTGCCGCCCTGGGCGGCTTCAAACCGGCCCTGCGTCTGCTGGCTGGCCCCGGTGAACGATCCCCGCTCGTGGCCGAATAACTCGCTTTCGAGCAAAGGTTCCGGTATGGCGCCGCAGTCGACCGGAGTGAACGCCCGATCGGCGCGGAGGCTCTGCTGATGAATCGCCTGCGCGATCACTTCCTTGCCGGAGCCCGTCTCCCCCAGAATGACCACGCTGAAATTCGAGGCGGCGACCCGCTCGACGTCGTCCACCAGCTTGCCGATCGCCTCGCTCGGCCCCAACATCTGGCGCAGTTTCCCCCCCAAGCCGGCCGGGTCCGACGCGCGCGAGCGGCGCTTGCACGCCCGTTCTCCCAGCGCCCGCAGGACCGTCTGGATGACCTCTTGATGATTGAACGGTTTCGCCAGGTAATCGTGCGCGCCGGCGCGTATGGCGTTCACCGCGCCGCGCACTTCGGCGAACCCGGTGATCATGATCACGGGCAGATCCGCGTCCAGGTGTTTCGCCCGGCGGAGGAGTTCCATGCCGTCCATCCCCGGCATCCGGTAGTCCGCGATCAGGACATCGGGGTGCTCGGTTCGGATCGATTGCAGCGAAGACTCGCCGTCTTCGGCCCGCAGCGCGGTCAATCCCACCCGCTGCATCAGGTTCGCCAGCGCCAGGCCGATCTCCTTCTCATCGTCGACAATCAGAACCTTGCCACCGCCTGGTACCACTTAGCCTCCATGGAACTTTCCCCGTAACCCGCGTGTGCCGCCGGTTCTATCTCCGGCTAACCGAACTGCAGGTGCACCGGATGGACCACCCGGATATCCGGGTCCAGATACCGCTCCACGGCGTGCAGCATGCCGAGGAACAGGATGCCCGTCTCTCCCGGAGCCAGGCTCTGGTTGATCCGGCTGGCGATGTACCGGTCCCGTCTGACCAGAAGAGAGCGGCCGCCCGCTTCGATTCCTCTCATTCGCCTTTCCGCCTTATTCGCAGTGAGCCCGCCCACCACATGCTTGTACTCCTCGATCAACAATTCGGGAGATTCCGTGCCCATTAACCGGGCGCCTCCCGCCTGGAGCCGTAGCAGCAGCTTATGGTTGCGGCTGCCCGCTTCCGCCAGCTCGGAGACGATCTTGTCCTCCATTCCGCATACCGGCAAACCGTCCTGATACAGCCGGACTTCACCGGATGGGAGCGGCAGGGCTTCAATGGTGCGCTCAATCTCCTCCCACACCTTATCGACCAAATTGGCGCCGCGCATTACCTTCTCGCGCCCAAATGCCAAAATTTTTGCTTTTTCGATAGAACCACCCAATTGACCCATATCGGCCAGCGTGTGGATTACGGGAATACTGAAGAGCGTTCTCCCGGTAGGGGTAGAGGAAGACGCTTCCGTGGCGGTCATGTTGAGGTCTTACGGTTAATTACGGAGGTGCAGGATCGCGTGCATCGGCTGGCGAATGCCCTATCAGTATGGACCATCCCCGGCTCGCTGTAAACCGCTCCGCTCGGCCCGTCCGTAATCCGTCGATAAGTCGATACGATGCCACCGCCGAGGCGCCGGGACGCCGTGGAAAAACAGGTCCCTGGGTTCTCGGCGAGGGCCCTGTATTCTCGCGCCCGGCCGCCGGCTCATCGGCCCCATGGCGTCGCCGCTTCCCCGAGCGGAGCGGTTCCTCACCGCCGGCGCCGCTCCCACCGACCGCCTCCGACGGCCGCCCGTACCGCCGCCTCCCACCGACCGCCTCCCACCGACCGCCTCCGACCGCCGCCCGTACCGCCGCCTCCCTCCCACCGCCTCCGACCG
>JADGNR010000008.1 GCA_017883415.1 Bryobacteraceae bacterium | reverse complement strand
ATTGCTAGATTTTAATGGCTACGGATCATCGTTCCCGGTCCGCTACGTTTCCGGAGGCTTGCTGTTCCTCAAACCTCTTGGAACCTTCATCACTATGCCCGAGAAGCCGCTTCTCGTCAATACTCTTGTGGGCCGCGAAAGCGCTTTTCCTCAATATTTTTTCCTTTTGTTTATAGCGGGTTGCGGGAAGCCCTCGTGGATCTTTTGTGCATAAAACATGCGGCTCGAATTATGTCTTTGCGATACTGGAAGCGGCGTGCGAAGACTTGCGATCCGGCCGGGCGGCATCGGAGATTTCATCGTTTCCCTGCCCGCGCTGGAGTGTCTCGGGAGCGATTCCCTGGAGGTCTGGACTACGGCGCGCAACGTCCCCCTAGTGCGCTTTTGCAGCCGGGCGCGCGCCATAGAAGCCACGGGCCTCGACCTGCTCGCGGTGGCCGAACCTCCCGCGCGCCTGATCTCCGAGCTCCGCGGATTCGACCAGATTGTCTCCTGGTACGGCGCCGGCCGGCCGGACTTTCGCGATTGCGTCCACCGTTTGGGGCTTCCGTTTGTGTTTCTCCCGGCGCTTCCGGCGGAAGGCGCGGGGATGCACGCCACCGACTACTACTTGCGGCAGGTGGGGGCCATCGTCGATTGCCCGAGCGACGGCATCCCGCGCATCCGTTGCGGCGTCCCGCGCGAGAATTTCGCGGTGATCCAGCCGTTCTCCTCGAGCGCGCGGAAGAACTGGCCGCTCGAAAAGTACCGCGCCCTGGCGCGTAAGTTGGAACGGACGATCCCCGTGCGCTGGTGCGTGGGGCCGGAGGATCCGCCCCTGGCCGAAGCGGTGCGCCACGACGATCTGTACGAGTTGGCCTGCTGGCTGGCGCGGGCGCGGCTGTACCTGGGCAACGATTCGGGCATCACTCATCTGGCGGCGGCCGTAGGCACGCCGGTGCTGGCTCTGTTCGGACCGAGCGACCCGGAAGTGTGGGCGCCGCGCGGGCCGAACGTGCGGGTGGTGCGGTGGTCTACCTCACGTTGACCGTCGCCGTGTTGCTCGCCGCGCTCCCGACGGAAATCTGCAATGGATAGTCGCCGGGCGCGATTTGCGGGACCACCACGTTCACCTGGTAGAGTCCGGCGAAACCGGGGGCCAGGCCGGCGAACAACACCGATGCGGGCTGGCCGGCAATGGAGGCCGTAACATCCGGCACGCGCGACAGAGGGTCCCCGCCCGCGGCCGATCCCGTGGGTACGGGATGGTCAACCGCCCCGAGACCGGTCAGATACGCCAGGATGACGCCCCCCGGCGCGGCGGGCCGGCTGGGGCTGTTCACCGAGAAATCCTGGTTCAGTGCGGCCGCGTGACCCTGGGCGAGCAGGAATAGCCCGGGTGCGGCGCCGCGGACGGTTACGGTCTTTGCGGCCGCCGGCACGCCGCCCACGCTCACGCTGACCGTGGCCGGACCCGCGGGAATCTCAAAGGGAACCTGAAAGTTGATCTGCGTGGGGCCGGCGTAGAGCAAGGGCGCAGCCACGCCGCCGACGGTCACGGAGGCGCCACCGAGGGAGGCGGGCAGGGGAAACGAGCCCGCCTGCGCGATGGATTGCGCCAGCCCGGAGCCGAACACCGAGACGATCGAGCCCGGCGCTACCCCTGTGGTGTCGCCCGACGCGGCATTTTCGGCCAGGCTCACCGCGCCGTTCAACAGTCCGTACACCACCAGCGAGTTTTGCGTGCCCGCGTAGACCTTCCCGTTGGCCACCGTGGGCACGGAGAACTTCACCGAGGCGCCGAGCGCATCGCGCGCCGCGTTCTGGTTGGTGTGGTACAGCTCGTTGGCCAGATTGGCGGAGTCGTAGGCGTGCAGGGCGCCATTAATCGCGACGATCCAGACCACGCCGGGGGAGGAGGCGCCAGGGGCCGAGACGGTGGGAACGCAGGCGGGAAAAGTGAATATGGTGGGCGATTGCGAAGACGCGGCGGCGGCAAGGCGGCCCTGGGAGATGGGAAAGGACTTCATGGGATCGTTGCTTCCGCAGAAATAGACGGTGTTGTTGTGATACGCGGGATTCCCGAACACGCCGCCGATGGCCCCGGTTAGGGATTGCACGATCTGGCTGTCGGCTCCCCCCCGCACTTGCCCCATATTGTCGCGATCGAGCAGGTAAATGCGGCCTTCCTTGCCCGCGCCCACCAGCAGGTGCGGATGCTGGGCGGAGCCGGTCTCATCGGGCAGAAGGACCACCCCGCTCGAGCCCACATCCACGTCGTCGCGGTTGAGCTGATCGAAGTTAAAGGGCGCGAAGTAGTCGGCCACGGAGAGGCCGTTGGCGGTGGAAAGCTTGATGTAACTCTCGCCCAATTCGGGGACCGGCCCGGTTTGCGCGAAGGTGCCATTGCCGGCCACCAGGAAAATATTCCCGGAGGCGTCCGCCGCGGGCGCCGCGCCGCCCGCCCAAAACGAGCCCTCGACGCCATTGGGCGTGTTGTTGTACACCGCCACCTGCCGCAGGGAATGGGCATCGTAGGCGATGAGCCACCCGTGGTAGGGGCCGATATCGCAGTGCGACGACCACGCCGTGTAGATCACGCCGTTCAACAACAGCAGGCCGGGGCGCTGCTTGTAGCTCTTGGCCCGGAATACCACCGTGGCGCCGCCCTCGCCCGTGCCGGGATAAGACGCCTCGACCGCCACCGGACTGCCCGGCCTTTCCGCCCCCGTGGCCACGTCGAGCGCGTGCAGGCGATGCACATAGGTGGTCGCGCCGCCGGAGACCTCCTTGGTCATGGCCACCAGGTAGAGGGTGCCGCTCAGCGGGTCGATCACCGGCGTGCTGGTGATGCCGATCTCGGGCGAAATCTGGCTGCACCCCACATCCGTCGCCGGAACGGTGGTTACGCCGGCGCCGGCATTGAGGAAGCTTGCCTGCCACAGCGCGGAACTGTTGGCGCCGGTGTTGCTATCCGCGTCGAAGGCGTAGGCGGAATCGTGCTCGGTGACCACGTACACCACATTGTGAACGCCTTTCCCCGGGATGTTGAGGTTGGACAGATAGAGCGGTTGCCCGTATACGTAGCCATCCACCGGGTAGGAGAACAGCTTTCCGAACCGGGTGGCATTGACGTTCGCGCTGGTGAGGGTGATCTCCCGGAGGTTCCGGCCGGCGCGGGAATTGTCGTACTGATAGGTCAGGACATTCACCTGGGCGGCCAGGGGCAGCGTGAATGCCGCCAGCATCGACCAGCGAATTAAACTCGAGGTACGCATGATTCGGACTCCTCCCGCCGTATGCGGCTACGGGCCGTTCGCGCCGGCGCCTGGGGCGACGCCGCCCGCCACAACCGGATTGCCGCCGGCTCCCCGTGCATCCATCTGTCTTTTCATTTTGCCTGAGATCCTGTCCTATCTACCGCGCCAGGGTTAGAAAACGTACGAGCAAGGTGTCCGGGGCGCGAGAAAGGGCCGGCAGGTCGTGCAGAATCATACGCGGACGGCGAATGGGGACCTGTCGGCACAGGCGGCGCCGCCGGCGATCGTACGCGCACGATTTCGCCGGACGGTATGTTTCTGCAAAAAACAATTTACAGCCGGAATGTTCTCTGATATTCTGAAATTGCTCTGGCACTCGACACCGCGCGAGACGTATGGAAACAGCCGCACAAGGCATTCTGACTCGCGATGAAATGGAAAGCAGGCGCCTGTTGGCCGCACAGGACCTGCAGGGGGGGCTTACGCAGTCCCAGGTCTCCCGGAAATTCAGCGTCAGCCGCACCACCGCATCCCGCTGGCATCGGGCGTTGAGCGGGCGGGGGGTGGAGGCTCTGCGCAAACGGCGCGCGCCGGGCCGTCCCAGCCGGCTCAACGGGGAACAACTGGCGGGCTTGGCCGAGATCCACGAGGCGGGACCGCGAGCCGCGGGGTTCGATTCCGACCGCTGGACCACGGCGCGTTTCGCCGCGGCGATCTTGGCCCGCTTCGGCGTGCGCTACGATCCCGATCATGTTGGGCGCATGATGCACCGGGTGGGCTTGCGGCAGCGCACGCGCCGGCGGAATGACGCCGCGCCGTACCAGGAAGCCAGGGTGGGGTAGGCCTCCTGCCTCCCCGCTACGGCTCGCGGTATTCGCCGAAGACCGTCCGCAGCCGGTCCGAGATTTCGCCCACCGTCACGTAGGCGCCGGCCGCGTCCAGAATCACGGGCATCAGGTTGCTCTCGCCGCGCGCCGCCTGCTCCAGGGCGGCGAGTTTTTCCTCTACCGCGGCCGGACTGCGCGAGGCGCGCACCTGGCGCAGTTTCTCGATCTGTCCGCGCTCCAGCGCCGGGTCCAGATGGAAGGTGGGCACGGGGTGTTCGTCCGCCAACTGAAAACGGTTCACCCCCACCACGATGCGCCCGCCGCTTTCAATGGCGCGCTGGTATTCGTAGGCGGAATTCTGAATCTCGTTTTGGATGTAGCCGGTTTCGATGGCGCGCAGGGTGCCGCCCATATCGTCAATGCGCCGCAGATACGCGAGCACTTCGCGCTCGATGGAATCGGTGAGGGCCTCGATGCGCTCGCTGCCGCCGGTGGGGTCGGCGGTATTCACCACGCCGCTTTCATAGGCGATGATCTGCTGGGTGCGCAGGGCGATGCGCGACGATTCCTCGGTGGGCAGGGCCAGCGCCTCATCGCGCGAGTTGGTGTGCAGCGACTGGGCGCCGCCCAGGACCGCGGCCATGGCTTGGAGCGCGGTGCGCACGATGTTCACGTCGGGCTGCTGCGCGGTCAAGGTGGAGCCGGCGGTCTGCACGTGGAAGCGGAGCATCAGGGAGCGCGGGTTGGTGGCGCCGAAGCGGTCGCGCATCAAAAATGCATAGATGCGGCGCGCCGCGCGGAACTTGGCGATCTCTTCCAGGAAATCGCTATGGGAGTTGAAAAAGAACGACAGGCGCGGGGCGAAGGAATCCACCGGCAAGCCGGCGGCGACCGCCGCTTCGATATAGGCGATGGCGTTGGCGAAGGTGAAGGCCAGCTCCTGCACGGCGGTGGAACCGGCCTCGCGGATGTGATACCCGCTGATGGAGATGGTGTTCCACTCGGGCATCTCGCGGCCCGCCCAGGCGAATATGTCGGTGATGATGCGCATGGCGGGGCGCGGCGGATAGATGTAGGTGCCGCGGGCGATGTATTCCTTGAGGATGTCGTTCTGGATGGTGCCGGAGAGTTGGCCGAGCGTAGCGCCCTGGCGCAGCGCCACCAGGGCGTACAGCGCCAGCAGAATGGCGGCCGTGGAATTGATGGTCATGGAGGTGGAAACATCGCGGAGCGGGATGTCGTGAAACAGCACCTCCATGTCCGCCAGGGAAGAGATGGCCACACCCACCCGGCCCACCTCGCCCGAAGCCATGGGATGATCGGAGTCGAAGCCCATCTGGGTGGGCAGATCGAACGCCACCGAAAGCCCCGTGGTGCCCTGGGCCAGCAGGTAGCGGTAGCGTTTGTTGCTCTCCTCGGCATTGCCGAAGCCGGCATACTGCCGCATGGTCCACAGGCGGCTGCGGTACATATCGCGGTAGATGCCGCGGGTATACGGAAACTCTCCGGGTTTATCCGTGTGATTGGTCATGATCTTGAGATCTTGCGTGCCTTAAGGAAGGAAGAAATGCCATACCAGGCGAGCACCAGGGTGCAGAAACCGGCCATGGAAAGGCGCAGCAGCTCGCCCGGCGCCTCGGCCGGCGTGGCGTGCGCGTACTGCCTCGCATACCGTGCCGTATAGAAGCCGAAGGCAGTGGCCAGACATAAGAAAAGAAAGCCGATCACCTCATTCCACAGGCTGCGCAGGGGTTTCAGGATGGCGGGCACAACGTGTTTGACAAACTGATAGCCGTGCTGGGCGGTTACGCGCTTGGCCACAAGGCTATCGTAACAAAAGGTGCAATCGTCTGAATCGCCCTGTGGTGCGCGGCCGGCAAATTGCCGATAGAATCAGTGTTCTGCTTGTGAAGGGGGCCGCGCTCAATTACAATCGAAGCGGGTGGCAGGCCCAAAGGTGGAACGGCGGTGGTATCCAGCGCATCCACTAAGAGGGAGTACTCTGTGGAAGAGCCATTGAAGCACCTCATGCAGGAACTGGGAAACGCGATCAACGATTCCCTTTCCGAGTCGGACCGGATCGCGGAAGCGATCGGCGAGATCAAGAGGGCCGGTTATGACGTCTTTCTGGTTTTAGAGGCGACAATCGGCTTCAATCGCCGGGATGAGAGCGGCGAAGACGACGAAGAGGAGCTCGAGGTAACGGAGGAGCCGAAACGGGGTTTCGAAGCCACCGGCAAAATCAAGTTCACTTCGCAGGACCATCGCTTCCTGCGCGCTCTAAAAATCGCCGTAGACGACGAGAATCGCTGATCCGCGAAGACGCCGATCCGGCGGCCCTTCTCGCAGCGCGTACCAGTCAGGCGGCGGGATAAGCCGCGCGATAGTGCGGGCACCGCTGCTACTTCGACACCGTGAGCGCATCCAAACCGACGATCGCACCGCGCGACGCTTCATTTTTGCGGCCGGTCACGCGCACCGCCAGGGTGTGCAAGCCGGGGGCAAGACCCTCGAACACTTGCCGCTCGCCGTATGCCGCCCGGCCGGCATATTCATCGATGGTGGCGGCCGTCTGGCCATCGATCAGGATTTCCGCGATGCCAAACGCGGGATCGCGCGCGAACACATAGGTAATCCCGGTGCCGCGAAAAGAGAACCGCAGTTCGTCTCCGGCGGTTCCGGATTCCGTCATGGTGTGATACCGCGGTTCGCCGCGCGCAAAGTCGCGGTACCAGCCGCGGCCTTGCCGGACTACGCGCATATCGGCATCGTCGTAGTCGCCGGGCTCGGCGGCCGGCGGATCCTCCACCAGCCTGCGCGCGGCCTCGGTCCCGGCGGCGCCGGTGAAAGCGCGCTGCAGGCGGTACAGCACCCAACGGCCGGAGGAAAATACCGGCTCCGCGAAATCGTCGAAAAAGGCGGGCAGCACGCGCGGCCACGTGTCCAGATCCTCGGAGAAGGGCGATGCGATGTAGCGGATGTGGCGTTCGTTGAGGAACGCCAGCACATCGGCCCCTTCGCGCATATTCAGCAGTCCGCCGTTGCGATGATAGGTGTGCCAGTTGGTGCTGTAAGCGGGGCCCGCAAGCCCGGCAATCAGGTCGTACTCGCAGAACAGCGCCGGCTCGCCGGGCGCAATCCGGTTGAGCACCTCCACCATGCTGCGCGCCGGCGCCGACGCCGCCAGGTATTCGGCCCCGGCGCCGCGGTCCCAGGCCTGGTTCCAGACGAAGTCGCGGTGATACCAGCCCGCGGACGGCAAGAACAAGATGTTCGCCACGCCGGCCAGCGCCACGGCGCCGAAGGCGGTCCACTTCTGAAGGGGCGCGCCGCGCCGCTGCTCGTCGAGCCATAACGCCACCGGCGCCATCAACACCGCCAGCGCCGGATAGAGGTAGCGCAGGTAGGAAAGCTCGCCAAAGGTGAGGACGAAGGCGGAGAGCCCCACCGCCGCCGCCCAGACCATGGCCCGATGTCTCCGCCAGCAGGCTACGGCGAGCGCGGCGGGCAACAGCAGGAAGTATTGGAAGCCCGCGCAGCCATCCGTGCCTTCGATATAGTCTCCGCTGTGAAACGTGATATCGGTCCACACGTGCCAGCTCAGCGGCCGCCGGAACTGGTTGGCGATACGCTCGCCGGGAAACAGCGGCGAGTGGAAGATTTCATTGGCTGCCGGAAAGAACGGATTCCCGGTGCGCAGCCAGGCCAAAACGTAAAAGTAAACGCCAATCGCCACCCCGCTCGCCACCGCCAGCGGCCAGGCTCGGGAGCGCACCGGGCGCTTCCACGCGGCGTAGACCGCCAGGGCCATCAGCCCGGGAGCAAACGCGATGGCGCCGCTCTTGGCGCTAAGCGCCAGCCCCAACAGCAGCCAGCCCGCGGCGAACAGGCGCGTGCCGCCCTCGCGCAGGTGCGCGCAGAACGCCATCGCACTGGCCAGGAGCAGCGCGGCCAGGAGGTTCTCGATAAAAAGAGAGCCGGTGACCACCTGCACCAGCGGGCCGGTGGCATAGAGCGCGCAGATCGACAGTGCGGCCAGGCGGGAACAGCAGCTTCGCGCGAATGCGTAGAGCAGTCCGAGGATCGCCAGCAGGTTGGCGAAATTGAGCAGACGCGCGGCGAATTCGCCGCCCATGGAAAAGGCCAGCGTGTAACACCAGTCGGTGGTCTGCGGCATGACCGCCCAGATGAACTCCTTCACGTCGTAGGGCCAGTGGTGATGCATCGAGACGTAAGCGGGCAGGGCCAGGTGCATGGCCAGCGAGTCGGTGCCGACTTCGGGCTTCATCGCCAGCAAAAACTGCATGCCGGCCACGAAGCACATCAGGGTGATGACCACCTCCGTCCCGGCCGGGTAGTCGTCTGTTCGAAGCCGCGTCCATACCCGGACAGCGCGCGCGGCCAGCCAGCGGCGCTGCACAACGAGGGGCGCCAGCAGCAGGACGAGAAAGGTGACCCGGTAGCAGAGGTACGTGTGGCCCAGAAGCGCGGCGGCAAAGCCCAGCAGCCCCTCCCCGAGGCACAGGCAGAGCGCGATTTCGCCCGCGCGATCCTTCCATTGGTCGCCCAGGATCAGACTGCCCACGGCCACGGCGGACACCGCGCATAAGGCCGTGGCCGCAAACGGTCCCACGCCGATGGCGGCCATGCCGTAGACCAACGCGAGCGCCGTGAAGTAGGTCCAAATGCCGGGGGAAGGCAGCCAGCGAATGCGCGCCAGCGGCCGGCGCAGCAGCGCCAGCGCTGCGAACACCACCGCGTAGGTTGCCAGGCGGCGCAACCCGATATCGCTCCAGGGAAGCGTGCGCAGGTTCGGGTTCCGCAAAAACTCCGCCACGGCAACGGCCCCCGAGAGCGCCAGGGCCAGCAACGGCACGGCGCGGCGCGGCAGGGAGCGTTCAGGCATCCGCCGCCTGCCAGCCGCGCACGCGGTGTCTCCACGCCAGCACCAGCGCCGAGCCGATCAGAATCAGCGCCGCGCTCAAGCCGGCCCAGATGCCCGGCGCACCCCAGCCCAGAGGGAAGCACAGCACGTAGGCCACTGGCAGCCCGATGCCCCAATAGCCGGCCAGGTGCGCCAGCATGGACGTGCGCGTGTCGCCGGCCCCGCGCAGGGCCCCGGTGGCGACCACCTGCAGGCCGTCGAACAGCTCGAACAGCGCGGCGATGCGCAGCAGGACCGCCCCGGTCGCGATCACCGCCGGATCGCCGATATAGATCCGCACAATCCACCGCGGCATGGCCGCCAGCGCCACCCCCGCCCCGCCCATGAACAGCGCGCCCAGCAGGAGCGCCGTCCACCCCGCCCGTGCCGCACCGCGCGGGTCTTTTCGTCCGATCGCCTGCCCCACCCTTACCGCCGCAGCCGAGCTGATGCCCAGCGGCACCATGTAGGTGGTGGCGATAATGTTCACCGCGATGCCGTGCGCCGCCAGCGCGGTCTCCGGGAGCCGGGCGGCGAACACCGTGACTACCGCGAATACGGCGCCTTCAAACAGAATCTGCAGCGCCGCCGGAAACCCCAGCCCGGCCAGGCGTCCGAGGCGCGCGAAATCCGGCCGCCACGCCATGCGGAATAGCAGCTTGCCGCTGCGGCGTTCGTGCCCCACGATGGCGCCCAGCAACACCGCCGCCATATAAGTCCGCGAGATGGACGTGGACCACCCGGAGCCTACCAGGCCCATCGCCCGAAAGCCCGCGTGCCCATACATCAGCGCCCAGTTGCCGGCCAGGTTCACCAGGTTGGCGCTGACCAGCGCGAAAGTCACGGGCTTCACGATATTGACGGCCTGCAGATACCGCCGGAACGCGGTATAGAAAAGCAGCGGGAGAACGCCCCACAGCAGGGCTTTGAGGAACGGCGCGAGCAGGTCCATGACCCGCGGATTGGTGCCCGCCGCGCGCAGCAGCGGGATCAGCGCCCAGAGCACCAGCACCAGCGCCGGCGATACCACGAGGCCCAGCCAAAGGCCGTTGATCAGCGTGCGCCGGCAGTCGTGCGGGTCGTCGGCGCCGAAGGATTGCGCGACCAGCGTATCCATCCCCAGCAGCATGCCGGTGCCGCAGATGGCGATGGGATAGAAAAGGATGCTGCCCAGGCTGCCGGCGCCGATGGCTGCCGCGCCCAACGGACCGGCCATGATGGTATCCACCACCCCCATCGCCATCCAGCCCAGTTCGGCCAGCGCCAACGGCGCCGCCATGCGCAGCATGGGACGAAGCTCCCGCCGGAAACCGCCGCCCGCAGCGGCGAAGGGAATCATCTCAGCGCCCTCCGCCGCCTCTGCGCCCGCACCGTGCTACTCCGCGTGGTCTCGGCGTTCTCCGCGCCTCCGCGTCGAGTCGGATGCTGGTTGGTCTGAGGCATCGCCTCGCCAGGGTGCGCCATGAATCTACGCTTTCGAATGGGCTTTGGGGTGGGCCTTGTCGTACACGCCCATGAGGTCGGTGAGCGAAACCTGCGTGTACTTCTGGGTGGTCGAGAGGCGCGCGTGGCCCAGCAGCTCTTGAATGGCGCGCAAGTCGGCGCCATCGGCCAGCAGGTGCGTGGCGTAGGCGTGGCGGAAGCTGTGCGGATGGATGGAGGGGTCGCCGCTGACGTAGGTGGCGTACAGCTTCACAATCCCGCGGATGCCGCGATCGGTGAGCCGCCCGCCGCGATGGTTCAGAAAAACCGCGGGCTCCTCGCGCACCACCGGCCGAACGGCCAGGTAGCGCTCCAGCGCGTCCGCCGCTTTGCCGGGCAAGGGCACCTGCCGTTCTTTGCGGCCCTTGCCGCGCACGCGGAGCCAGCGTTCGGCGCGGTCCAGGTCTTCCAGATTCAACCCCGCCAGCTCGCTCACGCGCACCCCGCAGCCGTAGAGCAGCTCGAAGATGGCGCGGTCGCGCGCCGGCAGCGGCCGTTCCAGCTTGCCCGCCGCGACGCCGTCGAGCAGGCTGTTCGCCTGCTCGGCGGACATCACCTCCGGCAGCTTCTTGGGCGCCTTGGGCGTACGCACCAGGCGCGCCACGTTCATCTCCACCATCCCCTCGCGCAGCAGAAAGCGGAACAGCCCGCGCACCGCCGCCAGCTTGCGCCGGATGGTGACCGGCGTGAGACGGTAGGCATAGAGCGCGGCGAGCCATTCGCGCAGCGTCAGCAGGTCGATGGCCCGCGGCTCCGGCGGCTCCGTCTCGGGCGGCGACAGGTATTCCAGGAACTGGCGCAGGTCGGCGGCGTAGGCGTCCACGGTGTGTGGCGAGGCGCCATTACGCGTCAGTTCCTGCACGTACCGCGCGATCTGTCCACCCAGCTCAGACATGGTGGTGGGGCAGGGCGGGTTCCCCTGCATACTCCGCCAGCGCCGCCAGCGCGCGGCGGCAGATCTCGGCGTGGCGCGCGTGCTTGTCGCGGCGCAGCTTGTGGCGCGTCTCTTCGTCGAGCTGCGGCAGCAGATCGAAGGTGATGTTGGCGGGCTGATAATCGGCGGCGCCGGCGCCGGAGATGTAGTGGCACAGCGACCCGACCGCCGTTTCACGTGAAACAGCCTTCGGCACGCCGCCGGCGGCGAGCGTGGCTGCGTGCATCCCGGCCGCCAGGCCGGTGGCGATCGATTCCACGTAGCCTTCCACGCCCGAAATCTGTCCCGCGAACAGCACCTCCGGGCGCGCGCGCAGTTGCAGGGTCGGGGTAAGCAGCGCGGGCGCGTTGATGTAGGTGTTGCGATGGATCTGGCCGAACCGCAGGAACTCCGCGTTTTCCAGGCCAGGGATCATGCGCAGAATCCGCGCCTGCTCGCCGAACTTCAGATGGTTCTGGAAGCCCACCAGGTTGTAGCTCTCCGCCCGCAGGTTTTCCTGGCGAAGCTGGACCACGGCGTAGGGCCGCCTGCCGGTGCGTGGATCGGTCAGGCCCACGGGCTTCATGGGACCGAAGCGCAGCGTCTCCCGGCCGCGGCGGGCCAGCTCCTCAATGGGCAGGCAGGCCTCGAAGTAAGGCGTCCGGTCTTCCGCGATGTGCGCCGGAACGGACTGCGCCTTCAGCAGCTCGTCGACGAAGCGCTCGTACGGTTCGCGGTCGAACGGGCAGTTGAGGTAATCGTCGGTGCCATCGGTCGATTTGCCGTAGCGCGAAGCCCGGAACGCAATGTTCCGGTCCACCGTGTCGGCGTCCACGATGGGGCTGATGCTGTCGTAGAAATACAGCCGGCCGGCCCCGGTGACCCGCGCGATCTCTTCGGCCAGGGCATCGCTGGTGAGCGGCCCGGTGGCGATGATGACGATGGCGTCCGCGGGAAGCGCGGTCACTTCCTCGCGCCGCAGGTCGATCAGCGGCTCGCGTGCGATGGCATTCGAGACTTCTCCGGAGAACACGTCGCGATCCACGGTGAGCGCATGGCCGCCGGGCACGCGGGCCGTGCGCGCGCAGGCGAGCAGGAGGGAATCCAGCCGCCGCAGCTCTTCCTTGAGCAGCCAGGGCGCGGTGGATTCCTGCTCGGATTTGAGCGAATTGCTGCATACCAGCTCGGCCAAACGATCGGTCCGATGGGCGGGCGTCGGCCGCGCCGGGCGCATTTCGTGCAGTACGGCGCGCCATCCCCGCCGCGCGACCTGCCACGCCGCTTCCGACCCCGCCAGGCCGCCGCCGATGATGTGAATGGGTTCCTGCAAGCCGCCGTCCGCTCTTCCAGCATATACTCTCAGAATGGAAGACACTCTGGACCGCCTGTTTCTCGATTTTTCGGCGAAGAAACTGCACCAGCTCGCGGAGCGCATCGAGACCTGTCTCGGCAAGTTGACCGAGGAGCAGGTGTGGGCGCGATCGAGCGAAAACGAAAACTCCATCGGCAACCTGGTCCTGCACCTGTGCGGCAACGTGCGGCAATGGATCGTCTCGGGCATCGGAGGCGAGCCCGACTTCCGCCAGCGCGATCGCGAGTTCTCGGCGCGCGGCGGCGTCCCGATTCCCGAGCTGGCCGCGCGGCTACGCGCCGTGGTGGCGGAGGCTGGGGCGGCGCTCGGTGCCGTCACGCGGGAACAGTTGGCCGAGCGGGTCACCATCCAGCAATATGAGATGTCGGTACTGGAAGCGATCTACCACGTGGTGGAGCACTTCTCCGGTCACGCCGGCCAGGTCATTTTTGCCACCAAGATGCTCACCGCCTCGGATCTGGGCTTCTACCGCCACCTGCGGACCCAGGCCGCGCACGGGGAGCAGACGCCGTAAGAGCCTCCTCGTGGGGCGGACCCCCTGGTCCGCAGCCGGCCCCCTGGCCGGCTTGTCGATATTGCAATGGACTGATCCTTCGAGAAACGAAGAGCGGGTCCAGGGGGACCCGCACGGACCAGGCCACGGACCAGGGATCCGCCTCGCGTGCCCTATGCGTGTCAAGATTTCGATCACACTCCCGAGCGACCTTCTGAGGCGCATCGACCGGTTGGACTCGAACCGATCCGCGTTCCTGGAACGAGCGAGCCGAGCTTACATCGCGCGGCTTGAAAAGGCCAGGAAGGAAGCCAAGGATGCCAGGATCATCAACGCCAACTCCGGCCATTTGAACGCGGAAACCAGGGACGTACTCGAATACCAGGGTCGTCCGTGAAGCGCGGCGGCGGTCAGGCCGTTAGCCCGAGGATTCCGCCCAGCTCCGCGGCCGGAACGCGCAGGCCCACGTAGAACGTGCCGAACAGCGCGTACATGGCGCTGACCTCGTCGAAGCGCATTTCGTAGATGAGCTTCTTGAAGACCAGCGGGTCGTCGGCGAACAGGTCGACGCCCCACTCCCAATCGTCGAAGCCGATCGAGCCGGTGATGATCTGGCGCACTTCGCCCGCGTAGCGGCGTCCCACCAGGCCGTGTTCGTGCATCAGGCGCTGCCGGCGGGCCATGGGCACCATGTACCAGTTGACCGCTTCGCCGCGCCGCCGGTCCATGGGATAGAAGCAGAGATATTTCGCCGCGGGGATCTCCGGCCAGAGGCGCGGCGCCATGGCCTGCCGCTGGCGGGCGAGCACGGCTTCGATCTCCTGCTTCCACGCGTCGGAATTCGGCGCCACGCCCCTGGCGGCGAGTTCCTGGTAAACCTTGGAGGTGGATTCGTAGAGGCCCAGCTCGATCACCGAAAGATAGGAAGTCGTGGGCTCCAGGTAATCGCTGAGCCGCAGCCGCGCCAGGCGGCGTTGGGCCTGGTTGAGCTCCTCGAAGCTGCGGCGGAAATGCACCAGCAGCAGATCGCCCTTATGCCCGAGGAGGGAGTACACCGCGCTCTGGCGTCCGTCGGCCGGCTTCTCCAGGATTGCGAGCACGCTCGCGGCCTCTTCCAGGATCTGCGAGCGGGCCTCGGCCGGAAGCGCGCGCCAGGCGGGCCAGCGGAAACGCATCATCTGGTGCAGCACGCTCGCACCCTCGACCGTCAGCGGGACCGCAGGCAATGTGGTTTCGGGAATCGTCTCAGGCGTCATTCTCTCCATTATGCCTGCTGCCCGTTCCGTTGGGCCAGAAACCCGATTCCGCCGCCGGCGCCTCCCCTTCCCGGTCTGCCTGCTGCCACTCCGCAAGCGGCCCAAGCAGGCCGCCCCGGCGCCGCGCTTCCCGCACCGCACTCCGCTGGCCGGCATTTCTCGGATGCCGCGCGACGCACGGCGACCTTTGTCCCTCCCCTGCACGCGTTGGCGGAAGCGGCCAGGTCGCGCCCTCGATCAGGGCCCATGTGCCGTCGCTCGCCGGGCCGGAAGGAGGCGCCAGCAGGGTGGGGTGAGGCGGCTCGGTGCGACATACGCAATTATTGTTATCCTTTGGAGTATTTTGGATCGACAGTTTGTTAAGTTACCTCCGTATTCCCCCATTAAAATTCCCGCATTACCCCTATTTGGGGGGAAGTATTAATTAAAATAAAAGATGTATTATTTTTTTTAGGAATACTCTTGCGAACGTATATTCTTGAAGAAATATAAAAGTCTAATCTTCAGTTCTCAGCGTTTCTAAGCTGTATTCCAGACTGAACCGAATTGGATTATTGGAACACGGCCGAAATGCAGGCCTGTTGTCTTTTATTTGTGTTTGCCGGTACGGCGGCTAGGTCCGTACCCGGCGTCCCGCTTCTTCAGAGAGGAAAGGGCCGCACGCGGGAAGCCTGTGCCTGCCCTGTTGCGTGGAAAGCGGTGATCTGTTTCCGCGAAGCCGCGGCGCCCATCCCAAACAAACGTATCGCGGGCGCACCTGGCAGTGATTGCCGGCGTGCCGCGCCACCCTGCTATTTGGGCCTTTTGGTGAGGTTGTTCGTGGTTGGTAACGATGATGAACGCGCTTGCTTTGCGAGCGGAACCGGACGTGCCGTCCGGCGACCGCTCCACGGATCCGTCCTGGTCCGGCCTCGTCGAACGAATTCGAGCCGGAGATCCGTCCGGCATGGAGGAACTGTATCGGGTCTTTTCCCGGGGCGTCCGTTTTTATTTGTGCCGCCAGCTTGGTCCCCAGGATCTTGACGATACGATCCACGATGTGTATGTGATCATCACCCAATCCATCCGCAACGGCGAACTGCGGGATCCCGAGCGCCTCATGGGCTACGTGCGCACCATCATCCGGCGCCAGGTGGCCGGGCATATCGATCACGTGGTCGAGCAGCGCCGCCGCCAGGGCAGTCTCGAATTTGAAAGGGACATGTCGGACCACCAGCTCGACCCCGAACGCCGGATCATCCAACGGCAGCGCCAGGAACTCGCCCTGCGCATCCTGCAGAGCCTGCACCAGCGGGAGAGGGAGGTGCTGGTCCGTTTTTATCTTGAGGAACAGGCGCCGGGCGAGATCTGCCGGGAGATGGATCTCACGCAAACCCAGTTCCGCCTCATTAAGTCCCGTGCCAAGGCACGCTTTGGAGAACTGGGCCGGGCGAGCTTCGCCCGCCGCGCCAGATACGCTGCTAACCCACCCCACCACGGGGCCGCCTCCGGGGCCGCCATAGCGCGCCGAGGGATGACGCGCGCGGCCCCCGATCCCAGCCACGACCGCGAGAGAATGGGGTGAGCCGCGGATCGCATTTGGCGGGGCAGACGCCGCTCGCCGAGCCCGGCCGGAGACCTGGCTGGCACTCCCTGGGGCACGGCCTGCCGTCGGCGTCCCGCGTGAGGGGTTACTGATAGCGCAACGCGTGGACTGGGTCCACCGATGTGGCGCGGCGCGCGGGGATCAGGCTGGCAAAGGCGGCGGCTACGGCGAGAAGGGCGATCATGGCGGCGTAGGTCAGCGGGTCGGCCGCGGTGACGGCGTAGAGGAAGCTGGAGAGGGTGCGCGAGATGGCGAAGGCGGCGAGGCTGCCTGCGATGGCGCCCAGTCCAACCAGGGTCAGGGCCTCACCGGCAACCATGCGCAGCAGGCTGGCCTTTTGCGCGCCCAGCGCCACCCGGATGCCGATTTCGTTGGTGCGCTGCGCGACGGACTGGTACACCACTCCGTAGATGCCGACGGCGGCGAGCACCAGCGCGAGCAGGGAGAACAGGCCCAGCAGGAGCGTCTCGAAGCGGCGCTGGGAGAGCGAATCGCCAATCTGCTCGGCGATGGTGGAGCGCGCGAAGAAAACCGCGTGGGGTTCGAGCGCACGGGCGGCGTCGCGCACCGGGCCGGCGGCCCGGGCGGGGTCCGATGCGGTGCGAACGACCACGGTCATGCCGGAGGCGGGCCGCTGCGCCATAGGCTGGAAAGTCTCGCAGCGGGCCGGCTTGTCCATGCCCTGGCGCCGCATATCGGCGGCGATGCCGGCCACCGTGAGCCAGGGGTCCGGCGAAGCGGCGTCGCCGAACTTGAAGCGCTTGCCCACGGCGTCTTCCCCGGGCCAGAAGCGGCGCGCCATGGTCTCGTTGACGATCGCCACCGGAGTCGTCTCCGCGCTGTCGTGCTGGTCGAAGAAGCGGCCGGCGACGAGGCGCACTTCCATGGTCCGGAAATATTCCGGGCTGATGCGGTCGGTGGTGGCTTCGATCTGCTGTTCGGGCGGCGGATCGGGGTGGCCTTCCACCGAGAAACTGCCGGAGTTGGGCGTTTCGGAAAGAAAGATATCGGTGGTGGCCGAGGCGCCCCGCACGTTGGGAAGGGCGCGTATGCGCTCGAGCAGGGCGGAATAGAAAGCGGCGATCTCGGGACCGGTGCGGTACTTCGTGCGCGGCGGCGAGATGCGCCAGGTGAGCATGTTCTCGGTGCGAAATCCAGGGTGGATGGCACGCAGGTTGAGCAGGCTGCGCATCATGAGGCCGGCGCCGGTGAGGAGAATCATAGAGAAGGCCACCTCGGCCACGGTCAGCGCGGATCGAAGCAGGCGGGCGCGCCGGCCGCCGGCCATGCCGCGTCCCCCTTCGCGCAAAGATTCGTTCAGATCGACGCGGGAGATGCGGAAGGCGGGCAGGATTCCGAAGAGGATGCCGGCCAGCAAAGAGACGCCGAGCGTGAAGGAGAGGACGGCGCCATCGATGGAGATCTCGTCGAGGCGCGGCAGGTCCTTGGGGGCGAGCAGCACCAGCCCGCGCAGGCCGCCATAGGCCATCGCCAATCCGAGTCCGCCGGCGAGGAGGGACAGGACGGCGCTTTCGGTCAGGAGTTGGCGGACTAATCGGCGGCGGCCGGCGCCGAGGGCGGCACGGACGGCGATCTCGCGGCTGCGGGCCGCGCCGCGTCCCAGGAACAGGTTGGCCACGTTGACGCAGGCGATGAGCAGCACGAAGGCCACCGCCCCCAGAAGCACATAGAGGGCCTGGCGCATGGTGCCTACCACCTGCTCCAGCAGCGGCACCACCCACACGCCGTATCCTTTGTTGGAATCGGGGAACTGCGTTTCCAGGCGGGCGCCGATGGCGGACATTTCCGCGCGCGCCCGTTCCCTGGTGACGCCTGGATTCCAACGGCCGATGACGCTCAGAAAAAACCCGTTGCGATTGGCCCGGGCACGGGGGCTGAGCGCCAGCGGCATCCACATCTGCGCGTCTTTGTCGGGAAACGCAAATCCGGCGGGCATTACGCCCACGATCTGAGACGGCGTGCCATTGATCTCGACGGACTTGCCCAGGACGTGGCGGTCGGCGCCGAATTGCCGCTGCCACAATCCGTGGCTCAGAATCACCACGCGGTTTCGATTGGGCTCGGTCTCCGCGGCTGTGAAATTCCGCCCCAGCGCGGGGGAAACACCCAGCACCGGGAGGAGGTTCCAGTCGGCCAGCACCGCAGCCACGCGCGCCGGTTCCTCGAAGCCCGTGAGGATGACATCGGTGGGGACGAAGGCGGCCATGTCTTCGAAGACGCGACTGTTCTTCCAGTCGAGATAGTTGGGATAGCTGGTGAGGTCGTTGTGCAGGCCGAGGCGGCGGTTGTCGAGCCAGAGCATGGCCAGGCGTCCCGGGTCCCGATAAGGCAGCGGGCGGAGGAGGACGGCGCGGATGGCGCTGAAGATGGCGGTGTTGGCGCCGATGCCCAAGGCGAGCGAGAGCACGGCGATGGCGGTGATGCCGCGATAGGCCAGGAGGTTGCGGAAGCCGTAGCGGATGTCGCCGGCCAGCGTGTCGAGCCAGAGGAGCAGGTCGGCGTCGCGCGCTTTTTCGCCGGCTTGCAGCGCGCCGCCGAGCTGGCGGGCGGCCGCGCGGCGGGCGTCCTCGGGGGACATGCCTTGAGCGAGGTTCTCCTCCAGGCGGGCCACGAAGTGGAACTGCAGCTCCTCCTGGGCTTCGGCGTCCACCTTCCGGCGGCGAAACAGGTTGCAGAAACGATGGCTCCAGGACATGCGAAGTTCTCCCTTCCTAAGTGAAACGCAGGACGCGATTGACGGCGCCGGTCAACTGGGCCCAGCTTTTTTCCTCCTGCGCCAGTTGGCGGCGGCCGGCGGCGGTGAGGGTGTAATAGCGGGCCCGGCGATTTTTCTCCGACGCGCCCCATTCCGCGCGCAGCCATCCGGCCTGGGACATGCGGTGGAGCGCGGGATAGAGCGAGCCTTCTTCCAGCCGGAGAATGTCTTCGGAGATGCGCTCGATGTGGAGCGTGATGCCGTAGCCGTGCATGCTCCCGCGGCAGGCGAGGGTCTTGAGGACGAGCAGGTCCAGCGTGCCCTGGAGCCGGTCGTTGTGGTGGTTGGGCATGGGCAGCGTTCCTATAGCTGGCTATAGGAAAGTGTGCGGCACCAGGGCGGAATTGTCAAGGCGGCGGACGGCCTTCGCGACGCGGGTACGCGGCCGGCCGTGGAGGCCATGATTTGGACGCACCGCACTTCGCTTAGAATGGTCTCCAAGCCTTGTATCGGATACTACTGATCTTCTGCGGCTTGATCGTTTACGGGTCGCTCTACCCGTTCCACTTCCATTCCGTGGCGCTTTCCGCGAGCCCGCTCTGGATCCTGCTCGATAGCGGGCCCGGCCCATTCGACCGCTTTCTGCTGCGCGACATTCTGGTCAACGTCGCTCTGTATATGCCCCTCGGTTTGTTCGGCTTCCTGGCCTTCGCGGGAGACGGCGCGTCGCGGGCCCTGCGTGCGGTTACCGCGACGTTCCTGCTAGCCCTGGCTTTGTCCGCTTCGATGGAGATGCTGCAGATCTTCGACGACTCGCGGCAATGCGCGCTCTCCGATGTGGCGACGAACGTCGTCGGCGCCTGTCTCGGAGCGGCCCTGGGCTCCCTGTACCGACGCTCTCTCGTCCGCGGGTTGTCCCGGTTGAGGGCGGGCGGGCTCTTTCACTTTTCCAGTTCCATGCTCCTGGTTTCCTGCTGGGCGGCATACCAGGTGTTCCCGCTGTTTCCCTCGCTGGGCCGAACCCAACTGATGGCCCACCTGCTCTTCCTGCGGTCGGCGAACTCCTTTCGGGGCATCGACTTTGGGGGCGCCCTGGTGGCCTGGATGGCGGCCGCGCTCCTGCTGGAGGGCATAGTGGGCGCCGGCAAGGTCGCCCGGACGATGCCGCTATTGCTGGCTCTGCTGCCGCTGCGCCTGGTGATCGCCAGCCGCACCATCGGCGTGGCGGAAATGGCGGGCGCGCTCGCCGCCTGGGGGGCGTGGAGCTTCTGGCTGGCACACCGCCGGCGCCGCACGCACATCCTGGCCATCCTCCTGTTCGCCTTTCTGGCCCTCCAGGGACTCGCCACTTCGCGCATCGCCGCCTCGCCGCAGCCGTTCTCCTGGATTCCCTTCGCCGCCGCGCTCTCGGCCGACTGGATTACCGTGGTCGCGATCCTGCTGCTGAAGAGCTACTGGTATGGCGCCGCCATCTGGCTCTGCCGCGTAGCCTGGGGCCGCTTTCTCCCGGCCGTCGCCGCAGTGGCGGCATGGCTCGCCGCCATCGAATTCCTGCAGCGCTGGCTCCCGGCTCACGTTCCCGAGATCACCGACCCCCTCATGGCCCTCCTCCTGGGCGCCATCCTCTGGCTGGCCGAACGCCATCATCAAGCCCTGCGGTCGCGGGCGGAGGCGGCCACGCCGCGCCACCGATAGCGAGGGCTATTCGGCAGACCTCGACGCGGAGAAGGCGATGTAGGTTCAGACGCCGACACGGGGGACAGCGGTGAGCTGAGTTTTCCTTGCTTCTCCGCGTGGCCTCCGCGTGCTCCGCGCCTCCGCGTCGAGTCCGACCCTAGCGGGGCTGTTTGGCTTCTGCGGCGCTCTTGTAGCGCCGTTCCAGGCTGTCGAACTGGCGCTGGTGGAGGATGCCGCCGCGGTGCAGCAGGTACCGCGCCAGCACCCAAAGGATGGACAGGCCGTAGATGGAACTCTGCACGAAGGAGGCGGACGAGGCTTGGGCGAAGTAGCGCGTCGGAACCGGCACTTCGGCAATGCGCATGTGCAAATTGACGATCTGCGCCAGAATCTCCTGATCGAAAATGAACTGGTCGGAGTTCATCTGCAGATTGACCGATTCCAAAACCTCGCGCCGGAACGCCCGGTAGCCGGTGTGGTACTCGGAAAGACGCAGGCCGAACACCAGGTTTTCCAACATGGTGAGGAAGCGGTTGGAGTAATATTTCCACCACGGCATCCCCTGCCGCATGGGGCTGAGGCCCATGAGGCGCGACCCCAGCACGACATCGGCTTTCCCTTCCCGGATGGGGGCGATGATTTCGGGCAGCAGCGTGGGGTCGTACTGATAGTCGGGGTGAACCATCACCACAATATCCGCGCCGGCGCGCAACGCTTCCCGGTAACACGTCTTTTGATTGGCGCCGTAGCCGTAATTGCGGTCGTGGATGAACAACTCCAGCCCCAGATCGCGGGCGATGCGCGCGGTTTCGTCGGAGCTGCCGTCGTCCACCAGGATCACCAGGTCCACCATGTCGCGCGGCAGGTCGGCATACGTCATGTGCAGGGTTTTGGCCGCGTTGTACGCGGGCATCACCACCACCACCTTGGGCTTCTTCGCGTTCATCGGAGGGCCGTCAATGGCCTATCATACCGCCCGGCGCCTGGTACCAGGACCCTGGTCCTCCTCTTGTGGCAGCTTGACACCCATCAAAAGGACGCGTCAGACTTAAATTTTGGCCGTCACCGTCGATTCCCACTTCGGGCGGCTTACGGAGGCACAAGTTGAATCTCGGACGAGCGGTCGCAATCCTAGCTCTCGCCATGCCGGCTTTCGCGCAATACGCCGGTCCGGCCATCCTATCCCGCGGCGAGGCGCCTTCCGCCATGAACACGCCGCAACTTTCGTTTCGCCCGTACATCGAGTTTGACAGCGTCTACAGCACGGGACTAGCCGGCGCGAGCGTCAATTCCCAGGGGCAAATCGGCAATCTAGCCAGTTTCGGCGTCAGTTTGCGGGGCGGCGTCAGCGGCGTGCATAGCTGGAAACACACCAAGATCGGCCTGGAGTACCAGGGTTCGTTCGACCACTACGTGAAAGCGTCCTTTTTCGATTCCACCAATCAATCCCTGATGCTGGGCATCACCCACCAGTTTACGCGCCACGCCATGCTGACGCTGCGCGAGAGTGCGGGCGTATTCTCCCGAAGTTATGGGGTTCTGGGACTCGCCCAGAGCGTGCCCTTCGATCCTTCCACGACCAATGTGCCGCAGACCGATTTCTTCGATAATCGCACGATCTATCTGAGCACGCAGGCCGATTTGAGCTTCCAGAAATCGGCGCGCCTTTCCTTTGACCTGGGCGGCGATGGTTTTACGAACCGTCGCCGGTCCACGGCCCTGTTCGGAGTCGTGGGCGCGAGCGCGCGCGGCGACATGCAATACCGGCTGACGCGCCGCAGCACAGTGGGGGTGAACTACTCTTACACGCATTACGACTTCACCGGCATCTTCAGCGGCACGGATCTGCATGGCGTCGCACTATCCTATGCGATTCAGATCACGCGCACGCTTGAGTTTTCCGGCTATGGCGGGGCCATGCGCGTGGAAACGAAATTCATCCAATCGGTGCCGCTCGACCCAGCGGTGGCCGCTCTCCTCGGCATCACGCAGGGTACCGCCATCGCGCATGGCATCACGTACACCCCGAACGCCAGCGGCCGGCTGTCGCAGACGTTTCACCAAGGCGTGTTCTACGTTTCCGGGGGACATACGGTGACTCCCGGCAACGGACTGTTTCTGACGTCGGAAGCGACCGTGGCCATGGCGGGGTATTCCTACACCGGGCTGCGCCGCTGGAGTTTCAACAGCGGAGCCGGATACTCGTCGGCCAAGTCGATCTCCAACATCAGCGGCAGATACCGGGATGTTTACGGAACCATTTCGGCGAGCCGGGAGATCGTGCACAGTACGCATGCGGTCCTGAGCCTGAACGCCCACCACTACGGCAGCGGGGATTTCACCAACTACAACCGCACCGTCTACGACGTGCGGCTGGGCATCGGATTCACGCCCGGCGATGTGCCGCTGCGGGTCTGGTAAACCGCGAAGCCGCCCGGTGCAATCGGCCCGCGCGATCCCCACCGCCTGCGTACTCTCCACGGCGGTGACGTCCGGCAGTATGGTGCGTTAGCCGGCCTTTTTGCGCCACCGCAGCGTCTGCGGGACGCTTCCGGACGGCCGGATCCGCGGATCAGGTCCGGGAGGACAGTTCCGGCACGGCGTCGCTCGCCTGGCCGGACACTCCGGAGAGGGGCGGACCGCCGCGCTTGCGCGCCACCGCGATGAGCGAGAGGCCCGGCCAGGGCATCAGCCAGTCGAGCCGGCTCCAGAACCAAACCGTCTTGTCGAAAATCTTTAGCACCGGTTTGCTGATATTCCGCGATCCCAGAACCCGGCTATAGGCCCACCACGGCGGCGAGCCCGCTTTATTGAAGCCACACATCTTCTCCACGGCGAAGCCCTGCGAGTCGAGCAATTCCCGGGCATCCGCCGCGCCAAAGCGCCGCTTGTGTCCCAGGCTCCGATCGAGGCTTCCAAACAGCCGCCGGCCATAAGGCACCAGCACCACCAGCACCCCATTCGGCTTCAGCGCGGCGCCGAGAGAACGCACCACCGCGCCCGGATCGTTCACGTATTCGAGGACGTTCAGGCAAAGCGCCGTATCGAACGAGTTCTTCAGATCCGCCAGATCTTCCGGCCGCTCGGGATCGATCGGCCGCACCACCACGTTCGGCGTGCGCAGAAACCGGTTGTTTAGGGCGTGAAGGTGGAGCGGGTCCTTTTCCCCAGCCACGTACCTCATCCGCTTGCCCATGAGCCGGCCGGTGATATTGCCGATTCCCGCTCCCACCTCCAGCACCTCATCGCCGATGTGGGGCCGGAGTGTTCGGGCCAGCCAGCTCAAATATTGCGGCGTGCCCGTAAGATTATTCAGAACCCCCCGCCCGTAAGGCGCGGCGTAGAGGTCGTCGATCAGCCAGAAATGGAAGATGACGCCCAGCGCCTTCAATCCGTCCTTCCAGCCGATCTTCTTGCCCTCTTCATAGGTGCGGCCGTGGTAGCTGATGGGCACCTCGTAGATGCGCAGCTTCCGCTTGGCGCTCTTCATGACGATCTCCGGCTCAAACCCGAAACGGTCGGAGCGGATGGGAATGCTCTTCAGCAGGTCCGTGCGAAAAACCTTGTAGCAGGTTTCCATGTCGGTGAGGTTGAGATTGCAGAACATGTTGGAAACCAGCGTCAGACCCTTGTTGATCATGGAGTGCCAGAAGGGAAGCACGCGCGACTGCTCGCCCGCCATATAGCGCGACCCGAAGACGGCGTCGGCGTGGCCATCCAGCAGCGGGCGCAACAGCCGCGAGTATTCGCCGGGGTCGTACTCCAGGTCGGCGTCCTGAATCAGCGCGAAATCTCCCGTCGCCTTTTCTATGGCCGTCCGCACGGCAGCGCCTTTCCCGCTGTTCCGCCCGTGCCGGTACAGGCGGATCTGCGGAAACTCCCCAGCCAGCCGCCGCAGAATGTCGAAGGTGCCGTCGGTCGAGCAGTCGTCCACGATCACCAGTTCCCGCTCCATGTTCTCCGGCAGCCGGGCGTCCAGCACCAGGGAAACGCAGCGAGCCACCACCGTGCGCTCGTTGTACACCGGCATGAGGATCGATAGCTTCATGAGAACTGAGCGGTTGGCAGGCGAAAGCGCCTGCCCCACCGCATGAAGGGTAGTCTAACAAAGGTACGCGCAGCCGGAACGCTTAGCCCGCGGCCCCCGCTACCGGGCGCCGGACGCGCCCGTGGCGTCTCGCGTCCTCAGGAACAGGGCCTGTAGATCGTTCAAGACGGCGGGATCGCCCTTCGCCAGCCCGGCCGAAATCCGTTCGCGGAAACTCAACAGGTCTGCGAGCGGCTTCTTGCCGTTCGCGTCGGGCGTCTGGTTGGCCAGTTCGCGCGCGCGGTCGAAGAAGCGGGCGCAGGCGTCCGCGGTGAGTCCGTAATTTCTCTGGCTGGCCTGGATGTATGCCAGTCCCGCCAGATCGCGAAGCTGCGCGCGGGCGTTGTCCTGCCGCGCGGCGAGCAGCTCCTCTTCGAGACGCTTCGCCCGGGCATACTGCGGAACGAATCCGGCCAGGAAAGCGGCAATCACGAGAAGCAACGCGGCGGCGATCCGGTTTTTCACGGGCGACTCCTCTCTAGGATCCTATCATTCCTGACGGACGATGGGCATCCGCCACCCCGTGCCGAAAGCTCGTGAAGTCACCTTGAGCACCGGGGCCGCCTGCTTCCGTTTGAACTCCGCCATGCGCACCATTTTCAGGACCCGGCGCACCGTCGGCGCGTCGAAGCCCTGGGCGATAATCTCGTCCGCCGACTGGCACTGCTCCACGTGCAGCTCCAGAATCTGGTCCAGCAGGTCGTAGGGCGGCAGGCTGTCCTGATCGGTCTGCCCCGGCCGCAGCTCGGCCGAGGGCGCCTTGGCGAAGATAGCCTCGGGGATGTCCGGCGTGCGCCGGTTGCGCCATCGCGCCACGCGATACACCATCGTCTTCGGCAGGTCCGCGATCACCGCCAGCCCGCCGTTCATATCCCCGTAAAGCGTGCAGTAGCCCACCGCCATCTCGGATTTGTTGCCCGTGGTCAGCAGCAGGGCGCCGTATTTGTTGGAAAGCGCCATCAGCAGGTTGCCGCGCACGCGCGACTGGATGTTCTCCTCGGTGACATCGGGCGGGTAGCCGCGGAAGGCCTCCGCCAGCACGCCGTCGTAGGCGGTGGTGATGCCGGTGATGGGCAGCGCGACGGTGCGGATTCCCAGGTTGCGCGCCAGTTCCTGGGAATCGTCGACGCTGCCCGCGCTCGAATAGCACGAGGGCATCATCGCGCCGAGGACGTTGTCCGGCCCCATCGCCTCGGCTGCGAGGGCCGCCGTCAACGCCGAATCGATGCCGCCGGACAGCCCCAGCAGCACGCTGGAGAAACGCGTCTTCCGGGCATAATCGCGCACCCCCAGCACCAGCGCGTTCCAGATCTCCGCCTCGGGGGTGAAATCGTCCGGGGCGATCGTGCCCGTGCGCGCGTCCAGGTCCACCACCACCAGGTCTTCCTCGAATCCTTTGGCGCGCGCCAGCATGCGGCCCGCGGCGTCGAAGGCGGCGCTGCGCCCGTCCCAGATCAGGTCGTCGTTGGCGCCCACCTGGTTGACGCTCACCAGCGGCAGGCCGTATTTCAGCGCCATCTGGGACAGCATGCGCTCGCGCAGCGGTTGCTTCCCGACGGTGAACGGCGAGGCCGAGAGATTCACGATCGCCTGCGCGCCGGATTGCGCCAGCGCCTCGATGGGATCGCGGTGATAGCGCCGGCGCTGCCAGAAGTCGCGGTCGTTCCACACGTCCTCGCAGATGCTGATGCCCAGGCGCCGCCCGTGCCACTCCAGGATGCCCGGCTCCGGCGCCGGTTCGAAATAGCGGTCTTCGTCGAATACGTCGTAAGTGGGCAGCAGCGTTTTGTGGAACACCGGCCCCACGACGCCGCGCTCCAGCAGCGCCGCGCTGTTGAACAGCGGCCGGCCGATCTCGGCGGGATTGGGCGTGGCCACCCCGACCAGCGCCGCCGGGGCGTCCGCCAATTCCCGGGCGATACGTTCCAGGGCCTGGCAGCCGCGCCGCACAAACCCCCCGCTCATGAGCAGGTCGCGCGGCAGGTACCCCATCAGCGCCAATTCGGGGGTGACCACCAGGTCCGCCCCCTGCGCCTGCGCCGCGCGCACCCCGCGCAGGATCAGCGCGGAGTTGCCGTCGATGTCCCCGGCAGTGGTATTGATCTGGAGAAGCGCTATGCGCACAGCCCGTTCCCCCGCACTTCCGATTTCAGTATGCCACGTGTGGGGCGGACCCCCTGGTCCGCGCGGGTCCCCCTGGACCCGCTCTTCGCGCGAAGGATCAGCCGGCCAGGGGTCCGCCCCACAATTTGCCGTACGCTCCCGGTAAAATAGGAGCGCCGGAAATTCGCAGATGAACTACGAGCACAGCGCAATCCCCCAGGAGCACATCCCGCGCGCCGCGGCGCCGGTCTTTCAGCACCTGGTCGATACCTATGCCAGCGAGACCAACAAGACAGCGTCCGTCTGGCGGCTGTTCACTGGCGACGACCTGCCCTGGCGCCCGCACGCGCGCTCGTCCACCGTCGAAGAGATCATGAAGCACCAGTTGCTTTCCGAGCGTCGGTTCTTTGGCGAGTTCCTCGCGTTCTCCGAGCCTTCCGCCGCCGAAGTGTTGCCCGCCGGGCGTACGCCCGAGGCCTTCACCGCGCGCCTGCTGGATCTGGCCATCCCCCGTCTGGCGATGCTCGCCGCGGGGAGCGAAGCGGACTGGCTGCAACCGGTGAGCTTTTTCGGGGTCGAGCGGGAGCGCATCTGGATCTTCTGGCGCCGCGTGCTGCACTCGGCGCACCATCGCACCCAGCTCACCGTATACCTGCGCCTGCTCGGCCGCACCGTGCCGTCCACCTATGGCCCCACGGCCGACGTCACGTGGTCGGGCGCCGACCCCACTACTAGCGTAGAGGCGGCTGGCCGCGGCTCGGCATAGGGCCTCCTCGATTTCGCCCACTACGGTCCCTGGTCGTCGTCCAGGGACTGTCTCTCCGGCAGCATGCGCTGGTGCAGGATGCGCAAGACGAGAATGCCTTCGGCGTCCGCCCGGTAAAACACGACGTGGCGGCCGTGTTCCATGCGTCGCAAGCCGGGGCGAACGTTATCGCAACGTCGGCCGAGCGCAGGATTTCCGGCCAACATTTGGCAACATGCGTCAAGTTCGCCGAGGTATCGGACGGCCTGGTCCCCGCCCCAGGTGCGCAGAGTGTAGGTGCCGATATTGAGCAAGTCAGCCTCGGCACGCCGGGTGAAACGAAACAGAGCCACTGCCTAGCGCGGCTTCGCAGCGAGATCGAGGGTTTCCCGCACGCGCGCGAATACGTCTCCCTCGGCAACGCCGCTGGCTTCGCCATCGTCCACGGCCGCACGCAGGGCGGCAAGCTTCGCATCGTACTGCTGTTCCTCGCGTTCCAGGATCCGCAGTGCCGCGCGCACCACCTCGCTGGCGTCCTGGTAGCGTCCGCTCTCAACTTTCTCCAGCACGAAGCGGTCCAGCTTGTCGGTCAGATTGACATTCCGCCTGGGCACTTTGGCTCCCTCCTGATGGGTTCGCTCTAAGGTCATCGTACTACCAAATGCGGGCGCCCCCGGCCTGTTCTCCGAAGACCGAGCGAAGCGGGATTGACGGTCAACGCGCTGGCTCTCGCCCTGCGAGTGCCCGCCAACCGGATCGGGGGAATCGTCAAAGGGCAGCGGGGCATTACGGGCGACACACATCGCTGGCAATCGCAGAGGATGCGGCCGCTGCCCGCATCAAGAAGGAAGTGCGCCCTCCTGCTGCCGCCTGACATTCCGAACCTGGGTTCGCGGGATCGGTTGCAGGCTGGCGCGGCTAACCGTCCGGCACTTTCCCGTAACGGCGTTATCGTCCCGCAGACGTGCTATTCCTCGATAACGTCGCTGGGGTATCGTTGTCGGCTAGGGCGGGCGTGACTATTACAGCTACGGAAATGATGGCGATCGCGAGAAGCAGGAGGGCGGAGAGCCTCATGCACAACATCGTACTCCCCGCTGCCGCACTCGCAAAGCGGTCCTTTTCCGATAAGCGATCTTGAAGTGGGGTTTCCGGAAACTGGCTTCTCAGGCACTTGGTCGTATCACGCCGTTCTGCGGATGTGGAATCCAAACTCCCCCGCACGTCCCGCTCTGAGAACCTGGTGCCTGCGCGCCGCCGAGAAGTCCCAGGCAAGCTCGCATCGTTCCGCAGTCCTCACGGTTCCTGAATCCGCAGCGCCGCTTTCACCCTCCCCCGCCACGCTATAGTCAAAGGAGTGCGCTCTTTCCTCACCGGCCGCCAGCCTGACGCTACCGCCATTCTGCTGGTGGAGAGCGGCTCGCGCGGCATCGTCGAAGCCCTCGCGCGCGGCTTGCGCCAATCGTGGGGCGAGGGTGTCCCCATCCACCTTGTAAGTTGCTTCGCCGCCTTGCCGGAGGGCTTCGACCCCGCCACCACGCGCGTCTACCGCGTGGGCGATTATCGCGGCCGCCAGGCCCGCGGCAAACTCTACCGGGAACTCGCCGGGAACCGCTATTCGCACATGGGGATCGTCTGCTCCGGCGAACCGTTGATGACCAAGTGGAAATGGGCGCTGGCGCTTCGCGTCCCGGCCAAAGTGTTTGTGGTCAATGAAAACGGCGACTATTTCTGGCTGGATCGCCGGCACCTCGGCAACGCCGCCCGGTTTGTGCTTTTTCGTGCAGGCTTGGAAGGCGCCGGCGCGGTTCGCACCATCGCGCGGGTGGCCGCGTTTCCGTTCACTTTCCTGTATCTGCTACTCTATGCAACGGTCGTTCATACCCGCAGAGCGCTGCGCGGAGGTTACCGATGAAATCCATCCAGGTGAAAGAGCCCGGCGGCCCCGAGAAGATGCAGTTGGTAGATGGGCCCGTGCCCGCGCCCGGTCCCAAGCAGGCGCTGGTGCGCATGGCCGCCAGCGGGGTGAACTTCATCGACGTCTATTTCCGAACGGGACTCTATAAAGCCGATCTTCCCGTCAGCTTGGGCAGCGAAGGCGCGGGCACGGTGGAGGCGGTGGGCGCGGACGTCGCCGAAGTGGCGCCCGGCGACCGCGTGGCCTACGCCATGGCGCGCGGATCCTACGCCGAATACGCCGTCGTCCCGGCCGCGCTGCTGGTCAAGATTCCCGACCAGATCGACTTTGCCACCGCCGCGGCCGCCATGCTGCAAGGCATGACCGCGCATTACCTCACCCATTCCACCTATCCGCTGACGAGCGGCAAAACGTGCCTGGTCCACGCCGCGGCCGGGGGCGCCGGCGGCCTGATCGTGCAGATGGCCAAGATGCGCGGCGCGCGCGTCTTCGGCACCGTTTCCACCGAGGACAAGGCGCAAATCGCGCGCCAGCACGGCGTGGACGAAGCCATCCTCTACACCACCCTGGATTTCGAAACCGAGGTGAAGCGTCTCACCGGCGGGGCCGGCGTCGACGTGGTATACGATTCGGTAGGCAAGACCACTTTCGAAAAGAGTTTGAACTGCCTGCGCCCGCGCGGATTGCTCGCGCTCTTCGGACAATCGAGCGGCCCGGTTCCCCCCTTCGATGCCGCGATCCTCAATGCCAAGGGGTCGCTCTTCCTCACCCGTCCCTCGCTCGGCCACTACCTGCTGACGCGCCAGGAGTTGCTCTGGCGCGCGGGCGACGTATTGGGCTGGGTCGCTTCCGGCCAGCTCAAACTGCGCATCGACCGCACCTACCCGCTCGCCGAAGCCGCCTCCGCCCATCGCGCGCTCGAAGGCCGCCAGACCGCGGGAAAACTGCTGCTGACCTTTCCTTAAACGCCCATGACCCTCCAGGCCAAGCTGACCCTGGGCTATGTGCTGCTGGCCGTTCTCATGGTGAGCATCATCTCCGCCATGACCCTCAACAACGATATGCAGCAGCAGTTCGACGCCACGCTGGAGCGGGCCGACATGCTGCAGACCGTGGCCGTCGACCAGGTGCGGTCGGCGCTCAACCGGCAGACCACCAAGCCGCTTCGCGAAGCGCTGCGCGATCCCGCCCTGGTGGCCCTCTTCCATAACATCATGCTGGCCTCGCACGCCATCATCGAGGTGGCCGTAGTCGATCCCAACAGCGACAATGAGATCCTGCTCGACAGCATTCCCGACCAACTCGGCAAGCGCTCCCCTCCCTACGAGGATTTCCGGCCGCTGGTCACCCAGCGCGGCTGGTATGAGAAGGTGCGCGTGCTGCTGCGCCGCGACATCAAGTACTACCAGCTCCAGCGCCAGCTCGAGCCCCCCCTGCTCTACGTGCGCGTCAGCATCTCTCCGGAGCTGATCTACGACGAAGTCCAGCGCCGGTTAAAGGAAAACGCCAAGGTCGGCGTCCTCTCGCTGATTGGCGCGGTGTGCATCACCTTTTTGTTTTCCACCATCGCGTTCCGCCGTTTGCGCCACGTCAGCCGCATGCTCGATCTGGCCGCGGCCGGCGAATATCAGCCCGACATCGCCCGGGCGAAGCCCGCTACCGACGAGCTCTCCGTCATGGCTTCCAAGGTGAGCCTGCTCAGCGAGCGGCTCCGCGGCGCGCACGATGAAGTATCGGACCTGCGCGGCAATATCGATCACCTGCTGCAGGATCTGGAGGACGCCGTCTTCATCTTCAACCGCGAGCGGCGGCTGGTCTTCGCTTCCGGCTCGGTGGAGAAGTTTCTGGGCAGGGACCGCGGCGATTTGCCCGGCCAGTCCACCGGCGAGATCTTCCCGCCCTCCACCACCCTCGGTCTGCTGATCGCCCAGGCGTCGCAAACCGGCCGGAGCGTGCGCAACCGCCGCGTCCCCGTGAGCCCGCCGGGAGAGGTCGCGGTCACCCTCGCCGTCGTGCTGCTCTCCGTCGACATGCTGGAGACCCTGCCCGGCGGCATCCACGCGGGCTCCGGACTCCTGGTGCGGCTGCGCGATCCGGAGGCGCAGCGCAAACTCGGCCGCGAGCTGCAGACCGCCGACCGCTTGGCCGCCATCAGCCGCATCACCGGCGGCGTGGCGCACGAGGTGAAGAATCCGCTCAACGCCATCCTGCTCCATGTCGAGGTGGCGCGCGCCAAGCTCACGCGCGGCGACACCGATGTCGCGCCGCAAATGGAGATCATCTCCCGCGAAATCCTGCGCCTGGACCGCGTGGTGAAAACCTTCCTCGATTTCACCCGGCCGGTGGAGCTCAGTCTCAGCACCGTGCCCCTGCAGCAGTTCATGAACGAAATCGTGGAGCTCGCGCGGCCGCAGGCCGACGCCTCCAATATCCGCGTCAAAATGGAGCAGGAGGCCGAGGGCGTGGAGGTGCGGGTGGACCGCGACCTGCTCAAGCAGGCCGTCCTCAACATCGTGGTGAACGCTATGCAGGCCATGCCCGAAGGCGGCGAGCTCTGCTTTCAGGCCTTGGCCCACGAAGATGCGGCGGAAATCCGCATTTCCGATACCGGCGCGGGCATTCCCGAGGAGCTGCGCGAGAAGATCTTCCGTCTCTACTTCACCACCAAGAAGGATGGCTCCGGCATCGGCTTGGCCATGACATTCCGGATCGTGCAACTCCACGATGGTACAATCGATTTCACCAGCGAACCGGGGAAAGGTACGACCTTCTTCATCCGTCTGCCGATTGCCGTCTGACGGAGGCACCCATGACGAAACGCGTGGAAGCACTCCTGGCCGCCGCGATGGCGCTTTCGCTCTGCGGTTGCATCTTCCGCCCCAAACCGAAGACCGTGGCGGCGCCGCCGGCGCCTCCCCAGCCCGTTGCCGCCGCGCCCGCTCCGCCCCTGCAGCCGCTCTCCATTCCCCAGACGCGGGTGGAACTGCCCGCGCCGCAGCCGGTATCCCCCGATGCTCTGCCGCCGCCGCCGCCGGCGGAGGCGTCCACCGAAGCCCCTGCGCCGCACCCCAAGCGCGTGCGCACCAATCCGCCCGCGGCGCCCAAGCCCGAACCGCCGGCCCAACCGGTGCCGGAACAGCCCCTGGAACGCGCCCCCATTCAGGAAGTCGTGCCGCAGGAGGAGCTCAAACGGCTTCAGGATTCGGCCCAGAATGCCCGGATCGAAGTCACCCGGTTAATTGCGCAGGCGCACCGGCGGCGATTGAACAAGGACGAGCGGAGCCAGGTGGACCGCATCCTTCAGTTTGTGAAGCTCTCCGAGCAGTCCCAAAATAGCGGCGACATGCGCGGCGCCGACGAGTTGGCCCAGCGGGCGCTCGTTCTGGCGCGAGGGTTGCAGCGTGAGCGATAACGAGTTCGACGGGCGCCGGCGCACCGTCGCTTCCTCGCTCGCGGAACGCAAGCTCGATGCCCTGCTGGTCTCCTTCGG